>JAJCXQ010000801.1 GCA_029263355.1 Acidobacteriota bacterium | reverse complement strand
CCACTGGTCGCTGGCGCCAGCGTCCTGACGCGACAGTATTACCAAGATGGATGGCACGCCGAAGGCAGCCGATTCACCCGCGAGATCCCTGAACCGACCGACGGCTTCAACCCGTCGTCAGCGCTGATCAAAGCAACGCTGATCAACGGCGCTTGGGATATGGCTCCCGGACAGTATGGAGCTGGCCCCACCCAAGAAGTGCCGCCGGCTTGGGACGCGGGTAGAAATCTGCCCAACAACGCCGAAGGATATGGCCGCGTCGATCTCGAAGCTGCCCTCTTTCCCGGATCGGGCTACGGCCAAGATCCGGCGCGAGAGATGGAAGTCCACGACGAAACGCCGGGCCTCACGACCGGTCAGCTCGTCGACCTCATGGTACCGGTAGCTTCGTCCGCCGATCCCTTGATCGCCACCCTGGTATGGACCGACCCCTACCCCACCCTCGGCGCTGGCGCCCAGCTGGTCAATGATCTCGACTTGACCGTGATCTCTCCCGGCGGCATCACGTATTTCCCGAACGGGGTCGACCGCCTCATCGGGTCTGCCGACCGAACGAACAATGTCGAGCAGACCACGGTAAGCGCTCCTCAGGTTGGCAATTGGACGGTTCGCGTCGCAGGCTGGAACGTTCCCGGCAATGGTCAGCCCAGCACCACAACACAGCCCTACGCTCTGGTGATCTCGGGGGTCCTGACGCCACCGTGCCCGACGCCCGCGACACCGATGTCGCTCACCGCCACCCCCAACGGTTCGAATCGGATCGATCTGGGGTGGAATCCAGTCGCCGCCGATTCCTACAGCTTGTATCGCTCGACAACGCCGGGGGGACCCTACGAACGGATCGCTTCCGGTTTGACCGTGGCCACCTTCGCCGACACCAGTGTCTCGGGCGGCTCAACCTACTATTACGTGGTCACCTCAGCGAACAACCCGGGCTGTGAATCGGCGGTTTCAGCCGAAGCCTCGGCCGGGGCGCTCGGCACTTGCACCGTCGCGCCGGCTTTCAACGGTGTCGAGTCGGTGACGCCGACCTCCTCCGGCGGCAGTTGCGGGCTGCGAGTCGCTTGGTCACCCGGCAGCTCGAGTTGTCCAGGTGGACCAGCGGTCTACAACATCTACCGATCCAACAGCCCGGGTTTCACACCGGGCCCCGGCAACTTGCTGGCGGCTTGCGTCACCGGAGCGTCGTTCGACGACACGTCGGTCACCAACGGTGTCGAAGTCCACTACATCGTGCGGGCGGAAGACGCCGCGACCGGCAGTGACGGGCCTTGTCGCAATGGCAATACTGACGGCAATACCCTCGAGCTCGCTGGCGCCGCGGGCGGCGACGCTGCGGTTTTGCTGTTCGCCGACAACTTCGACGGCAACCAGACTCCCGCAGATTTATGGCAACTCGGGCTCACGCAGGCCAACCCCTATGTCTCCGGCTCGTGTGCACCCCCTCCCACCGGCAGCGGTCCCAGCAACTACAACAACGATTGGTACCGACCGGAAACCGGCTTCTGCGCCGGCAACGCTCTGGCCTCGAACGACGGCAGCGCCAATCCGATTTACAGCACCCTCAACGATGGCCTCGCGGTCTTGGGACTACAGCCCTCTAGCGGACCGCCGTTTTCGGATGGTGGCATCGTCCTGCCAGCGGGGGCCTCGTCGATCACCCTGCGCTTTGACCACGACTATGACTTCGAGACGTCGAGCCAGGATTGGGATGGCGGACGGTTGCTGATCAGTATCGACGACTGGCCCAACTTTACGCCTTTGACTCCGGTCGGCGGCTATCCCGGCGCCGTCTTCAACAGCACTTTCTTCTGCCATCCCTGGCCCGGGGCCCCAGCCTATGTCAGAGACTCGACCGGCTGTATCCCCGAAACCGTCGATCTCACCGCCTATGCCGGCCAACGCGTCTGGCTGGCCTGGAACCATGGTGGCGACACCTTCTCGAGCTCCGACGACGGCTGGATCGTCGACAACGTACGTCTCGAGGCGACGGTCCCGAGCTCGTGCAGCTCGGCGCCCCCCGCCGTCCAATTCTTGACCGCTACCGCCACCGACAAAAGGGTCGAGATCGAGTGGCTCAACCCTAGTGGCCCGAGCTACGACTCGACGATGATCCGCTACCGTACCGACACCTTCCCCACCGATCCTACAGACGGCGTCCTCGTCGCTGACCAGGCAGGGACGGCTGGCGCTCATGACTCGGTGAGCCACGACAACCTCACCAACGGCACCACCACCTACTACACCGCCTTCGTCGACAACGGCTC
The DNA here is from genome assembly GCA_029263355.1 of Acidobacteriota bacterium. Lineage (GTDB taxonomy): Bacteria > Acidobacteriota > Thermoanaerobaculia > Multivoradales > J023 > JAAELT01. Next base: position 30,901 of record JAJCXQ010000801.1, on the reverse strand, counting down.
GGGCGTCATGTCTGCCGCCCGGCATGTGTCGGCGCGCCCCTTCGACACCTCCGGTGCGGTGCAATGGGCCTATTCGACCGGCGCTTCGGCCATGACGCCACCGGCGATCGGTTCGGTTTACGGCGTCTCCAACGATCGCGTGCTGCATTCGATGGCGACGATAGGTGATCAAGGGACCTGGCCTGACAACTGGACACCGATGGTGATGAACGGCCCAGCCCAGGAACGGCCACCCGTGGTGCCGATCTCGATTGGCGGGGCATCCAAAGTAACGTTCCTCGGCTCCCAGGACCGACGGGTTTATGCGGTTGACGCGACTACCGGCCAGATGCTGTGGCAAAGCCCCGATCTCGGTGGCCAGGTCCAGGCCGCACCAGCCGGCCTGTTCACCGTGTTTGGCGGCGCCCAAGATCTGATCTTGGCAGGCATGCGCAATGCGGCGGGAGACAGCGCCTTCTACGGTCTGAATCTGGCGGACGGTAGCCTGGCTTGGACTTTCGACAACGGTGGCGGCGCGAGTGGCATCGGCATCATCTCCGCCAGCGCTTCGGTGGACATCTTCAACAATCGACTCTACTTCGCGAGCCGCGCCAAGGCGGGGGGCAGCACCGCCACCGTCTGGTGCCTCAGTTTCGGCGCCCACAGCGCCAACCTGCTCTGGTCCCGCGCCCTCGGCGATATCGACGGCAGCCCAATTCTGCACAACGGCAGGGTTTACGTTGGCACCAACTCCGGAGAAGTTCACGCCCTCGACGCGATCACCGGCAATGACCTCTGGGGCCTGCCGTTCGTCACTAGCGACGGCCCAGTGAAAGGCTACGTCTCACCGCGGTTCGGCACGTCGGATCTCATCTTCAGCACCACCTCCAAGGTGTGGTCGATTATCGACAACGGGACCAGCGCCAGTCTCGACTGGTCGGTGGCCTCGATTCCCGATCCTTCGATACCGTTGGTTGCAGTGACCGGTCCTGTTGCCTGGGTCGGCGGCAGTGACGGCCAGCTTCACGAGCTCGAGCTCTCGGGCATGAGTCCGTCGATCACTTCGATCACCTTGGGTGACGGCAATGCGGCTATCGGGAGTCCAGCACTCGACACGTCGGACAGCATGCTTTACGTGGGTTCTGAAGCCGGTCGAGTGTATGCCGTTGAGATCCCGCTGATCGGTGCTCCTCGCCCCGGCCCACTGAGGACGCTGCAAGAAAATCTTCCCGAGGCGCGCGCGATCCATAGAACCACCGAATCGGCTCGGTCTTCTTCGGCCTGCGAGGTTCGTGTCGGGTCTTTACAAGCGATCTTTGCAGACGGCTTCGAGTCGGGCGACTTGTCTGCCTGGGCCTCGTCCGAGCCAACCTTCTCCAAGTTCCCAGCGACCAGCATTCTCGATCTGGACTTCCAAATACGATTTCCGGAGCCGATCGAAGCTCATCATCTCCTCCGGCTCGAGATCTCGACCCCCCAAGGGCACCTCTATCAAGTTGTGACTCAGCCTTTCAGCGGCGACTCTGCCCACCGAGGGCTACTCCGACACGTCGAAGGATTTCCACGCCCTCTCACGGTGGAGGCTCTACAGCCCACGACTGGAGAAGCTCGAGCTCAGTCGCTCAGCGTCGAGTGGCCCGTCGCGGGCACGCAGATCGTACGTAGCTCTCTCTACGGAGAATGGAGCGTCGTCGCCTACGTCGACACCGCGACCCACCCCTGCGCCCCACCGACCTTCTTCCTTCTCGAAGAGTAGACGTCGAGCGATTCGAAGTGGTGGTAGCAGGTGCCAATTTGCGGCACCCCTAACGGCAGTGATTCGTCATCCCTGACGATCTGGGATCCGGGGTTGCTTCTCTCCTACAGTTCTTTCAAGAGACAGTTCTTTCAAGAGACGTAGGAATAAACTGACGTGACTCTAGGGCATCATACAAATCACCTTTTCTGACCGAACATTTTGCATTCTTGAATGATCAGAATAGTCCGCAATAGGCAGGAAGAAACTACCGGGTATTTTTCCTAGCTCCCCGTTTTGTTCGCCGAGAAATTCGTTATAGAACCTCAGGAATGCCGCATTTCGCGTCCAGATCCGCCAATGTGACTAAAGTATTTATTGGCATGACAATTGCTCTAAGGCTAGTCAGGGTATCTGCCCAACGCAAAAACAGCTTTAGAGGAGTTAGCATGCCGTCGATCCGATCTGCCTCGATCTCCGCCAGCCTATTCCTATTGACTTTGATCGCCGTGTCCGCAATCGCCCTCTCTGGACACACCGCTGAACCCTCCAGAAAATCATTAATTGTCCAGGCTCGAGACAGCTCCGAGGCTGCCACGCTGGTGCGTAGCGTCGGCGGTGAATTAACCCACGAACTCAATATCATCAACGGGGTTGCGGCTCTGCTCACCGACGAGCAATTGGCGGAGCTAAACCAACGCGACACACTCCGCATCTCCAAGAACCTGATGGTCAGCACCAGTTCGCGTGGCCGAGACCGCGGACGTGGCTCTAATTCCGATTCAGACTCAGACTCTGACTCCGACTCAGACTCCGACTCTGATTCGGACTCTGACTCCGACTCTGATTCCGATCCACTCGACGACGGTTTCCCGGTGCTCGAAACTGACTATCCGACCCGGACCAATGCCGACGTTCTGCACGCCGCTGGCATTACTGGCGCCGGTGTGACCATCGCTTTTGTCGACACCGGTAACTCGATGGTCTCCAACACAATCGATTACAACGCGAGCAAGCAGTGGCGATACCTGGCCCAGTACGACGCGGTGTCCGAAATTTTGCTCGACACCAATGATTTCGGTCCAGGCAATCCTCCCGCCGAACAAGACTTGAACGGCCATGGTGGCCATGTGACCAGCGTCGCCCTGAGTGCCAAGCAGACAGACTCGGGCAACTACAACGGCATCGCTCCCGGCGCCGACCTGGTTACCATTCGGGCCTTTGACGACAAGGGTGACGGCACTTATGCCGATGTCATCCGTGGGATCGAGTTTGCGGTCGACTTCAAGGACGCTTACGGCATTCAGGTGCTCAACCTCGCCTTCAGCGGCCCGCCAGTCTCCTTCTATTGGGAAGATCCTCTCAATCAGGCTGTGATGGCGGCCTGGCAGGCCGGCATCGTGGTGGTTGCAGCCGCCGGTAACGCTGGGCCAGACCCGTTCTCGATCGGTGTGCCGGGAAACAACCCCTACGCCATCACGGTCGGCGCCCTGTCCGACAACTTCACACCGGGTGACGGCACCGACGATGTACTGGCTTCATTCTCGGCGGCAGGCCCGACCATCGACCGCTTCGTCAAACCCGAGATCGTCGCCCCCGGCGGCCACATTCTGGGAATGATCCCTTGGGACAGCTTCCGCGGTCTCGTTTATGCCGACTCTCGATCAGACTTCCCCTATTTCGAGATGTCAGGTACGTCGCCGGCCACAGCCATCGTCAGTGGCGTTGTCGCACTGATGCTCGAGAGCGATCCCTCGCTGTCCCCAGACGACGTCAAGTGTCGCCTGGTTGCCAGCGCCCGAGCGGCCGAAGCCAACGATGGCTCTCCAGCCTACAGCCCGTTCCAGCAAGGCGCCGGCCTGGTTGACGCGCTTGGAGCCATCGGCAGCCTAGAGACCGGCTGCGCCAACCCAGGTCTCGATGTCGACGCTGACCTCGCCGGCACGGAGCACTACATCGGCCAGGCCGCTTACGACCCGGTCACCGAGATGGTCTACATCGAAGGGTTCGGGCAACCCTGGGACGGCTCCTACACCGGCAACGCCAACCCATGGACCGACGCCAATCCTTGGACCGACGCCAACCCGTGGACCGACGCCAATCCGTGGACCGACGCCAACCCATGGACCGACGCTAATCCTTGGACTGACAGCGATATGAGCGAAGGCATCGCGGTCAACATCTGGGTCGATCAGGAATAACACGTCCCCCGTTGGGAGGGATCTCCCCGTCACCAATGCGTCACCGACGTGTTGATGACTTCCAATCAAGTGCCCAGTATGTTGGCACTCACGAGCCAGTTCGCCAACTTTATTGGCGACCTGGCGGCCATTCTTATCGCTGCAGCGAGATAGCTGGTCAGATCAGGGCAACTGTCGAACGCGTCTTAATACTCGAAGAAATAGAACGAGCCCACAATCTGTCGTTCTTGCCAGGTCTCGATTCACTCGTCACCTGGCTTCCAACCTGCACAGCCCCGTGGCCCAAAGAAGATCAAGTAGCGACTGCGACTAGCTTGGCACCTGGATTGCTTAGGAAAGCGGTCAGGTCTTCAACGAGATTCTTGCCTCGGCCTCCACGAGATCGAGAGCCAGCAGAGATTTATAGTCCGAAGGAGTTCGCTTTCATGGCATCGAACAAAACGGCCAAGTGTGTTGGCCGCATCTTGCGACTTGGGCTTATCCCATTGCTCTCGCTCTCCGGATGGGCGATCTTCGCCCAAAGTCCGACAAGCACTACGGAACAAACCCGCTCGTTCATCCTGCAAGGCGAGACCGCCGAACTGGTTTCTCAGTTGGTAGACGCTGTTGGAGGCGAAGTCACCCATCAACTCGACCTCATCGACGCTGTCGGCGCGAATCTCGATCGCGACCAATTCGCCGCGCTCTCTCGCCGCAACGACGTTCAAGTCCACGTCAACCGACGCGTCCGAACGAGTAGCACCGGCACCCTCTACGGCGTATCGATCGATGGCGAACCGAGGTTCAGCAACAAGAAAGTGTCTTGGACTGTCACCAATACCGGTTCCACAACGCTCACTCTTGACAGCCTCGCGGTCACGTGGCCAGCGGCGACCGACGAGCTGAAAGACGTCAAGCTCGACGGCAAGTTGCTCTTCAACGATCGGCGTCAGCCGACCTCGACCGTTATCGACTCGGGTTGGCTCGGCGCCATCGGAAACCGCCAACTTGCGGCTGGCGAGAGCGTTACGCTAGAGCTCAAATTCCAGAAGACCGCCAGCCAGGCTCCCGACGCTTACACCTTGCTGTTGGAATTCGCCGAGGGGTGTACCGCTGAGTATCCATCAGCGGGTGTGTTGGACGACGGCCATCCCGTTCTTGAATCCGACTTTGGCACGCGCGTCAACGCCGATCAACTTCACGCTCAGGGCATCACCGGCGCCGGTGTGACCATCGCTATTGTGGACACTGGCAACTCGACCATCTCCGACACGATTCACTACAACGCCAATCGCCAGTGGAGATATCTGGCGCAATACGACGCCATTGCCGATGTGCTCCTCGACAGCACTGACTTCGGCCCCGACAATCCCCCAGTCGAACAGGATCGCAACGGCCACGGCGGACACATCGCAAGCGTCGCCTTGAGCGCCAAGCAGGCCCCTTCGGGCAGCTACAACGGCATCGCCCCCGGCGCCGACCTGGTGACCATCCGCGCCTTCGACGACAAGGGTGACGCAACCTACGCCGACGTCATCCGCGGTATCGAATTTGCGGTCGAACACCAGCAAGACTACGGCATCCGCATTCTCAACTTGGCCTTCAGCGGCCCCGCAACCTCTTTCTATTGGGAAGACCCGCTGAATCAGGCAGTGATGGCGGCCTGGCAATCCGGCCTGGTAGTCGTGACGGCAGCCGGTAATGCGGGTCCCGATCCGCTGACCATCGGTGTACCCGGCAACAACCCGTACGTCATCACCGTCGGCGCGCTGTCGGATGGCTTCACCCCTGAAGATGGTGACGACGACTTCCTTGCGTCGTTCTCGGCCTCCGGCCCCACCCTCGACCGTTTTATCAAGCCGGAAATTGTCGCTCCGGGCGGACACATTCTCGGAATGACCTCGTGGGAAAGTTTCCGCGGCTTGGTTCATTCGGGATCACGTTCCGACTTCCCATACTTCGAAATGTCGGGGACGTCACCAGCAACTGCGATCACCAGCGGTGTGGCGGCCCTGATGTTAGAGGCCGACCCGTCGTTATCACCGGACGAGATCAAGTGCCGAATGATCGCCAGCGCGCGAGCTGCCGAAGCTGCCGACGGCACCCCGGCTTACAGCCCCTTCCAACAAGGCGCTGGCCTGATCGACGCCCTTGCCGCCTCGGACAGTCTCGCGTCCGGCTGTGCCAACCCCGGCTTGGATGTGGCGGCCGACCTCGCGAACCAGGAGCACTACAGTGGTCAAGCGGCCTGGGACCCGGTGACGGAAACTTTCTACATTCCAGGCTTCGGCCAACCGTGGAATGGCTCGTATCAGGTGACGGCCAACCCATGGACCGACGCCAACCCGTGGACCGACGCCAATCCATGGACCGATAGTGATCTCAGTGATCGCATGTCGGTCAATATCTGGGTCAACCAGGAATAGGGACTTATCCCGTCATCCGCGTCGACTTGTACGACTTCTCCGAAGTTCTAACATCGCGATCCTGATACCCGCACCGCCTACACCCCAAAAACGAGCCAGCCTCCGGGGATTGGCTTGGTGTCGGTACTGTCTTTTACCAAAAACACAGTAAGCCGCCTGTCGCGTACCACGTTGTCGACGCTCCATTCGGCTCGCTGAGCCTTGCAGACCGCGTCGTTCAACCTCGAATAGGCTTCTGGCGACGCTCAGAAGGTGTCGTCGAGCGTCGATCTCGGCTGGCTGAGGGCTGAGAAGGCGTCGTTCGGCGATGCGTTGACGAGAATGCTGTCCAAACTGCTCGTCGCATCCGATGTTTTCACGAGAATGCTGTCCAAACTGCCCGAAGCATCCGATGTTTTCACGAGAATGCTGTCCAAACTGCCCGAAGCATCCGATGTTTTCACGAGAATGCTGTCCAAACTGCCCGAAACATCCGATGCTTTCACGAGAATGCTGTCCAACATGGTCGAAACATCAACCGTGAGGTCACCTCGAAGTCATCTAACGTAGGCACAAACTCAAATCCATTTGATTTTGGGGAATGACATGTCAGCAAAGACGGTTAATGAAGAGGCAGCTCAAACAGTATCCCCTCGCCAGTGGATCAGATTAGTTGTGGTGTATCTCCTAATCCCGCTGATTTTATTCATCTGCGGCGGGGACCTCGGCTGGTGGCAGGCGTGGCTATATTCCATGCTGATCTTGGCCGCTGGTATCGGTGGGCGCATGTGGGCGGAACAACGACATCCCGGATTAACATCAGAAAGACAAAATATTGAAAATATCCAAAACGCAAAAGCCTGGGACAAAGTGCTTGCTCCACTGATGGCGGTGAGTATCGGGTTTCCTTTGGTCATTGTAGCAGGGCTGGACCACCGCTATAACTGGTCCTCCGAAGAAAACCACTTCGTTGATGCCGCACACCCGACTCTTCGACTCGTTGACCTTCAGCTTCAGCTCGGCGTACACAACGCAATGAGGCGGCCAGTCGCCGTTGGCGACAGCCGCTTATCGCTCAGCCGTTAGCTGGCCCGTAGAAGGGTCCTTGGAACGGGCTGCTGCGCCCGCCGAGCCCGTAGCAGGGTCCTTGGGCCAGACCTCCGCCGCTGCTTCTAGGCGCTCTAGAACCCGGACAGAACTTGGGGGACGCTGTACTAGATCGTATTTGTCGCAGCGCTCGGATACCCCCGAGCACTTTTTTCTTGTTATGCAGACCGTAAGATCGAATCGGTATCATGTTTGCTTCTGATTTGGACCTTTCCGTGTAGACAGGCTCCGTCCGGAGCACCCGCCATGCGCGAACCGCGACCTTGATGACTCTCTTCAGTCGAAACACTCAGCCCCAGACTCGACGCCTCCTCGTCGCTGCCAGTCGAGTGCGCTCTCTTGTCGCCGCGTGCCTCTGCTTTGGCCTAGCACTGCCCGCGAGCCTCGAGGCCCACAGCCGGAAGATCCGTTTCAACCGGATCTCAATCGAAGAGGGTCTTTCCCAGAGCACGGTCACCGCGATCTTGCAAGATCGACGCGGCTTTGTCTGGCTCGGCACCCAGGATGGCCTCAACCGATTCGACGGTTATGACTTCGTCACCCATAAACATGAGCCCGACGATCTGACGACGTTATCCGACAGCTCGATCCGGGTCTTGCTGGAGGATCGGTCAGGCAATCTCTGGATCGGCACCGAGCGCGGACTCAGCCACATGGATCAAGCGACCGGTATGTTCACCCGTTATCCCCTCGACATCGACGGCTCGATCGAGAGCTCTTTCGGGGACCGGGTCGAGACGATTCTTCAAGACGCTGATGGTCGTTTATGGATCGGGACTTTCGATGCTGGGCTCCACCGCATCGACCCTACGGACGGCTCAGTCGAGAACTTTCGATACGAAGCTGCAGACTCAACAAGTCTCAGTGACGATCAGATTCGAGCCCTGGCCCTGGACCGCCTCGGCAACCTGTGGGTCGGCACGTTCGGCGGGCTCAATCTCTTCGATCGCGACAGCGAAACCTTCGTTCGTTATCGAAACGACCCGACCAATCCCGCTAGCTTGAGCGACGATCGTGTGCTGTCGATTCTCGAAGATCGTACCGGCAGCCTGTGGATCGGCACCCAGGATGGTGGCCTCAATCGATTCGATCGATCGACAACCACCTTTCATCGATCGCAATACGACTCCAGCGACCCTTACAGCCTGAGCGAGGATCGAGTAAGGGTTCTCTTCGAGGACCAGCAGGGTCGACTCTGGATCGGCACTGACGGCGGAATGAACCTCTACGATCGTAACAGCGAGCGCTTCTACCGTTATCAACATTCACCCACCGATCCATCGAGCTTGAGCCATGATCGCGTTATGTCGATCTATCAGGACCGCGGCCAAGTGATGTGGATCGGGACCTGGGCTGGTGGCGTCAACCAGTGGAATCCCGCGACTTGGTCTTTCTTTCATTATCAACACGACCCGGAAGACGACAGTGGATTAAGTGCCAACCCGGTGCTCGCGTTCGCCCAAGATGCTGACGACAGCCTGTGGATCGGGACCCACGGCGGAGGTCTCAACCGACGCGACCTTGTCACTGGCGTTCATGAAGTCTTCCGTCATGACCCCGAAGATCCGTCGAGCCTCGGCGACGACCTCGTCACCGCGTTGCTCCACGATCGATCTGGAGTATTGTGGGTCGGTCTGAGAGCCGGCGGGCTCAACCGCTTCGATGCTGACTCACGCAGTTTCAAGCGTTTCGTCAACGACCCCGAGCGTCCAGAGAGCCTCGGCAGTGACGGAGTCATCTCCTTATTCGAAGATCGCCGAGGCCACCTGTGGGTCGGTACCTATGGTGCTGGCCTTGCCCGGCTCGCACCCGATGGGCGTTCCACAGGGACGTTTAATCACTACCGACACCACGTTGACAATCCAACGACACTCAGTAACGACCGGGTCAGCACCATTACGGAAGACCCGGACGGCGCGCTCTGGGTCGGCACGTTCGGAGGCGGCCTCAATCGCTTCGATGCTGCGCGCCAGAGCTTCACCAGCTTCCGACACCTTCCCAACCAAGATGGCAGCCTGAGACACGATGTCATCACCGCGTTACAGCTCGACTCGACGGGTGTGCTGTGGATCGGTACCCAGGGCGGCGGTCTCAGCCGGCTCGACAAGCTCGATGGCAGACCAAGCAGCTCTGTCTTCGAGACCTACTCCGAACGCGATGGCCTGCCCAGTCGGGTCGTCTGGGGTATCCAACCCGAGCTCGGTTCCGATGCTCTGTGGCTCAGCACCAACCATGGCTTATCTCGCTTCGATCCGACGACCAAGACATTCAAGAATTACGAAGCCAGCCATGGTTTGCAATCCAAGGAGTTCAACTTCGGAGCGCATTTTCGCGGCGCCGACGGCAAAATGTACTTCGGCGGTGTTGAAGGATACAACGCCTTCCAACCCGACAGCATCGGCAGTCTGGCTGCCGGTCCTCCCGTCGTGCTGACCTCCTTCCTGAAGTACGGGCAACCCGCCGCTCTCGACCGACCGCTACAAGACCTGGACAGCGTGACCCTCCATCACAAGGACCACGTCTTCTCGTTCGAGTTCGCGGCGCTCGACTACACCGCTTCCGACCGCAACCGCTACTCATACCGCCTCGAAGGCCTGACTGAGGGTTGGATCGATTGGATCGATCTCGGAACCCACCGTCGAGTTACCTTTACCGATCTCGACCCGGGCTCTTACACGCTCCAGATCAAAGCCGCGAACCACGATGGAGTTTGGAACGAACAGGCTCTCACTTTGGACCTCACCATCGCGCCTCCGCTCTGGCGGACCTGGTGGGCCTACTCCCTCTACGCCTTGGCTTTGGTCATCTCGGGTCTGACAGTTCTCGCCTCGACTCGAAAAAAGCAGCAGCGGCAGGCCGCTCTGCGAGAAGCTCGGGAGGCGGCCCAAGCCGCCGAGGCAGCAAGTCGCATCAAGGGCAACTTTCTCGCCAACATGAGTCATGAGATTCGCACTCCAATGAGTGGCATCATCGGCATGACCGAGCTCTTATTGTTGTCCGACCTCGGTGCCCGGCAGCGCGAACAGTTGGAAACGATTCGCGCCAGTGGTGACGCACTACTCGAGATCCTCAACGACATTTTGGATTTCTCGAAAATCGAGTCGATGAAGCTAGAGCTCGAACAGGCTCCCTTCGATCTTCGGGCGCTGATCGAGGAGGCTCTTAGCTTGGTGGCGCCCATCGCCGCCGACAAAGAGCTCGATCTTGGCTATTGGATGGCCCCCAACACGCCCGAAACCGTGGTCGGAGACAGCGTACGTACCCGCCAAGTGCTCTTGAACCTGCTCTCCAACGGAATAAAATTCACCGAAAATGGCGGCGTCTTCATCGACGTTTCGGCCCAAGTGACAGCACCGAAGCACCACAAAATACAGTTCACCGTCGAAGACAGTGGGATCGGAATACCGCCGGATCGCTTGCAGGCAATCTTTCAACCTTTCAGCCAAGTGGACACTTCGACGACGCGACGTTACGGCGGCACCGGCCTGGGCCTCGCCATTTGCAACCGCCTCAGCGAGCTGATGGGGGGTCGGATCTGGGCAGACAGTACCCCGGACACCGGCTCGAAGTTCCATTTCACGATTGTCAGCGAAACCGAAATGGAGCCCGATCGATCATTTTTCTATCGCAGTGACCCAAGTTTGGCGGGGCTGAGAGTCTTGATCGTCGATGAGAATGCCAAGATGCGTCAGTTGCTGAGTCGTCAGGCTGATGCCTGGGGCATGCTGCCTGTTGCGGTGGGCTCGGCGGCGGAAGCCGTCGAACGGTTGAGTTCGGCCGAGCCAATCGATATGGCGATCATGGATCGCGAGATCACCACCCGAGACGAAGTCAGCTGGGTCAAGGCCTGGGGCCGGGAGGGGCGTTACCGCGAGCTCCCATTGGTGCTCTTGACACCCTTGGCGCAAAACGGGAAACGGATCACCGCTCAGGGCGCTGATGACTATCCAGAGCTCCATCAACCGATCAAGCCGGCGCAGCTCTACGACATCTTGACGGAGCTCGCAGCGGTCGTGCCGGCAAAACCCCAGCCCAGTGTCGAGCGAGCGATAACAAACGAAGAATCCGATTCCTTTTCGCAGCTTCGAGTCCTGCTCGCCGAAGACAACCTAGTCAATCAGAAGGTCACCTCCCTGCTGCTCAAGAGCCTGGGATATCGATGTGATGTCGTGGGTACAGGCACCGAAGTGCTGGCGGCCCTGGAGCGCCGAACTTACGACCTGATCCTGATGGATGTCCAGATGCCCGAGATGGACGGATTCGAAGCTACCCGCAAGATCCACCAGCGACCCTCGGCAGAACGCCCGACCATCGTTGCGATGACGGCACATGCCGTCCGCGGCTACCGCGACAAGTGCCTACAGGCGGGCATGGATGATTACATCAGCAAGCCGATCAAGCTAAAGGGCCTCGAAGCGTTGTTCGAACGCCTCGAGCGCCATCAGGACCCCGAGACGAGAGCTGCTGAGGATGGTTGACCTCGGCGACTAGCGATCCAACTTACCCAGCGGGCCTCCCCACAGAACCAGGAGCCCGGGCAGCACCAAAATGGCTGCGAGCATCGCCGCGCCGATGGTGGTGGTCGTCAACGCCGCAACCCGGAACACTGGTTCGAAGTCGCTGGCGAAAAGCACCGCGAAGCCACCGATCAGCAGCAGGTTCGACGCCACGACCGCTACCCCGGTCTGACGAAACGTACTGCGGATGGCCTCGTCGAGCTCCACCCCCTCGCGCCGGGCGCTACGAAAACGGGTCAACAAGTGGATCGTGTTGTCGACCGCCATGCCGATCGAGATCGTGAAGACGACAACCGTGGAAGTGTTGAGCTGATAACCATAAAACGGAATCAGGCCGAGGGTCACCGCCAGAGGCAGGACCGTCGGCAAGACACTCAGCAGCCCCATCCGTAGAGACCGAAACGCCACCACGAGCACTAAGAAGATCACAACCCCTGCGGTCATCAAGCTGAGAATCAGATCACGAATAAAGAAGTCGAGCCCCCGAGACGCCAGAAACGCCTCACCGGTCAAGCGCACCGAGACCGAATCATCAAAGGCTCCCATCCACTCTCCCTCGACCTCTTCGATCCACTTCAGAAGCGCCAGTGATGCTCGAATACCGCCGTCGGAAAGCCGCGCCGCGATCCGGATCTGCGAAGCGTCTTCAGTCATGAATTGAGCAAGCCCTTCCGGCTGATATTGACGCAGAGCCGTCAGCGCGAAGGGCACCCCGCTCGGGTTCAAGACCTGGGTAACGCTGTCATCCGACCTAGCTCCGTGGACCTCCGCGACCAAATCGACAATCGACTTCACGTCGAGGACCCCGGGCTGGCTTGCCAGAGCCTGTTGGATCACAAACACTCGACGAAGGTTGTCAGCCTGTGAAAAGTACCCTTCTTCCGTGCTCCCTAGGTGGATCTCGAGAGGCAGGAAACCACCGAGTTTGTCCTCGACCAGTTTGTTGCTCTCATAGATCGGATGCCCCGGCGGAAAGGTGTCGTTGACCTGCGCATCGATAGGGATACGCAAACCGCTGGTAATGGCGAGAGCGAGCACGACGAGCGTCATCACCAACGCCGATCGCGGCCAACGGATCACCTGGCTGACCAACGCCTCCAACCACCGGTGCCCAAAGCCCGGCAACGAGCTCAACGTGTTGGACTCAACACCCAACCGATTCCCGAATCGACTCACCGACACCGGCAGCAGCGTGACCAGAGCCAGGTAGGACATCATGATTCCTGCACTCGCTTGCCAACCAAGGTCTCGCAGAGTGCCATTGCGGGCGACCAACAGCGACGCAAACCCGATCGCCGTGGTCAGACTGGTGAGCAGAACCGGCAACCCAAGCTCCGCCATCATGTGTCTCACAGCATCCTCGCCAGAGGCGCCGCCACGACGCGCTTCGACATAGGCATGGAGCATGTGGATGGCGTTACATACTCCGATCACCAAAATCAGGCTCGGTACGATGTTGTTGACAACGTTCACTTCCGAGCCAACCAGGGGTAGCAGCGCGATGCCCCACAGGCTCGCCAGGCCGACTGCTAGCAGAGGAGTGACGGCGAGTCCGACGTCACGGTACAAGAACCACAAGAAGAGCAGATATAGCGCCGCAGTCAGCGGCCAGAAGCTCCGCTGTTCACTCTTCAGTTTGCGCACCGTCTCGAGCCGCATGACCGGCAGGCCACCAAAATGAATTTCGTAATGCCGATCAAACGAAGCCTCGACAGCTTCTGCGGCAAGCAAGCTGTCGAGCTCAGCCTGCAAGTCGCTTAGGGGCTGGTCGAGCAGGGTGAGGTCTTGCAGCCCACTCTTGATCACCATCACGATGGCAGCGGTCGAGCCGTCTTCGGAGACCAGCTGGCGGGGCAACATCCGCGACGACTCGACCTGTGCACTCACCCGCGTGACATCCCCGTCGGAAATTGGCAGCCCAACGATCAACGGTGGCAGCTTGCCGAGGGCGAGAGCCGCCAAGCCGCCAGCAAGATCGCGACGCGGGACCTTTGTCAAGCTGTAAGCTTCGTCGGCCACACCACTCGCAGCAACGGCCTCAGTGAGACGGAAGAGCAGCGACAACCCTCGGGCGTCGAGCACCGATCCCGGTTCCGACCCGTGCAGCGCTACGAGCACCAGATTGTCGCGGATATGAAACTGCTGGCGGAAATGCCGTGCGAAACTCTGCTCCTCGGCACTGAACTCGAGCAGCGCTTCGGGCCGAAAGTCGAATTGCAACCGAGGTAGCTGGGCGAGGGCAAAGGCCGACACTGCGACGATGCCAAGGGCAACCCAGCCGCGATGACGCATTTCCCAATCTGCGAGCCGTCGAAACGAATGACGCTTCATGGATCAACGGACATGTGGAACCTTGCCTTCGACGACATCGCAGATCTCTGAGACAACAGTGGATCAACGGGACAGTGGATCAACGGGGGATAGGTGCATCAACCGAACAGGTGGGTCGGTGAACCATCGCACAGCGGGAGGGGGTGATGATACCGCTTTGTCCTGCCGCAGTCGTGCTTTTGTCACAGTCTGTCAGGTTTCGGTCAGGCCAATTTTCGACCGGTGGACGACGCCCTAGACTCTGTCTCCACCGACCAAGAGACGGTACGAATTCCGATCCCCGACAGGATCGAAACGCCGCCGTCGTCAGCTGGGAACTCCAAGGAGATCCGTTATGACCGCCGATGCCAACACCTTCGATTCGATCGGGCTCGCTTCGATCGGGCTCAGCCTGCCTCCTCTCGCCCTACCTGTTGAAGAGCTCGCCAAGCTGAGGGGCCAAGACCCCAAAAAATACACGCTCGGGCTGGGATGCCAGGAAATGTCCCTGTGTCCCGCAGACTTCGGGGCCGTAGAGATGGCTGTCGAGGCGGCCCGACGAGCGCTCGGCAGGTGGGATGGTGAGCTCGATCGCATCGGCATGATCGTCGTCGGTACCGAATCCGCGATCGATATGAGTCGCCCGTTGAGCGCCTGGGTGGCGGACGAGCTCGGCCTGCGGGGTGCGGTCCGCTCCTACGAGGTCAAACATGCCTGCTACGGCGGTACCGTCGCGTTACGACAGGCGCTGGAATGGAAGCTGTCCGGCGCCGCCGGAGACAAGGCCGCGTTGGTGATTGCAACCGATGTCGCGCTGTATGCACTCAGCGACCCCGGCGAGCCGACCCAGGGTGCGGGCGCCGTCGCCATGATCGTCGATCAGCCACACATCGCGGCGATCGACCCAATCTCACACCCTTGGAGCGAACCAGCCTTCGACTTCTGGCGTCCGGTGGGTGAGAGTTTCCCACGGGTCGATGGAAAGTTCAGCCTCGATTGTTACAAGACAGCGGCTGAGAACTGCTTCAAAGCCTTCGTCGGCGACGACAACGCGGAGCGCAAGCTTTCAGAGCTCGCTGCGATTTGTTTTCACGTCCCCTTCCCCAAGATGGTCAAGAAAGCCTTCCTCCATGTCGGCGAGTCTTTTGGCTGGGACTTCGAGCTCGCCAACGAGATCTTCTCGCAGAAAATCGACCCCAACATGGGCTGGAACCGGCAATGCGGTAACGCCTACACAGCAAGCCTCTGGATGTCGGTTGCCGAAGCCCTCGCGGGCCTCGAGGGAGGGCAACAGATCGTCGCATTCTCCTACGGTTCAGGTTTCGGCGCTGAACTGCTCACCCTCACTGCTGGCCCCGAGGCAGCAGCTGGAACCTGGGCTGCAGACATCGAGAGTGATCTCGACAGTCGCACGCATATCGACGCGGCGGGCTACGAAGAGCTCCGCAATGTGCGGCTGGCAGCGTCTGCTTAGTTGTTCTAGCTGTCGGGGAAGCCGGCGCTCGTACGGACCTGGCGTGCCTGCCATAAATGGCGACGTTCGTGGCTAGCGATGAAAGCGAACGCGGCACCCAGGCGTAGGCGAATCAACCTGGACACCGGCGAAGTGATCTTGATCCTGCCAATGTCCAGGTCGTTGGCGGCAATCAGAAGCTCGATGAAATGGTGTTTGAGGCCGACGAATTCATCCATGACTTCGGTTGCAGAGTGGTCGCTTGCCGTAGCCGCCGGACGAAACATAGCGGGTGCAGGGAGCCGTCTCTTGGGCGGCGGCTCTAGGGAGCGAATCATCCATCGTTCCAGCCAACTGTAACGCACCGACCCACCGGCGGCACGGGCTCGGTGCCGACCACCCTCGATCGACTTCGACATCGCGTCGCCATAAGGCCGCGCGACAGCGTTGAGGTGAACCAGGCACTCGGCGATCGACCAACGGCCGGCCTCTGGGGACCAATTGAATTGTCGATGGCTCAATCCGGTGGCTAATTGCCGGGCGTCGTTCTCGAGAGCTTGAAACTGTCGCAGGTACTCGTCGAGTGGCGCGACCAGCGCTGGGGTAGTGTGCGGTTCACCGATTGTCATAATGTTTGATTGTAGCGTTCAGGGCTTGCCCTCGGACAACATCCGATACCATCTTCTCTCGAATCACTCGAGCTTCCACGGAGGATCGCCGATGCATCAGCCCACCCCCAAGCAGCTCGCTATCTCAATCCTTGGTGTGCTCTTGGCCCTGGGCGGCTGTCATGGAGACACATCGCCGCGCGAGGACAAAACACCCTTGACCAACGATGGAACATCCCACCTCGATACGGTGGCTGAGTCTTACGTCAAGCTCGTGCTCGCTGTCGGTCAGCACGACTCAGACTATGTCGATGCTTACTATGGACCCGAACCATGGCAGGACGAGGCTGCAACCGCGCAGCAATCGCTCAGCTCGATCAAAGGCCGAGCTGCCGAGCTACTGGACGAGCTCGACCAAGATCCGCCGGCAGCGGAGGACGAGTTGGTCGGGTTGAGACGAAAGTATCTTCGCCGGCAGTTGGAGGCACTGAAGGCGCGAGTCGAGCTCCTGGGGGGCGCAAAATGGAGCTTCGATGAAGAGGCTCAGGCGTTGTACGACGCCACACCGCCTCGCCATGGCGAAGAACACTTCCAAACCGCTCTCGACGAGCTCGATCGCCAGCTCGCCGCCGAGGGCTTCAACAGCGGCTCGTTGATCGAACGCTTCGAGGCCTTTCGTCAAGATTTTGTCATTCCGCCCGACAAGCTCGACACTGTCTTCCGGGCAGCGGTCGACGCCTGCCGCCAGCGCACCGAACGCTACATCGAGCTGCCGGCTGGCGAGAACTTCAAGATCGAATACGTCACCGACAAATCCTGGAGCGGCTACAACTGGTACCAGGGAGAGTTCCAGAGCTTGATCCAGGTCAACACCGATTTACCCATCTTCATTGACCGCGCCGTTGATCTCGCCTGTCACGAGGGTTACCCGGGGCACCACCTCTACAACGCCTTGCTCGAGAAGAATCTGGTACGCGATCGCGGCTGGGTCGAAGTTTCGGTTTACCCCTTGTTCAGCCCGCAATCCTTGATCGCTGAAGGTAGTGCCAATTTTGGAATCGAGATGGCATTCCCAGGTGATGAGCGTCTGATCTACGAGCGCGACGTTCTGTTTCCTCTCGCCGGGCTGGATGGCGAACGGGCCAGCGCCTACCACCGAGTTCTGGCGCTCACGGACCAGCTGAGTTATGCCGGCAACGAGGCAGCACGCAGATATCTGGACGGTGAGATCGACGTTCAGGAAACTACGGACTGGCTCACTCGCTTCGCCGCCATGGCGCCGGAGCAGGCAGCACAACGGGTGAAGTTCTTCGACCAGTATCGGAGCTATGTCATCAATTACAACCTGGGCAAGGATCTGGTGCGAAGCTACGTCGAGGCCCAGGCTGGAGATGACCCACAACGTCGTTGGCAGGTCTTCGAGCAGTTGCTCTCATCGCCGCGGTTACCGTCCGGCCTGCGATGAACGAGCATCATCTCAACGTCTGGCTCGAGGTCTCCCGGCACGCCTACACCCACAACCTGAGCTTCTTTCGCCAGCTGGTCGGCCCCGACGTCGAGCTGGCAGCGGTCGTCAAGTCGAATGCCTATGGCCACGGTATGCAACAAATTGCTGCCCTGGCGAAGGACGCAGATTCGTTCTGCGTCCATGCATTGACCGAGGCCTTGCAGCTTCGACAGGCTGGCTTCACTCGCGACATTCTGATCCTGGGCCCGGTACCGATCGAAGATCTCGAACAGGTGGTGGCCCATGACCTCCGGATGGCGCTCTTCACCCACCGGAGCGCCATCCGTCTCGCTGAAATCTCGACGCGTCTGCAACAACCCGCGAGGGTCCACCTCAAGCTGGAGACCGGAACCCATCGCCAGGGCATCGACGCCGACGAGCTCGACGGGTTCTGTGACTTCTTCAAGCGAAACCCGGGGGTCATCGCAGAGGGCGTCTATACACACTTCGCAAATATCGAGGACACTACAGATCACGACTACGCTGAGGTTCAGCTCACCCGCTTCAAGAGCGCGGTTGATCGTTTGCGAGCCGCCGGGATCGATCCGCCGAGGTGCCATGCCGCCTGCTCCGCGGCGACGCTGGTTTTTCCAGAGACTCACTTCAACATGGTACGCCTCGGCATCAGCCAATACGGCCTGTGGTCTTCCAAAGAGACCTACTTGTCCTACCGACTCGAGCACCCGGAAGCCAGAACCGCCTTGGTCCCCGCCCTGAGCTGGAAAACTCGAATCAGCCAGCTCAAGCAGGTGCCAGCGGGCAGCTTCGTCGGCTATGGTTGTACCTACCAAACAACTCGCTCGACCCGCATCGCGGTGCTGCCAGTCGGCTATGCTGACGGCTATGATCGACGCTTCTCGAATCAATCCCACGTACTGATTCGCGGCCGTCGAGCACCGGTACGCGGCAGAATCTGTATGAACCTCACCATGGTTGACGTCACCGACATCTCGACAGTTGAGCTCGGTGACGAGGTTGTCCTGCTGGGTCGGCAGGGAGACGAGGCGGTGACCGCGGACCAACTCGCGAGCCTAGCCGGCACGATCCACTACGAGATCCTGACCCGGATCAACTGGGATCTGCCGCGGCTGGTGGTGGATTGACCGCCCGGGAGGCGGACTGACCGCCTGGGAGGCGGACTGACCGCCTGGGTTGTCACTTACTTGTAAACACCTCGACATGTAGTTGACCAATCAACTATTGACTTGTTACTCTAACCATATGAGACGTCACGGCCGCCTCGAAGAGGAACTCCAACAAACTCGACCCTTCCGGTCATCAAGCCAAGAGGCCGCATTAGGGCTGTTTCGAACCGCTGACATCATCCGTCGTGAACTCGCCAGCGTCTTGGAGCCTCGGGGGGTCACGCAGCAGCAGTACAACGTCCTACGAATTCTTCGGGGCGCGGGAGCCGAGGGGCTCCACACGCTCACTATCGCCGAACGGATGGTCGAGCGAACTCCTGGAATCACTCGGCTGATCGACCGGCTCGAAAAGAAAGGTGTTGTCGAGAGACAACGGGCTGCCGGGGATCGGCGCTGCGTGATCTGTCGTATCAAACCGGCAGGTCTCGAACTGCTAGACGATCTCGAGGAACCGATGAATGCCGCTGACGACAAGATCTTGGCCATGCTCTCGCAACCCGAGCAAGAGCAACTAATCGGGCTACTCGACCGCATTCGCCAAGCTCTGGTCGATGATTGACTTTTTTTGCCCAAATGATTGACCAGACAACTATTGACCGGACGTTAATCACCACAGCGTCCCCAAGAATCGACAGGAGAGATCAATGTTTCAAAAGCTGATCCGTACTGACCATGACATCACGCCCACCATCCTTCGCTTCACCCTGGCTATCGTGTTCTTCCCCCACGGCGCCCAGAAAGTGCTCGGGTGGTGGGGAGGCAACGGCTTTCTCGCTACTATGGACTACTTCACAGGCACGGGCATGCCTTGGCTAATCGCCTTCCTGGTTGTCATGGGCGAATTTCTGGGACCCATCGGCCTGGCAGTGGGCCTGCTGAGCCGATTCGCCGCCGCCGGCCTAGGAATCATTATGTTGGGAGCCATCTTCATCGCACATGGCCAACACGGCTTCTTCATGAACTGGTATGGCGCCCAACAAGGAGAAGGCTTCGAGTACCACCTGCTGGCTATCGGACTGTCGATCGCCGTCGTGCTCAAAGGCAGCGGTGCGTTCTCGATCGACCGACAATTGAGCAAGTGACCATCCACACAGATCAACCGGTGGCGCCGAGGTTGACGGTGGCAAAGAGGCAGCTATAAAGTCCTGGCTCGCGGGGCCAGCTCATCAGTAGGCTGGCCCGCTAGAAACCAACCGACACTCTACTGGGCCAAGGTCTACAAGGAGGTTCCAGATGGCGTTTACAGTACCGGATCTCGGTTATGCGTTCGATGCGCTCGAGCCCAACATCGATGCGAAGACCATGGAGATCCACCATGACAAGCATCACGCGGCCTATGTCACCAACCTGAACAAGGCCCTCGATGGAATCGACACCGGCGGTCACTCTATCGAGGCGATCTTGAGCGATATCGAATCGATACCGCAGGCCAAGCGTCCAGCAGTGATCAATCACGGTGGTGGCCATGCCAACCACAGTCTGTTCTGGCAGATCCTCACCCCAGGCGGCGCCAACACCCCGAGCGGTCAACTGGCACTAGATATCGATCGTGACTTCGGTAGCTTCGACGAATTCAAGAAGCAATTCTCGCAGGCCGCCGCGACGCAATTCGGCAGCGGGTGGGGCTGGCTGGTGCGTGAGGCTGACGGCAAGCTCAGCGTCACGTCCACCGCCAACCAAGATTCCCCCTTGATGTCAGGCAAAACTCCGATCATCGGCATCGACGTCTGGGAGCACGCCGATTACCTCAACTACCAGAACCGCCGCCCGGACTACATTGCCGCGTTCTGGAACGTTGTGAACTGGGACGTAGCCGGCGCCCGCTAGGCTTCTCGCCCCACAAATCGCGTCTCTCGAAGGCCCCGGTTTTCCGGGGCCTTTCGTTTTTGGCACATCGCCGGAGGCTCGGAGATGCTCAGACAAATGTGCACAACGAGACGGGGCGCCAATGCCAGCGCGATGTAGAATCTACCCCTTGTCCACCACCGAGCCCGTCTAGATGAAGTGTTCCTCTTGCGCCTTCGACAATCCTCCTGGCATGCGATTCTGCGGCCAGTGCGGCGCTGGATTGAGCCTGGCCTGTCAAGAGTGCGGGAGCGACAATCCAGCAGAGTTCAAGTTTTGTGGACGTTGTGGCACCGCACTCCCTGAACGAGCCGCTGCCAGCGACCTTGAATCGCAACCGTCGCAGCCAGCTTTAGCAGGGCAACCAACTAGCTCGACTCCGATCTCCGACACGGCAGAGAACCGTCAGTTGACGGTGATGTTCTGTGATCTGGTGGGGTCAACTGCACTGGCCGAGATGCTCGATCCCGAGACGCTACGTCAAGTTGTGATGTCGTATCAGGAAGTCTCGAGCGAGGTGGTCGATCGCTTCGAAGGCCATGTCGCACAATTGCTCGGCGACGGTCTCCTGATCTATTTTGGCTATCCGAGAGCCCACGAAGACGATCCACGGCGCGCGGTCCACGCTGCTTTGGGCATCGTCGAAGCCATCGCCAAGCTCAATGAGCGTCAGCGGTCCGATACCGACTATCAACTCGCGGTCCGCGTCGGCATTCATACCGGTCCGGTCGTGACCGGCGACGTCGGCGCCGGCGGACGATGGGAACGTCTCGCGGTCGGACAGACCCCAAATGTGGCTGCACGCCTGCAAGGTCTGGCGGAGGCCAACGGTATCGTCATGAGCGCCACGACCCACGCCAACGTCGAAGGCTTGTTCGCGACCGAGTTGCTGGGCCCGCAAAATCTTAAAGGTGTCTCCAAACCGATCAACGTCTATCGCGTCCTCGCCGAGAGTGGTGTCCCCGAGCGTTTCCAAGCCGCTGCCCGAACCGGCTTACCACCCCTGATCGGACGCCAGCGTGAGCTGGACGTCCTACAGCAGACCTTCGAGGCCACCCGTCGCGGGCAACAACAGGTATTGCTTCTGAGCGGAGAAGCCGGCCTCGGCAAATCTCGCCTGGTTCATGAGTTGAAGCTCGGTCTGAGCGACCTTCCCCACCGTTGGTGGACTTGCTATTGCTCGCCTTATCATCAGAATTCCCCGCTGCACCCGGTGATCGAGCAGACAACGCGGCTCTTTCGAATCCCACCCGAGGCGACACCGGAGGAGAAATCCATCCAGCTCGAGATTGCCCTCCGCAAGCTTGGGCTCGACCTCGCCGAGGTTTTCTCGCTGATCGCCGGACTCCTGTCACTGCCCCTACTGCCCGCCTACCCACCGAGCTCCGACAGTCCGCAGCGCCAAAAAGAGAAGACCCTCGAAATCCTCCGCGAGATCATACTCCAGCAGGCCGAGAGTGAACCGTTGGTGCTGGTGATCGAAAACCTCCAATGGGCTGACCCCTCAACGCTGCAATTCCTCGAACGACTCTTGCCGGTCAGCGCGACCAAGCTGTTCATCCTGGTCACCAGTCGTCCGGCCTTCGAGCCAACCTGGACCGCAGAACACAAACATGTCGAACTGGTCATCGATCGCCTCTCCGAAGACCAGATCGTCGAGGTCATCGAGCATTGGACGAGCGGCAAGACGCTGCCCCGCCTAGTGTTACGGCAGGTGATGGAAAAGACCGACGGTGTGCCGCTGTTCGTCGAAGAGCTCACCAAGACGATTCTGGAGTCGGGCATCCTGGTGGAGCAGGCCGATAAATACACCCTGCCGGGACCGCTACCGACCTTCGCTATCCCATCGACGCTTCAGGATTCCCTCCGCGCACGTCTCGATCGGCTGCCACCAGCGATCAAAGAAGTTGCGCAGATCGGCTCGGTTGTCGGCCGTCGGTTCAACTACGAGTTGCTCGACATGATCTCGCCGCAACGTTCGCACAACCTCGACCGCGCCCTTGCCCATTTAGTCGAAGCCGAACTGATCTTTCAGGGCGGAGCACTACCGACTTCGACTTACCGCTTCAAGCACGTGATGATTCAGGAGGCCACCTACAGCTCCTTGCTCAAGCGTCAGCGACGCCTGTACCACCGCCGGATCGCGCAGGCGCTCGAAGGCCGATTCCCAGACGTTTGCGAAACTCAGCCGGAGGTGGTGGCCCACCACCTCACCGAAGCCGGTCAACACGACCGCGGCATCGACTACTGGCAGCAAGCGAGCCAGCGTTCGTTCATGCAGGGTGCGATTCTCGAAGCTCGCGCACAGATCGACAGTGGCCTGCAGTTGCTCGAAAGCCTGCCCGAAGGCACCGACCGCGATCAGCGTGAGCTGGCCCTACAGGCCGCTATGGGCACAGCGCTCAGCACCCTCGAAGGTTTTGCAGCGCCCAAAGTCAGTCACGCCTACGGACGAGCACTCGAGATTTGTCAACGCAGCGGGGACGCTCCGGAACAATTCTGGATCCTGTGGGGACTGTGGCGATTCCACTTCGTGCAAGCCAATCTCGACAAAGCGTTGGAACTCGGCCACACGCTGTTGCGGCTTGCAACCCCAAGACGTGGGCCGGCGACTCAGATCGCGGCCTATTTCACCGTAGGGGCGACGCTCTACTGTCGAGGCGAGTTCGCCGTCGCACACGACTACTTGGGACAAGCCATTCACCTGGACTCTCTCGATCGAACACAGCATTATGCCGCCCAAACCGGCGAGGATTCTGGGGTCGCCTGTTTGATCTGGGACGGCTGGTGCCTGTGGTTCATGGGTCATCCCGAACAAGCCAAAGAGCGGCGGGTCCAAGCGCAAACTCTAGCCCGTCGGATCGCCCATCCGTTCAGTATCACCTACTCCCTGATCCCTTTCTTGGCTTATTACGAACGTGACGTCACCAGCTTCCTACAAGATACCGAGACGACCATCGCACAAAGTCTCGAACAGGGATTCTGGTTTGCGATACCGGGCCAGCTCTGTCTTGGCTGGGCCCGAGCGATGGCGGCAGCGGACCAGGAGTCGAGCTCGGAAACATCCGCTGATGCGGGCCTCCAAGGGCTGGAGGAGCTCCGCCAAGGCCTCGGCGCCACCCTCGCTACCGGCGCCCGCTTACACCGCACCCAATATCTCCTGATGCTCGCCGAAGCAGCAGCCAACCTGGGGCACTTCGAAGAAGCCAACCGCAACCTAGAAGATACCTTCATCGCCATTCGCGAAACCGGCGAACGTTTCTTCGAAGCTGAAGCTCATCGTCTCCACGGAGCGATCACGCTGAGCGCAGCGGAAGCTGACGATGAGGATCCCAAACAACTCGCCGAGAGCTCTTTTCGCCAAGCTCTGGAAGTTGCTCGAAAGCAAGGAGCCAGAGCCCTGCATCTTCGAGCCGCGGTCAACCTGTGCCATCTCTGGCAACACCAAGGACGAGGCGACGAAGGGCGCCAACTCTTGACCCCATTGCTCGCTGAGCACCCTGAGGGCTCAGACTCGGCGGATCTACGAGACGCTTCCGCTCTACTCGACGATTTCTCTTGAGCCACAGACTTGCCTTGAACAGGCCTTCGACCTGGGAGTACTATGGCGGTCGATAAGACTCTATCCTAGGTATCGAACACCTGAATATTGGCGGGCAGGCTCAGGAGCCAGCAATGAGCGCAGGTCATGATTCGCACCCACATCCGGGGCCCGAGCTCACCACCGAGGATTGGAAAACTCTCAAGCTGGTTGATTCGTTCAATCAAACCGGCCGAGAACTCTACCATTGGTGGAAAAATACCAATATCAACAATACTTATGCAGATCGTTTTCGATTGCTACAACAGTACGATCCGCAGGACACTAACTTCGGTTTCATCGATACAGCCCCGATCTGTGGCGATTCCAGCCTGCCGGTCGTCGGCACGGTTCAGCAAATGCTGTATTACCGTCCGAAAAAAACCGATCAAACCGATGTCGGATGGATCAAAGCTCAGGTCCGAGAGTTCATGCTGCGCTATTTCATGCGCATCGCTTCTTTTTCGGACCCAAAGTTCATCCCTTCAGTACCGGAGCAAGAACCTCCTTTCATTCTCCGACCTCTGAGCTTGGGGGCGACGAGCCCTTCGGAGAATCGAGGTTGGGGCTATAGCCAGAAATATTTCAAACTGAGTAAGAACGGATATATCGGAAAATTTCCTGCTAATCGCCAAACCGAGATTGTCGACGTACGGCAGATCGGCGGTCACCACGACCACGACCACGACAAGTCCGCACGCATCTATGATTGGATTGTCCTCGACGTCAATATTTTCGACTTCACGCTGAATTTTCCACCTTTTACATCGGGGGCCCAACTCGGACTGCCCTTTCGAGCGATCGCCAAAGTGGTCATGAGCCCCGATTTCATCCTTGACGAAGATGACCCGGAAGAGCTCAATCCCAACAACCCCAGACCGAATGACAAAGTGGTGGGCCGATACGGTTGGGGTTACTGCTTCATCAAGCCGCCCGACCCCGACACCTTCCTGGCCTACGGTCCCGAGGGTCTTGGGCCAGCATTCATGTCGTTTCATTTCGACGTCCATGAAAGCGGCGATGTCCGGCTCTACAACTACTTTACCGCCAACCAACCGACCTCCTTCGTCCGCATCCCCTTGAATCCGGTCGAATGGGGCTTCGAGCTGGCCGACCGGGCCTCTTTCGGTTTGACCGGCCGATTGTTCGGCCCGCTGCGCCAGGTACTGCAGCAGATGCCCTTCGGGTCGGCCCAGCTCGACCCGGTCTTCTCGTTTGTCAAGCTCGCCAACTTTTTCTCCAATGGGCGGGCGGCACGTGAGCTTTTGATCTCGCGGCGGGAAGTCTTGAAAACAGTGATGGCAATCCACTTTATGGACACTTACGAATTCCAGCTCGGAACGCTGGCCAACTGGCGCAGGTTCCCGGATTGGACTCAGCCTGAAAAATTGCCCTATTGGGTCAAGACGGGAGATCGGGAGGACTATCCGTGAGTGCTCCGATCGGCCGAGGGTCATCAAATCCTTGGTGGGACAAAAGCCAGCCAACGCAACCGGAGGTTGGCACTTGATCTGGCGCGGCCTGTGCTGCGCCGTATTGATGTTGATCGCCCTGCACCCCGCCTCTGCCGACGAGGCTTCGGAACCGCCAGAGACCGATCAGCAGCAATCCGAGCAGCAACCCGAACAACAGCCCGGCCATTCGCAGCCTGGCGACCCGCAGCCGGGCTTCATGGACGAAATCACGGTGAGCTCGGCGACACGCAGAGCCCAACGAATCGTCGATGCCCCGGCCGCGATCACCCTGGTGCAAGAGGCCAGAATCGAAAGTCAGAGCGCCAGCGGACAACTGCCGAAGCTACTCGAGTTCACTCCCGGTGTCGAGCTCGCTCAAAGCGGACTTTACGATTTCAAGCTCAATGTCCGAGGTTTCAACACCTCTTTGGGACGACGGGTGTTGACCTTGATCGATGGCCGAGACATCGCATTGCCATCCCTCGGCGTCCAGGAATGGGGCGCCACATCGTTCCCCCTCGACGACTTGGCTAGCATCGAGTTGGTGCGCGGCCCCGGCTCCGCTCTCTATGGCGCCGACGCCTTCAACGGCGTGTTGAACATGACGACCAAAGCCCCACGAGACAGCCAGGGAGGCCAACTACGGCTGACCGCGGGCGAATTGGATAGTGTCAAGCTCGACCTACGATATGCCGGAGGCTTGGGACATGATGCGTTTCTCAAAGTCCTCGGGAGCGTCGCCGAGAGCGATGACTTTTCCCGCTCTCGCAATTCCTCAGTCGAGTATTCGAGTCCATGCGCCTTTCCGGGGCAGGCCGACTGCGTGCTACCTGAAGCAACACCCCTGGCCCTCGACCGAGACCGGCTGTGGAGCGCGTCCGTACGCGTCGACAAATACTTCCACGATCGCAGTATCATGACCCTTGAGGCAGGCACCAGCTACCTCGAAGGCCCGGTGATCGCCGCCGGAGTCGGACGCACCCAAATGACCGACGTCGAGCGTCCGTGGGTCCGCTGGAATTTCAACACCCGCCATTGGAATGCCCTCGCTTCCCTGACGGCCCGAGACGCCGCGGATCAGCTGCTACTGAGCACCGCGACGAAAACCTTCCTCGACGAGGACAAGATCAGCCTGGAGATCCAGGGTCATACCGGCTTCGCTGCCGGCAAGGGCGTCATCATCGCGGGAGTGTCCTACATTGACGAGTCCGTTGACACCGCCGATCCTCAGGGCACGCAAACCCTCTCCTTCGACGCGCTCGGAGGCGACTTCCAAGCTGTTTTTGGCCAGATCGAATACGACCTCAGCAGCAGACTCAAGGGATTGCTCGCCGGGCGCTGGGACGACAGCTCTCTTCACGAATCCCGGGTATCCCCCCGCGGGTCCCTGGTCTTCGCCTTGACGCCCCAGAGCACAATCCGCTTGGCCTACAGTGAAGCCTTCCAAACCCCAAACTACGCCGAGCTCTTTCAGGCGGTTCCTATCGCGCCAGCCATTTCCCTGGCGCCATTCGAAGCGCTCTGCACCCTCGGTGGGACCTCCTGCGGCTTCAACCTGGTGCCGGTGCTAGCGGTCGGCAACGAAGATCTGCAGGTTGAAGAGATCCGTAGCGTCGAGCTCGGCTACTCTGGCGTTTTGAGCGAAAAGGCTTATCTCACTGTTGACCTATATGACAATCGCATCGACAACTTCATCACCGATCTGATCAGCTTCAACAACGCCACCCTGGGCGGCGCCATTCACAATAACTATCCCGCCTACCGCCCCCCACCTGCACTGTCGGAGCCCTTCGCATCCCTACTGCTGCAAGCGTTGGCTGGTGCACTACCGCCGGACCTCTTCGGCATCCTTTCCAATGCCCCCAATGGCGATCCGATCTTCACGGCTCTATCCCATACCAATTTTGCTCAGGTACGAGCACGAGGGTTGGAGGTTGGTCTCGACATTGCCTTCAATCCAAAATGGGCTCTCGATGCTGGCTACGCCTATTTCGACTTCGACATCGAGCGTCAGCTTCCGGACGATCCGGTCCTGCCCAACAATCCACAGAACAAGCTCAACCTGGGAATTACCTACACTGGAGAGCGGCTGACCGCGAGTCTGGGCTATCGATATTCTGAGGGTTTCGTTTGGAGCTCGGGACTGTACCAAGGCGCGGTTCCCTCTTATGACGTTGCCGATCTCACCGCGGGTTATCGCCTCAACGACCGTTGGCGCCTCGGGATCGACGTGAGCAACATCCTAGACAACGAACATTTCGAGATCTTCGGTGGCGACATTGTGGAACGTCGAGCTCTAGGTCACGTCTCGGTGGCTTGGTAGGCAAGTCGGCGAACGCAACGGCGAACGCAACAAAAGAGGTCCTCATGAGCGAAAAAACGGTTCACGCCCTGGTCTTGACAGGTTCCGGTTTTGGCACCTCGTCTTGCTACGGTATCGGGGTGATGAAGGGGCTGCTCCAGGACTCCTGCAAGCACGTCAATAACCAAGTCATCGACCCACAGATTTACTCCGGAACCGTTTTCAGCGCGTTCAACATTGCGATCATGGCGTCACAGGCTGCCGGCAGCAACGCCGCAACCCTCGACTCTTTGGAACGTATCTGGCTCGAAGAGATTACCGGCAGCAATGATCTGCTGACTCTCCTGGGGCTGCCGCGACGCAACGGCGTCTATCGACTACGCTTAGATCCGCGGAGCTTCTTCAATCCACGGACGATGTTGCGCAATCCGGCACAGCCATTCCTCGACCTATTGAACGATGCATCGTTTCTTGCCGGCCGCTTTTCAACCCGGCTGTCGAACTTCCTCACCTCCGACAAACCGTTGTCCAGGCGCCTGCTCGAACTGCCTGAAATCTCGGACCTCTTCGATACCGCTCCGCTGGCAAAGCTGCTCGAGAAACACATCGATCTCAATCGCCTGCGCAACTCGGACCGCCAGCTCCGGATTGTGGCTACCGACTGGGTCACCGGCACGCCGGCGGTATTTGGGCAAAAAGATCTGACCTATCAGCAGATTTTGGCATCGCTGGCCGTCTTCGCACTGTTTCCGCGCCCTACGATCAATGGCCATTCGATTGCAGGCGGCGGCATCGCCTCTCCAACGCCCATACGCCCGGCGGTCGCCGCCGCCGCTGAGCTCGGCGCCACCAAACTCGTGCTCCACGTCGTCTACCTCCGCCCCCGGCTACAGAACATCGACCCGCCGAAAATATCGAGCACGTTCGACACGTTCAATCGCCTGACCTACCTGCAGATGAAGGGACTCGAGCTCCGAACGTTGCAGCAAGACCTTCGCACCACCGAGGAACGCAAGCGACCGGATAACCCGCTCGAGATCACGGCTCACTGTTATCGCCCCAAGAAGCCGTTGTGGGACGTGCTCGAAGTTCTGGACTACGACCGCGACAAGGCCCAACAATTCATCGCCAGCGGATTCCGCGACGCCACCACTCACGACTGCGAGCTCGAAGGCTGTGCCAACGTCAATTGATCGACAACGGCGCCTTCGGCATGCCGACGGTCACTTTGAGCTCGTCGGGTCGAATCCAGCGTCTGGCAGCGGCTTCGACATCGTCCAACGACATCGCCTCGAGGACTTCGACCACCCATTCCGGACGGTCTAGCGGCAAACCGTAGAGCTCGGATTCGGCGAGTAGGTTTGCCCATTGCCGAGCGGTTTCGCGACGGAAAGGATCGCGGCCAATGAGGTAAGCGCGAGCGTCCTCCAGCTCCGTCTGTTTGATGCCGTCGTCGATCAGACGGCTAAGCTCTTCCCGTATCGCGCGTTCGGCCTGTTCGAGGGTCGACGGCGAAGTGCCCACATAGGCCACCAACCTCCCCGCGTCGACGCCCGCCCCCGAGGCGACGTTGATGTCACTCGCATAGGCGAGCCCTTCCTGTTCACGAATCCGTTCGGGAAGTCGACCGCTCATACCAGCCCCGGCACCGAGGACAACGCCGACCACCTCGAGGGCGGGCAGTTCGGGATGAGCCCGCGGCAGACTCAGATGCCCGGCATAAAGATGGGCCTGATCCGCGTCCCCGGCCACAACTTCGAGACGCTGCTCTGTCAAGCCCCGCGCCGCCGGCACGTCGGGCAGCGGCGTCGCGGCACCCGCAAGCTCAGCGAAGAGCTCCCCCACCCGAGCTTGGACCGCTGCTTCGTCGATTTCTCCAGTGACCACAACAGTGCCGCCCCAACCCAGTGCTCGACGGTGAAACGCAGCGCAGTCGTCGACCGTCAACCGAGCCAGGCTCGCGGCGTCACCCTGTAGCGGACGAGCATACGGATGTGGCTGGTATAGCTGCTCGAGAAACCCTCTCCCAGCTCGTGCCTCGGGCTGGTCGAGGAGACTCTCGAGCTCGGCAGCTGCCTGGCGAGCGATCCAGTCCAACCGATCCTCGGGAAACGTTGGCTCGAGCACCAATTCGGCGAGCCAAGTGAGAGCTAGCTCCCAATCCGCGGCCAGCGCTTCGATCGAGACGCACAGCGTCTCCATCGAGCCGAAGGACTGCACCAGGATGCCGCGATCCTCAGCATGGACAGCGATTTGATCCCAGGTCCGATTTTTGGTTCCCTCGGCGAGCAAACGCCCGGTCACGAACGACTGCCCCGGAATATGTTCCAGCCGGAGGCCGCCGCGCAGCCATATTCGCGCCGCGATGATCGGTACTCCAGACACCCGCCGAGTTCTGACCGTCAGTTTTTCAGTCATCACCATCTAGACTCTACTCCGCGGCCAGCGACCAGCCGAGAACGCCACCCGCAGCGGGTCGCAGGTATCGTTCAGCAGTTTCCACCAACTCGGAGGCTTCCGCCGCCAGCAATCGTTCGAAATAACGCCAGGGATGTTCAAGGTCGAAGAGCGCCAAGGCACTACCTGCCAGAAACGCCTGTTGAAAGACCTTTTCGTGCCCGAAGACCCAATCTGCTGTGATCATGCGCTGAGCTCGAGCGACCTCGTCCGAGTCCGGTCCCCGTTTTCGCAGGCGATCGATCTGCCGCAGGACTTCCTCTTCGACGCGGGCCGGCTCGACGCCAGGTACAACTTCGAGAGCAA
Organism: Acidobacteriota bacterium; assembly: GCA_029263355.1. GTDB lineage: Bacteria > Acidobacteriota > Thermoanaerobaculia > Multivoradales > J023 > JAAELT01. Next base: position 11 of record JAJCXQ010000801.1, on the reverse strand, counting down.
CCATCAACGAA
>JAJCXQ010000800.1 GCA_029263355.1 Acidobacteriota bacterium | reverse complement strand
AAACGCTCGCGCTGAGCTTCGAATGCGGTCAGGAGCTCCATCTCCGTCGGCTGCTCGAGCGGCGGCAGAGCTTTGTTCAGATAGCTCGTGGCAAGAGCCTGACGGCGCAATCCATCGATTTCGGCCAGCAGCTCGGGGGCTTGATCGAGTCCCAGCTGACGGGCTTCGGCGAGCAGCAGCCGACGCCAGACCAGCGACCCAGTCAACTCGCGGAAGGGCTCGAGATCTGCCGCCTGCAAAGCCAGGCGCTGCTGTGATGGCAGGTCGAGAACGGCCTGGTCGAGGTCAGCGGCGGTGACCACGCCTCCCCGATAGGTGGCCACGGCTTCGACCTTGGCTGCTAGCGGCGTCTCGTCCGTGGGGGTGCAGGCCACCAGAGCGGCGAAGACTATGGCGAAGCCTATGGTGAAGACTGTAAGGCCGTGGCAGAAGTCGGTTCCACGTCTCATCCTTGATCCTCGAAAAGTGTGGTGGCCGACGCCGCCTCAGGACTATCCGGCGCCAGCGCCTGGAGCTCCCTCAGGGCGGCCGCGGCCTGGTCGTGGCGCCCGAGTGCGTGGCTGGTGGCGATCACCGCGTACCTGGCCTGGAGATAGTCAGGCTCGATTTCGATCGCCCGCCGGAAGCTCTCGAGCGCTGCTTGGGGATGACCGGTTTCGAGCATCATGGCAGCAAAATTGAAGTGTCCGCGGGCGTAGTAGGGCATGTCGGTCAGCGCCTGTTCGAACAGACCGCGGGCAGCGGCGAAGTCGCCTGCCTGTGCTCGCCTGACGGCCAGATCGATGCGTGGAGGGGCAAATTCCGGTGATAGCTCAAGGGCATTCTCGAGCGCCGCCCGCTCCTCATCCCAGCGCTCGAGGGCCGCGTGAAGGCTGGCGAGAATCCACTGGCCCAGCGGGGTCGGCGCGGATTCTTGCTGTGCCTGCACCAGAACCGCTGCCCGATCAGCTTGGCCTTGACCTAGGAGGTAGCCTGCAACTTGCAGCAAGATCTGTTCATCGGGCAGGGCCTGTGGGTTGAGCTGGCGAATGCGCTCGAGGGTCGCTAGTGCCTCGTCGACCTGGCCGAGGCCGAGCTCGGCTCTGGCGCGCAATTGCAAATAGGTCGCGTTATCCGGATGGCGGCCTAGCAAAACTTCAACCAGCCGCTTGGCCGCCAGCGGGCGTTGATCGTAGAGCATCTGCTTGGCGGCGCTCTGTTCGTTGATGTCGTCGACCTGATCCTGAGGCGCGGTGCCGTCGCGACGGAGTTCCTCGCGCAGCGTCGGCAACTCTCCCGACCGACTCTGGATATAACCCAACGATTCGAGCCGCCTGCGGGTCTCCCGATCCATCTCGGCCACCGCCCCGGGATCGCTGCGGGTATTTCTCGCCAGGAACGTCTCGAGCTTGCGCTCTAGGTCTGTGGCGAGCTCGGACCGCTCCGAGACCAGATCGTGCAACTCCTTGGGATCGGCCTGGATATCGTAGAGCTCCGGCCGCGGGCCGTGGATATATTTGTGCTGGCGGGAGAACAACACCCTCAGCTCACCAAGGTCGTGGGCGATGCGTGGCGACAAGGTCTCGGCATATTGCGGCCGGGGAAAACCGGCGACCCGGCCGCCTCGGCTCTCGATCAGCGGCCGCAGGCTCTGACCTTGGAACTCTCCCGGCGGCTCGAGGCCAAGCAGATCCAGCACCGTCGGCACGATGTCCACCGTACCGACCCGCTGAGGGATTGCCGCGCCGCCTTCGAGTCCCGGGATACGCAGGATTAGCGGCACATGGAGCGTCGTGTTGTAGGCCAGTGTGGAGTGGGTGAGCTCGTTGTGCTCGTCGAGACCCTCACCATGATCCGCGGTGACGATGATCAGTGTCCGCTCCAAGACACCCAGCTCGCGCAGATGATCGATCAGCCCGCCCAGGGCCTCATCGGCATAGGCGATCTCGCCGTCATAGGGGTCGTCGATAAAGAGCTGGTCATAGGGCGGCGGCGGTGAGTAGGGCTGATGGGGATCGAAGTAGTGCGCCCAGGCGAAGAAGGGGCGATCGTGGTTCTCGTCGAGCCAGGGCATCAACGCTTGGTTGACCAGCGTCGCGTGTCTCTCGTCGAAATACAGGCCGAATTTCGGCACCACGCGCTGGCCGAGAAAATCCTGATAGGCAGCGGCGAAATTATCGTCGTAGAGATCAAAACCCTGGTCAGCGCCGAAGCTGGACTCGAGCGGAAAGGAGGCGATGGCCGCCGCCGTGCCATAACCCGCGGCGGAGAGGATTTCGGCGAGCGTCGTCTGGCTGTCCGAGAGGCGGAAGACGCCGTTGTCTCGCACGCCGTGGGCGAGCGGGTACTGGCCGGTGAGAATCGTCGAATGGGAGGGCAGTGTGATCGGCACCGCCGAAAACGCCTGCTCGAAGAGAAAACCCTGCGCGGCCAGCGCGTCGAGGTTCGGCGTCGACGCCCGTTCATAGCCGTAGCAGCCGATTCGATCCGCGCGCGTGGTGTCGAGAGTCACCAGCAGGACGTTCCATTCCGGCGTCCTCTCGCAGGCGGTGAGCGCCAGTGCCAGCAGCGCGGCGAGGGCGGATGTCAAAGCTCGTTTCATGACCGCTTGAGTGCTCCGGGAATGCCGCTTTTCATACGGAAATCTCGAAGATCGCACCGATGGGTCGGCCCGGCGACGCCGTCCTCTGATCCTGTCGAAGGGAAAAATCTCGAGTGCAGACCTTAACGAAGATCCAGGTTCGACGGTAGTCGACGATGAGAGAATCGACCCCTTTTTTGGCGCCCTCGCTCAATCTCCTGGCTGGCTGCTGGCCTCGCTCCTGGCAGGTTGCGGCGACACGGCGACCCGCAAGGATCTGGTGTCGGGAAGCGAGATCCGGGAGGCGCCCACGGCCGGCACCGCTTTGCGGTCGTCGGCCCTATTATTTGGGTTCGGGGGGTTCGGTCTGATCGAAAGACTGATTGCCGCCGATGGGTAGCACGGTTTGCCTGGAGCGGCCGGGGGCCGATCGATCCTCAATCGAAGGTCGGGGGCAGCGTGGATCTTGACGGGATGCTCTTCCTGAGCGCGTCCTAGAATGCCGATGAAGATGCGCCGGAAGTGAGTGGTGACGGGTAGTAGAGCGGTTGCCGCCTTGTTCTGAGGCAGTGACCGACGTGCCCCATGGCGAATCCTTACGGAGCCGGCTAGACTACTCCGCTCAGCAGAGTAGGCTTCGGACCTCATGGAGATTCGCAAATGAGCATGTCTCGCGCCGGTTGCTTTGTCATTGTCCTCGTGCTTCTTTGGTGCTCGCCTTTGGCTGCTGCGTCCCGCCCACCGGCTGAGGGGACTGGCGGCGCGGTAGCCAGTGACGAACGCTTGGCGACGGAGGCCGGACTCGAGATCTTGCGTCAAGGGGGCAACGCCGCGGACGCGGCGGTCGCCACCGCGTTGGCGCTGGTGGTCGTCGAGCCCGAAGCGGGTAACCTCGGCGGCGGTGGGCTGGCGGTGATCAAATTTGGTGACGAGGTGACGTACCTCGATTTCCGGGAGACCGCGCCGGCCGCGGCGCATCGCGAGACTTATCTCGACAAGTCTGGGGAGCCGGTGCCCGGGGCATCGATCATCGGTCCGTTGGCGGCCGGAGTTCCAGGATCACCGACTGGACTGTTCGAGCTGCATCGACGTCACGGCAAGTTGATGTGGCCAGCGGTGGTCGAGCCGGCTCGACGATTGGCAGCGGAAGGTTTCGCCGTCAGCCGTCGCCTGCACCATGGCTTGGTGGCCAAGAAGGATGTCCTGACGCGTTTTCCCGAGACCGCTGAGCGTTGGTTCCCGGGCGGTGAAGCACCGGTACCGGGCTCGTTGATGCGTTTGCCGGAGCTGGCGAAGACCCTCGAAGACTATGCTCAACGTGGCCCGGAAGCGATCACGACTGGAGAACGGGCGCAGGCGATCGAAGCGGCCTCGACCCGGCATGGCGGGATCCTCACCGCTGCGGATCTGGCTGCCTATGCGCCCGTGTGGCGGGAGCCGGTACGTTTCGAAGCCTTTGGCTGGCAAGTGGCCTCAGCGGATTTGCCTTCTTCCGGCGGCATCCTGGTCGGCTCGGCAGCGGCGATCCTCGATCGCCTGTCGTGGAGTGAGGAGCCTCGATTTGGCGCCCAGCGAGCGCACCTGATCGCTGAGGCCTGGCGGCGTGCTTTTGCTGACCGATTCCTGATGGGAGACCCGGATGCGGCCAAGGCCGGCGCCACCGAGCTACTCGCTAGCTCATGGCTGGATCAGCGAAGCGCAACGGTGGATCCGATGAAGGCGAGCTCGTCGAGCAATGTCGAACCGTGGGAGAAAGCGGTCACTATAGGTGATGTGAATGAGCCGACGGACACCACCCATTTGTCGACGGTTGATGCGGAGGGCAACCTGGTAGCGCTCACCACAACGTTGAACGGTCTATTCGGCTGTGCGCTGTATGTCCCCGAAGCGGGCTTCTTCCTCAACAACGAGATGGATGATTTTGCGACGGCTCCCGGTCGACCAAATCTCTATGGGCTGGTTCAGGGGGAGGCCAATGAGGTCGGAGCTGGCAAACGGATGTTGTCCTCGATGAGCCCGACGGTCGCTTGGCGTGAGGGTGAGGCGGTCGCCTTGGGTGGACGGGGTGGATCGCGGATCCCTACCTCGACGTTGCAGGTGCTACTCAACTTCTGGCTCGATGGTGATGGCTTGCAAGCGGCTCTCGATCGACCTCGCGTGCATCATCAGTGGTTGCCGGATCAGATTTTTGCCGAGGGTGATGCTCTGTCCCCCGAAACCAAGACTGAGCTCGAAGCGCGGGGGCATCAGGTGACGTGGGTCGGTAGCCTGGCCCAGGTTCATGCCGTGAGGTGGATGGCTGGCGGTCAAGTGGAGTCGGCGGTCGACCCCCGGGGTGGCGGCGGTGCATCAGGGGTGGTTCGTCCACTCTACTGACGTGTCCTCGTTTGGTGAATCGCCTGCCTGTCAGCATTGGGACAGCGGAATGTACGACACCGATCTTCGAAAGCGAGGCGCGGTCGTCGAAGGAAGAACAGTTTCGAGGAGAAGGAATATGCGACACCTGAAAGTTTTGCCGGTTCTGGCTCTGGCCCTGTCGACACTCTCGGTCGGTTGTAAGAAGGCCGAAGAGCCGCCAGCTCCCACCGTGAGGGTCGAGAATTCACAGCTCGGTATTGCCATCGCGGCGCTATCGTCGGATTTTGTGGTGACCTCCAACGAGGGCGCCACCATCGAGTTGGCACCGGTTGGTGAAGGTGTCACCGGGCAGGTGTCGGTGGTTGCGGGCGAGGCTGAGGTCGGTGGCATCAATTTGGTTGCAGTGGTGAAAGAACACCAGGCCGCGATCGTCGAACGCCCGGATGGTGACTACAAGGGGCAGACCGAATACGTGTCGCCAATGGGTACAACATTCGCGTCTCGCGGGCGCTATACTGCCGCCGGCGGAACGGTCGAAGAGAGGGTCGTCTACATGGTGCATCCATGGGGCGATCGCACGCTGCAAGTGATTTACACGTACCCTGCGGCAGACGATACTCAGGCGCGGTTGGACGCCTTGATGTCGGGGGTCATCGGTGAGCTCGAAGAGCTACCGCCGGCAGCCGAGGATGGCGCTACCTCGGACGAGGTTTCGTCGGACGGTGGCTCGTCGGACGGTGAAGAGGCTACCGGCTCTTGAGCCCATAGGTCGAACCGCTAAAACAAGGCCGACTCTACCGATGCCGAAGATGCCGAAGCCGCTTCGGCCGCGCAAGAACGTCACTTTCGAGGATGTTTTGGCGCGGCTCGATGCTCACGAGCGCCCCTATGATCGCGCGTTTCTGAGCTCGGTTTACGAGTTCACGGAAGTGATGCACCGTGACCAGCGGCGGCGCTCTGGCCAGCCCTACATCATCCATCCGATTTATGTCGCTTACATCCTCGCGGACTTGAAGTTCGACCAGACGTGCGTGGCGACCGGGTTGCTTCATGATGTCCTTGAAGACACTCTGACCACCAAGTCTGTTCTCGAGTCCAAATTCGGCACGGAGGTGGCCGAATTGGTTGATGGTGTGACCAAGATCGGCATGCAGGAGTATGTGCGTCGGGACGAGGCGCAGGCCGAGACC
>JAJCXQ010000799.1 GCA_029263355.1 Acidobacteriota bacterium | reverse complement strand
GGGTGAGTGGCGGGATTACTAACTTCTTGCGGGTGGTGGGGGGCGGCCCGCGACGCCCGCCGAGTCGATGCGGATTGGCCCCGACTCGTTCGCCCTTGATCAGAGCCAACCAGGCTTGAAGTGAGCCAACTCGGCTCAATGAGAGCCAACCCGTCTTCGATGAGCGTCAACCTATGAAAATCAGTGTTTTTGATCTGTACACCATTGGCATCGGACCGTCGAGCTCCCACACTGTGGGACCGATGCGAGCCGCAAAGCGGTTTCTCCTGCAACTCCAAGAAGCGGGGCAGTTGGACGCATTGGGTCGACTCTCGGTGGAGTTGTTTGGCTCCCTAGCCTCGACCGGCAAGGGACACGGCACCGACAACGCGGTGTTGATGGGTCTCGAAGGTGAAGAGCCCGAGACGGTGGATCCACCGTCGGTCCTCGGGCGGGTCGCCGCGATTCACGAGCAACACCAGATCCACCCGTTGGGGGGCGCGAAGCTGACGTTCGATCCCGAAACCGACCTGGTCTTTCGCTTCGGTGAGAGCCTGCCACAACATCCCAACGGCATGCGTTTCACCGCCTTCGACGCCACAGGTAGCGTGATCGACACCGGCATCTTCTACTCGGTGGGTGGCGGCTTCGTGGTCGACGAGACCGAAGTCGACGCCAGCGACAAGCTCTTCACCGACGTGCCGGTTGTGCCTTATCCCTTCAATTCCGGGCGGGAGCTACTCGAACGGTGTGAACAGAACGGGCTCGATATCTGGCAGGTGGTGCTCGCGAACGAGCTCACTTGGCACGACGATGATGAGATCCGACGACGGTTGCTGGAGATCGCAGACGCCATGCGTGCGGCAATCCATAACGGTTGTCGCCATCAAGGTATCTTGCCCGGCGGCCTCAACGTCAAGCGACGGGCACACAAGATCTTCAATGATCTCAGCGCCGCCGATGGCGAGACGGTGGACCCGTTGGCCACCCTCGATTGGCTCGGCTTGTTCGCCATCGCCGTCAACGAAGAGAACGCGGCGGGCGGGCGCGTGGTGACCGCGCCTACCAATGGCGCCGCGGGTATCGTCCCGGCGACCCTGGAGTATTACCGGCGGTTTGTTTCCGGAGCCGACGAAGACGGGGTCCTTCGGTTCCTGCTGACCGCTGGCGCAATCGGGATCCTGTTCAAGGAGAACGCCTCGATCTCGGGGGCCGAGGTCGGTTGCCAAGGTGAAGTCGGGGTGGCCTGTTCGATGGCAGCGGCCGGGCTGGCGGCGGTCTCTGGTGGCACCCCGGCTCAGGTCGAGAATGCCGCCGAAATTGGCATGGAACATCATTTGGGATTGACCTGTGACCCGATCGGTGGACTGGTGCAGATTCCCTGCATCGAACGCAACGCGGTCGGCGCCACCAAGGCGCTACAGGCGGCGCGCCTGGCGATGCGCGGCGACGGCAGCCATCAGGTCTCCCTCGATCAGGTGATCCGCACCATGCGGCAGACCGGCGCCGACATGATGAGCAAATACAAAGAAACCGCGTTGGGTGGCCTGGCGGTCCATGTGGTGGAATGTTGATGCGCCCGCTATCGTCTGAGATGTCGTAGGGGCGGACCTTGTGTCCGCCCAGCAGTCTCGGGCCGGCAGAATCCTGTTAATCTCCGCCCCATGACTTCATCGACCTCTTCGCCACTGCTGCGTCTGTGGCGTTATGCCGTCACTCATCAACGGCGGATGTTATTGGCATCCACCTGCTCGGTGCTCAACAAGATCTTCGATCTGGCGCCTCCGGTGTTGATCGGTGCCGCGGTCGATATTGTGGTGCGACGTGAGGCCTCGATGCTGGCGGAGTTCGGCTTCGTTGATCCCCGTCAGCAGATTGTGGTTCTAGCTGTGTTGACCTTCGTCATCTGGGCGCTCGAATCCCTGTTCCAATACGCCTCTGAGTTGCTTTGGCGCAACTTGGCGCAGAGTGTTCAGCATGACTTACGACTCGACGCCTACACTCGCCTGCAGCAACTCGAGCTGGCCTATTTCGAGGACCGCTCGACCGGTGGTCTGATGGCGATTCTCAACGACGACGTCAACCAACTCGAGCGTTTTCTCGACGGCGGCGCCAACGAGGTTCTGCAGGTGTTGACGACGGTGTTGATGGTCGGCGGCATGTTCTTCTACCTGGCGCCGTCGGTGGCATGGATGTCGTTTGTGCCCATGCCGTTCATTTTGTGGGGCTCGTTCCACTTCCAGCGTCGGATCCAGCCGCGTTACGCCGAGGTGCGGCAGCGGGTGGCGTCGCTGAGCGGCCAATTGGCCAACAATCTGGGCGGCATCGCGACCATCAAGAGTTTTGTCGCCGAAGACCGTGAGGTGGCGCGGGTTGCCGCCGAGAGTGATGCTTATCGCGCCGCCAACCGTCGCGCCATCAGCGTCAGCTCGGCGTTCGCGCCGTTGATCCGCATGGCAGTGTTGGTCGGTTTCAGTGCGACCCTAATCTACGGCGGCTTCCTCGCCCTCGACGGCCACCTCGAAGTTGGCGCCTATGGCGTGATGGTGTTCTTCACTCAACGTCTGCTGTGGCCGCTGACCAAGCTCGGGCAGACTTTCGATCTTTACCAACGAGCGATGTCGTCCACCCACCGAGTGCTGGATCTGGTGGACACCGAGCCGAAGATCGAAGACGGACCGCAGAAGTTGGCTACCGAAGCAGTGCGCGGCGAAGTCCGTTTCGAGAGCGTTGGCTTCGCCTACCGCCAGGGCTACCCGGTCCTACACCATCTCGACTTGGAGCTCATGGCCGGGCGGACCACCGCGTTGGTGGGGGCAACCGGCTCGGGCAAAACGACGGTGCTCAAGCTCTTGTTGCGCTTCTATGACGTCACGACGGGGCAAGTCCTGCTCGACGGCGTCGATCTGCGGCAGCTCAACATGGGTGACCTGCGTTCGGCGATTGGCCTGGTCAGTCAGGATGTGTTCCTATTCCACGGCACGGTGCGCGAGAACCTCGCCTACGGACGACCGGACGCCAGCTTCGACGACATGGTGGCGGCGGCCAAGATTGCCGAAGCGCACGATTTCATCCGCGCCCTGCCGGAAGGTTACGACACGGTGGTTGGGGAGCGCGGCCAGAAGCTCTCCGGCGGCCAACGTCAACGGCTGTCGATCGCCCGCGCGGTGCTCAAAGATCCGCCGCTCCTGGTCCTCGACGAGGCCACCTCAGCGGTGGACAACGAGACCGAAGCCGCCATCCAGCGCTCCCTCGCCACCCTTGCCCAGGGGCGAACCACCCTGGTCGTAGCGCACCGACTGTCGACCATCCGTCACGCCGACCGGATTTACGTGCTCGATGCCGGTCGCGTCGCCGAAGTGGGAGATCACGAGGCGTTGCTTGCCGAGGGTGGTTTGTATGCGTCGTTGTGGCGAGTGCAGACCGGCGAGGCGCTATAGACCTGCCGCAACTTCTTTTGCTGCGATCCCCGGGAGGGATTGAAATCTCTCCCTAAACGATATCGTCCCTGCGAGACGAACCTCCCTCAGCGCTCGTCAGCCTCCGGCTTCTTCCAGCTCCGTCCAGCGTCCGTAGACCACTTCGAGCTCCGTATCGAGCTCGGCCAGCCGCGTTTTTGCGTCAGCGATCGCCGAGCCGCCCCGTTGATAGAAGTTGGGTTCCGCCATGGTGACATGGAGCTCGCGTTGCTCATTCTCGAGGGCTTCGATGCGCTTTGGTAGAGCGTCGAGCTCTTTCTGATCCTTGAAGCTGAGCTTGCGAGGGCGGGGAGTCTCCGGCTTGGAGGGCTTGCCTGCGTTTTTCTTGCCGTTGCTTTTTTTGCCGCGTTTTTTCTGGCCGTTGTTTTTCTTCCCGTTGTTGTTCTTGCCGCTGGCCGCCGCTGATCGCTGGCGGGTCCAATCTTCATAACCACCGGCATATTCGCCGACTCTACCGCCGCCTTCGAGCACCAAGGTGCTGCTGACGACCTGGTCCAGAAACTCACGGTCGTGGCTGACCGCCAGCAGGGTGCCGGGGTATTCGACGAGCAATTGTTCGAGCAGTTCGAGGGTCTCGAGGTCGAGGTCATTGGTCGGCTCGTCGAGCACCAACACGTTCGAAGGTTGCAAGAAGAGACGAGCGAGCAGCAAGCGATTGCGCTCACCACCCGACAGCTGGGCCACCGGGCTGCGAGCCCGATCAGGGGTAAATAGAAAGGCCTGGAGATAACCCAACGCATGCCGTGGTTTGCCGTGGATCATCAAACGATCGTTGCCATCAGCGACGTTGTCGAGCACCGACTTACGTTCGTCGAGCTGCGCCCGCAGCTGAACAAAATAAGCGATCTCGAGACGCGTACCATGACGCACCGTACCGCTGCTTGGCGTTAGCTCGCCGAGCAGCAGGCGCAGCAGGGTGGTCTTGCCGGTGCCGTTGTTGCCGATGATGCCAACCTTGTCGCCCCGCAGGATCGTCGTCGACCGGTCACGGAGGGTCGGCTCGGCATCGTCATAACCGAAGGTCGCGTTCTCGGTCTCGATCACAATTTTGCCCGAGGTGTCCGACTCCTGCACCGAAAAGCGGACTTTGCCCACCCGTTGGCGTCGAGCACGACGGAGCTCGCGCATTTTCTCCAGCGAGCGCACCCGGCCCTCGTTGCGGGTGCGTCGCGCCTTGATGCCCTGGCGGATCCACGTCTCTTCCTGGGCGAGCTTTTTGTCGAATTTGGCTGCGTGGGTCGCCTCGGTGTCGAGCAGCTCCTGCTTACGCTCGAGGAAGGTCTCGTAGTCGCAGGCCCAGTCCGCGAGCTGTCCGCGATCGATTTCGACGATCCTAGTGGCGAGCCGTCGCAGCAACATGCGGTCATGGGTCACAAAGATCAAGGTCCGTGGGTCACGGAGCAGGAAGCGCTCGAGCCAACCGATGGCGGCGATGTCGAGGTGATTGGTGGGCTCGTCGAGCAGCAGGATGTCCGGGTCGGTGGCCAAAGCGCGGGCCAGCAGGACCCTGCGTTTGAGTCCCGCCGACAGGGTCTTGACCTCGGCGTCGGGATCCAGCTCCATGCGTGAGATCACCTGGCTGACCTGATGTTCGATTTCCCAATCGTCCGCGTCCTGGGTCAGAGAGGCGCCAGCGACCAAGACATCGAAGATCGAGCCGGTCGGCAGATTGGCGGGAACCTCTTGCGCCAGCATGGCGATGGAGACGCCTTGTGAGCGCACAAACTCTCCATGGTCGGGTTCGATTTTGGACTGCAGCAGCTTCAAGAAGGTCGACTTACCGGCGCCGTTGCGACCGATAATGGCGACCCGCTCTCCACTCTCGATGTTGAAGTTGATGTTGTCGAGCAACGGTGGATCGCCGAAGCTCAGACTCACTTCACGTAAGCTCAATAATGCCATGGGGTATGCGTCGATCCGGGGATGGTTGGTGATGAGAGGGCGGGGCTGCCCGGCAGCCGGGTGGTGGGCTGAGCGGGATCGTAGCGCAGGAGCGCCTACAACCCAACCTCTAGATTGTCCCGTGGGTGCCCTAGAGTGTCCCTCGATGCTGATCGCCCCCCTGGACAAGGGTGATCTGGCATACAATCCGCCGTTATGTCGAGCCTCACCGCCGAGCAACTCAAAGAGTTTTTTCGCCGCCTGACGGTCGCGAAGGCCCAGATCAAGGCCCTTCTCGATCAAACCGCCCAGGACTCACGTCCGGTGGATCTCGAATTGCCGATCGGACGTTTGACCCGCATCGACGCCATCCAGATGCAGGGTATGGCGCAGATGAACCGGCAGCAGCTCGACATCCGACGCCAGCAAGTTGACGCGTCGTTGGCAGCGTTCGATACCGGTAAATTCGGCTTCTGCCGTCACTGTCATCAACCGATCAGTTTTGCTCGCCTCGAGGTGCTGCCCGAGTCACCGTTCTGTGTCGACTGCCAGGAGTCTTTCGAGCGCGAACGGTGACCCTGCAAACCTGGCGCAACATTCGACGCCTCGTTTGCCACTCGGTGTTATCGGCCGTGATTGTCCGTCGAGGTTCTGCGGCGTGAGGACAAAACAAACGTGCTGGCTCCAGCTAGAGCGAGGATTAGCCCTATCAGTCCCCAAGTCTCGAGGGTTGGGATCACCTGTGGGCTCCCCGCAACCACCCTCACATAACCGTCTTCGAGGGTCAGGGATTCGTCCAGGCTCCAGATCGTAGTCATCGACACAACGTCGCGAATCTGATTGAAGTTGGGCGGAAACGGAATGAATTGAAGAGGAACCTCGCCGACGATCGGGCGAATGGGCACCACAACCACGCCGAGCAGGATCTCGTCTCCAGCCTGAAGGTCGGGAGATCGATTGGGACCGAGGGTGCGACCGAGCACGCTGCCGCTGGTGACCGGGTCGCCGCCTTCCGTCTCCGAGCCGACCGGTGGCAGGCCACGGTCGACGTAGGAGATTTCAGGACCTCCGGCGAGGGTCAAGGTGTTGAAGAGGTCGCCGGGGGCGCAAGGGACAAACGAGCCGTCGATCACGCTCAACTGAGGCACCGGCGGGTTGGTGATGCCATCGACGCCGTCCGGGTTGCTGTTGGCATTGCGAATGAAGACTTGCGGCGACGAGTGGACGAACGTGGGAACGTTGGCGTCGCCGGGGTAGGCCAAAGTGAATTCAGAGCGGTCGAAGGAGTAGCTCGTGGCGCCGGGTGGGAGGGTCAGGAGTTGGAAGTAGATGCCCACTTGCGCGCAGACCGGCTCGGATGCCGTTGGCGGTAGCTGGTCCAGCGAGATCTCCAGCCGATCGGCGCGGAAGATCCCGGTTTGCCCTTGGCAGACGGCGGGTAGAAGGATGGCCCAGAAGGCGAGACTGGATGCGATGCGGTTTCTCATGCGATGGTCCTCAGGTTGACTCGGCGACGATGTCCATGAAGCCAGCGCGAGGCCAGCATCACGTGTTGTTCTTTGCTGCTGTTCACTAGAGCGAGTTTCGGCACACCCTTGCGACAGCTCGTGGCAGATCGTGTTGGGGCTGTAAACTCGAAGACCACATTCAGAGGTTAGGAATCTCGCGTGGGCGGTAGCGGCGACGATGAATCCCAGTCTTGGTTTCTCCCGGATGGCAAAACCATCGCTTTCGTGTCGGACCTCAACGGCGTGCCACAAGTCTGGACTGTGCCAACATCGGGTGGTTTCCCGAGGCTGGTGACCTCCCTCGAGGATCAGGTTGGGGGTGTGCTCTGGTCACCGGCAGGGGACAGCCTGGTGTTCAGCCTGGCGCCGGGTGGCGGCATGAACGGGCAGATCTATCGGATGCGGCCGGATGGTAGCGATCTACGCCGGATCACCGATGGCGGCACGGATAACAACTGGTTGGGTGACTTCAGCCGTAGTGGGGAAGTGCTCAGCTTATCGTCCGGATGATCGCCAGTTAGCCTTGGTGCTGTCGGGAGCGACGGCTCCGACGGATATCTGGATCCTAGACTTGGCGGCAGGCGACTTGCGTCAGCTCACCCACAGTCCCCACGCCGGCGTTGATCTCGAAGGCATGGTGCGTCCAGAGTTGGTGCGCTATGCAGCCCGTGACGGTTTGGAGCTTTCCGGTTGGCTCTATCGTCCCGTCGGCGTCGAAAGGGCCGCGCCGTTTGTCATCAGCTTCCACGGCGGGCCCGAAGGCCAGGCCAGGCCGTCGTTCAACCGGGTTCGGTTTCCGCAAAACGAAGAACCGAGTTCGGATGGTGGTCGAGATTGTCCGTTGGTTCGAGACTTATTTGTAGGAGTTGTCAGCCTAGATTGAGCGCGAAACCCAACGTTCAAGTTTAACTTAAACGTGATTGAGGATTGCCAGTCACGTTTGTATCCGATTCAGGTGTGATTGGGGATTGTCAATCACGTCTGTATCCGATTCAAACGTGATCTTCTCCTGCCAATCATGTGCGAGTCGCGTGCATCCGTTATTAGACTCAAATAAATCATGGATGAGTTCATCTATCTCGTTGTTTTCCTAGTCAGACAATACTCTAGTTAAACAAGAGCATGATGAAATGCAAAGACATCATGTCCTGCAACAACTAAGCCAGTGTGACTTTGCGCCAAGTCATATTTACCACCAACTAGAGCATGAGTTTTGATGTTCTAATAATGTTTGATACGATCTGAACCGTTGTTTTGAAGGATAAGATAGCGCTGAGTTGATCTAGAGCGTGATCAAACAATGGCCTGTGTATGTTGTTCGACGTCGAGACTGGACCGTCGAGGCAAACAATGGGCCACAATCGAAAAAGGGGTTTGAGAGATGGCGGGACGAAGCGAAGGATACCGTGAAGAGCCTCGTCGACCGCCGGGCCAGAGCCGGGCCTCGAGCTTGATTCCGGCCCCGGGTGGGCTGGAGATCGTGCAGGCGTTCTTGAACACGACCCCGACGAAGAAGAAGGCCGACGAGCTCGTCACGCCGCGCGATCTCGCCGATTGGATGACACGCAACGGCCTGCTGCCGGCCGAGGCCGCGCTCACCGCCGCCGATCTCGGTCGTGCCCGCGACATTCGTGCCGGCCTGCGTACCGTCGCCGCGTCGCACAATCGCTACACCCTAAACGAAGCGCAGGTCGCGCGTCTCGATCAAGCCTCCGTCGGAGCTCGCGCCCAGGTTCGTTTCGATCGCGACGGCACCTCGCGTCTCGAGCTGATCTCCCGCGACATCGACGACGCCCTCGGCGCCTTGCTCGGGATTGTCCATGCCGCCCGCTGCGACGGCAAGTGGCTGGCATTCAAACTCTGTGGCGATCCCAAGTGTCACCGCGCTTTCTTCGATTTCACCAAGAATGCCAGCGGCCGCTGGTGTACCCGTCGCTGTGGCGACCGGATGCGGGCTACGACCCACCGTCGGCGGAATAAGCGGTAGCTGCCTGATCGAGGGTCTCAGTCCAACGCCATCGCTTCGCGTTTGGCTCGAATGGTTTTCGCTTTGGATTCCATCTCTTTCGCCTGGTCTTCACGACCCGTGGATCGGAGGAGGGCTGCGTAGTTGTCCAAGCCGGTGGCGAGCGACGGGTGCTCAGGTCCGAGCGCCTTCTCCTTGATCTCGATCGACCGCTGGTACAGCGGCTCGGCGTCGGCGTAACGCCCTTGGGAGTGGTACAGAAGAGCCAGGTTGTTGAGGCTGGTGGCGAGTTCCGGGTGTTCTGGTCCAAGTTGACGAGAGAGATATAGACGATCTGACCCAGCAGCCCCTCGACGTCGCACGTCTCGACCTGGACCGGCACGAGCTTGCCTTTCACGCCGGTGGGGTCTAGGGCAAATGCCGTCGCCCATTCGGCGAAACCGGAACCAGATTTGGCGTAAGCGGGGGAGAGCACAGCGATCGTTCGGTCCGCCTCCTGGGCCGCCTGGTGCATCTGGTGGACAAAGTTCGAGCCCGGCTGGAAATGCCACGCTTGCAGGATGGTTTCGTACACCGCGTCCTCGAGCTGCCACGCGATCCACTCCGCCCAGGCTCGATCTGCCTGGGTGTAGGAGACGAAGATCTTGATCGGATGTGATTCCATGCTGGACTCCCTCCTTGGACTTGCCAAGTTTAGTCGAGTCGACCGGAAGGTGGGGGAGTCCTCGGTTCGGGCCTCGATGAGTTGCGGCTCCGAAAAGTTGCGCCCCTTCAGGGCGCCTGCTGAGGGGGGCGTAGAACCCGGGGCTCACGTCGCGTCGCTAGGGCTCCGCGTCGCCAGCCCCGGGCTATGTTATGCGGCCCCTCCGGGGCCAAGAGGCGGTTTCTGATCGCGAGCCTTGACGAGCTCTGAGCCACGAGTTGCAAGCCCTGAGCCACGAACCCTGAGCCGCGAGCCCGCGGCCGGTCCGCCTCAAATCGCCAGGGTTAGCGCCCTGGAAGGACGCAATGTTATAGCCCGGGGCTGGCATGAGGAGCGCCGCGACGAAATGTGAGCCCCGGGACTCGAGCCCCGCAAACAGCCCGCCCTGGAAGGGCGGAACCTCGGCCCCGCACCCTCCCAAAATGTACCTGCCACGGTCAACGCGTGCGGTGCCTCCCGAGACGTCTGGGAGTTGTGAAGCTTCGTATAAGGTTGTTGTCATGACTTTCGACGAAGTTAGCGCCTTCGACCTTGGAGACGAATACTGGGCGTTCGTAAGTATCGGTCGGTGGCCGACATGCCGGACGTCCGGCCTTTACGACCCCTCGATCCCAAGAACCTAGAGATCGCGTGCGAGCTAACGGAGCTGGCTTATGCGCTCAATCCTTGGAAGTTCGAGCCTGGAGTGAGGAAGTTCAGAACCATGGAGGAGGCCAACCGCCATCGGCAGGAGTGGGAGAAGCGACAAGTTCGTCAGCGTGAGGTGCCAGAGACGGGTGACAGCTAGCCAGCCGGTCACTGCATCAAGGCTTTATGTACAGTCTCATGGTAACAT
>JAJCXQ010000798.1 GCA_029263355.1 Acidobacteriota bacterium | reverse complement strand
TAAGGTATGGGGAGTTATTCCCGGACCTGAGTTTTTTTCACTAAGATTTTTTGGGCGCGATGGGGCAACCGTCGGAAGGGCTCTTCCGAGGAGCCTCCGAGGCGAGTCCGCAGCAAGCGAGGAACGTGGCTCAGGGGGTCGAGTCGGCGCCGATGACGGTGCGAACGCTCAAACCGGGTCGGTTGACCCGAACTTCGACGTCGCGGCGCTCGGTGTCGTCGAGGTCGCTGTCAGTGTAGAAGGACAACGAGTACTGGCTGCGGAGCTCGGCGTTGATTTGGGCATACGCCTGATCGAGCGCGTCGAAAGACTCGACAAAGTACAGCCGACCCCCGGTGCCTTCGGTGACTTTGCGTAGATCTTTTTTGCTGTAGCGCCGTTCGTAACTGTCGAGGCCGTCGAGGCCGATGATGTAGACGGGAACGCCGGTTTTGTGGGCCAGATCCACGCAGTACTTGGGGCCAAATCGACTATCGAGATCGTCACCGTCGGTGAGTACAACCAGCGCCTTGCGACCTCCCTGACGCTCGAACTGCAGCATCGAGAAGACGATCGCGTCGTACATGGCGGTCTTGCCGTTGGCCTCGAGCTTGGCGAGATCGAATAGCAGCGGCGGTAGATCCGATGTCGTCGGATGCAGCAAGCGGGGGCGATCCGCAAAGTCAACCAAGAAGGCGCGATCTTGCTCCAGGACGGTGGTGCCAAGAAACTTGGTCGCGGCGCGCCGTGTGTCGTGCATCATCAGGCGCATCGAGCCGGAAGTGTCAATCACCAAGCCGAGCAATAGCGCGACGTCATCAGCGTGGGCGAAGCTTTGGGGTGGCTGCGGCTTACCCTGGTGGACAATCGTGAAGTCTTCTTGCCGCAGATCGCTGACCGGCTCGCCCTGGCTGTCGCTGACCACCACGTGGAGCTCGACCAGGTTGACTTCGACCTTTTCGGTGTCCACCGGTGAGCTCAACAGCACGACGTCATCGATCGAGTTGCCGTCGGTGAGGAAAGCCGCGACCCGCACGTAGTCTTCGGGGGACGGATTCGGCGTCGGTACATGGGCGCGGAGCGGACTCTCGCGGAACGTTTGCAGCAGGTTTTGGTTGCGGTACAGCTCGATGCGATCGAGCTTGCTGCCGGCCGGAATCGTGACCTCGGCAGCGATCTCCACCGAGCCCGAGGACGGGTCGCCATTGAGCTCACGGATACGGACCCGTAGCGGAGCATCAACCTCGTTGACAACCAAGGTGTCGCTATCGATCTCGCGGCCTTGGTCATCGAAGGCGATGACGCGCAAGGTTTGCGGCCGTGGTGGCTTGTCGAGGGTGATTCGGGCAGCGAAGGGGCGCTCGAGTAGCGGCGAGCGTTTGCGCTCGGCGACCTGGCGGCCGTCGAGCTCGAAGACGACGCGCGCGACCTCGGTGGTCGACACCAGAGCATCGAAGCGGGTCGGCCCGGTGATTGGCTGGTTGCGAGGTGGCACCAGTCGGATGAGAGCTGGCGCCTCGCGAGTGGCTTGGCGGTTGGCGGTGCGTGCTGTGGCGCCGCCATGGGTCTCGTGCCAGGCTGAAACTTTGCCGGGTAGCTGGACCGCTCGCGGGCCTGGGCTCGGCGGCTTGCCAACATCGTCGGCGATGCTTGCTCCCCACAAGCCTGACGCCGGTTCTTCGACGATCATCAGGAGTTGGCCGGCAGTCTCCGGCAAGCGGACCCGGACAGCGTAGCTCCAGGCTTCGGCATCGACCAGAGTGCCGATGTCCAGGCGGCGATGGTCGGCCACTGGCCAGTCGCCTTCGGCGTCGAGTACCAGGGAGACACAGAGCGTCGAGGCGCGAAGATTCTGCAAGCTGCGGAGCGATTTGCCCGCAACTCGGGTTTCTACCGTGGCTTCTAACACGCCTTCGTCGACCAGCAATTGCTCGTCGAGTCCGTAGACGGTCTCCAATTCGAGATCGCCCCAGTCGCCATCGCCGTTGAACAGCGCCTCGGCGAGGCGCGCCGCCGGACGACACGGCCGGTCGGTCGTCGCCTGGGCGAGGCCGGACGCCACCAGCCAGGCAGCAAGGAAGGTTCTGACGATGCTGGATGCCATGCTGCTGTTGAATCCGTTGCTGACGGCACCTCTCTCGAACGAAAGGGTGCGCAAGTCGACAGAGGTGAAGTTGCCTTCCGTTCGGCAGGCGGCCGAGGAAGACTCCGAGGTAGAGTCGAGGAGGGCTCTGGGAGGAGCTCAGCCGATCGTGACGCTGAGCCCGTTGCCGTCCTTGCCTGCTACCTTACCAAATCGACCGTCGTCCAACAGGGCGTAGGCTTGGAATTCGTTCCTGCCTCGGGCTAGGAAGCTGGGGGCGACCATGAAGCTCCAGCCAACAGTGCTGAGCTCGGGTTTGCCAAGGTAGTCCGCGACATCCGGTCGATCGCTCTCGACCCGAATTTGCACCGGCACCTGCTGCTCGTTCACCACCAAAGCGATCGCGCGCGCCGGGGTGTTGGTGCGTGGATCGTAGGCCCAACCCCAGAGCCCGACACCACCATCGCCATCGAGCCTGGCGCCGTCGAGTGAGCCGCAGATCAAATCTGAGTCGATATCGCACTCGGTCAGTCGGTGGAGTTGGGATTCGAGCAGGTTTTTGAGCGAGCCGAAGGCGCGATGAGAGCGATCCGTGTGCCGCTTCCGGCTCTCCAGGATCTCGTCGCGGACCGTCGAGCCAGGCTCCGTTATGTCATTGCCGTAGCCCAAGACGGTGTACGACGAGGCCGTTGATTGGCGTGACTTCGACTGCTCTCGGATGCTGTTGAGGCGATCCACGACGATACGTGCTTTGATCTGCGGAGTGTGTCGGGTTGCGATGTCATGCCGAGCACGCTCTGCCTTGGCACGAGCCTCGCCCCGGTGGTCGAAGACCCGCCGCATCCGTTCCGCTGCTGCTGCGACACTCGGGTCGGCCCAATGGGAGTGTGACGGGTAGGGATCGGAGCCTTTGCCGACCCGGACACGTTTGAACGGTACCGGGTAACTATTCTCTTCCGTCATGAAGTCCATGTTGCCCGAATAGCCGGTCGCGATCACTGGTTTGCCAAGGGCCATCGCCTCGGCCATGGTGAAACCGAAGCCTTCGGACCGGTGTAGCGAAACGTAGGCGTCACAGCTGTTCATCAATACCCGTTGCTCTTGGCCCTGGAGGTAACCGTCCACGACTTTGATGTCGGGGCGATGCAGGGCAGCGGCGTGCAGTCGCTGAAGTTGGTCATGGAAGTCGTCACCGTTGATCGTCTTGATCAACAACTCGGCGCCGTCGCCGGGGGCGAAGGCACGCTGGAACGCGTCGATCACAGCGAGGGCGTTCTTGCGTTCGAAGATACTGTTGAAATCGAAACAGAATAGGAAGAGGAAGTTGTCGGAAAGCCCGAGATCCTGGCGCCTACCGCAGACGGGTTTGGGAACGGTGACCGGAAGCGGCAGCGCGTGGACCGGACAAGACACCGAACGGGCGATCGCTTCGGC
>JAJCXQ010000797.1 GCA_029263355.1 Acidobacteriota bacterium | reverse complement strand
GCGGTAATAGCGAAGAGCTTTCTCGCTGGGCTGCGGCACCGCAACTGGGCCCCGATCCGCCAGTGTCAGGCTCGGCTCAGGATCCTGATCTAGCGCGACGGGTGTAGTGGATTCTGGCTCGGTAGCCCCTGGTTCCACACTAGTTTCGGGTTCAGCTGCCGTCGGTTCAACGGCACTTGGCTCAGGGGCTTGCGCTGCCTGCGCGGTCTGAAGGGGGAAGACAGCCTGAAGGGCGAAGACGAAGAGGAAGGCGGCGAGAATCGTGCGCATGTTGAGCCTCCAAGGTCGCAGCTGGCCGAAAGGTGATGAGTGGCAGAATTCTATCAAGTGGCTTTCAAGAGCTCCTGCCGGGTCGTCAGGTTGTCGATACGGTCGCCATCAACCTCTACGCCGAGGCCGGGTGTCGTCGTGGGCACCTGGACCCAGCCCTGCGAGCTCATCGTCCATTCCGGCTTGACGATGTCCTGCCGCCAGTAGCGCGCCGAGGGACTGAGGTCTCCCGGCAAGTTGAATCCAGGCAGGGACGCCAGCGCGACGTTGTAGGCGCGCCCGATGCCGCTTTCGAGCATGCCGCCGCACCACAACGGCACGCCCTGACGTTGACAGAGCGCATGGATCGCCAGTGATTCGGTAAAACCGCCCACCCGGCCAGGTTTGAGATTGATGATGCGACCGCTCTTCAGCCTCAGCATGTCCTCGGCCTGTGCCAGGCCGGTGATCGACTCGTCGAGACAGATCGGTGTCGTCAGATGTTGTTGGAGCTCGGCGTGACGGACCAGATCGTCCCAGGCCAAGGGTTGCTCGATCATCATCAGCCCGAGCTTGTCGAGCCGTTTTAGACGGTCGAGGTCGGCGAGAGTGTAGGCACTGTTGGCGTCCGCCATCACGGCCGCTCGTTCGCCAGCCACTTGACGGGCGACCCGCAACGATTCCAAGTCAGAGCCCGGCTGGATCTTGAGCTTGATCCGCGAATAACCCTCGGCCACGACAGCCTCCACCTTCGCGGCCAAGGCCTCGAGGTTGGGTTGAAAGCCGAGGGCGACACCGGTCGCGACATTGGTCCGCGTGCCGCCGAGTAGGGCCGCCAGACTGACACCTCGTCGGCTGGCTTCGAGTCCCCAAAAACCCATTTCGACCGCTGCCCGCGCCATCACATGGCCGCGGACTCCTTTGGTCAACGCCAGGTGGATCTCGCTGAGCGTCATGAAATGTTGACCGAGCACCCGCGGTGCGATCCACTCACGGATCGCCAGCCAACAAGTATCGACGGTCTCGGGCATGTAGCTCGGGTCGGCGAGGGCGACACATTCCGACCAGCAGTGATGGCCGTCGCTGTCGCTCAACTCGAGCAGGACGATCCGACGTTCAGTCACCGCGCCGTGGGAAGCGACAAACGGTTCACGCAGAGGTAGACGTATCTCGCGGAGTCGGATCGATTGCAGGGGGCTCAGAGGGGGGGGCATCACCTTCGAAGGCTATCAGCCCGCCGGTGGTGTCACGAGGCGACTCAGGCAGCTCTCGCCATCACTTGGCCCACCAAGGAATCAGCTAATCTCGCCGTCGGGTTGAAACCGACGACCTTCTCGGCGTCGGCGACGAAGTTCGACAAAGCATTCACATCGTAGTAGTAGCGCTTACCGTCGCGCTCACTCTCCAGATATTCGACACCACCGATATCGAGGTGGCCAGCGCGAGCGATCTGCTCGACTTCGGTGATGACCTTGGCGGACGGTTGGAACGATTCCACGCGGGCGTCGTTGCCGGCATGATCACCGCGGACCTCACCTTGCAACGGCTCGCCGGAGACCAAGCTGCAGACATCGGCGGGGCAGATGCTAAAGCTGTCGCGGCCGAGGTGCATGCGGATGGCATAGAGGAAACGCCCCTCCAACGTCTCCACGCGGACGATCGAGTCGTCGCGGGGTAAGTGGTACTCCTGGAGCAGCAGGACGCCGTCGGGGCCGGCGGTGATCGAGCCGGCAGCGAGTTCGGAATCGAGGGCGTCGGCGTCATCGACGCGGACGATACCGGCGCCGTTGCCGCCGACGTTGGGTTTGACGATGAGCGGGTAAGTGAGCTCGGCCGCTGCTGCCGGCAACTGCTCAGGGCTGTAAACGATGCGGGTCCTCGGTACGCCGAGGCCGAGGCGCTCGAGCAGCGAGACTTGGAGCGCCTTGCTGATGTCGAGGCGGTAGGCCTGGCTGCCGTTCCACACCGGCACTCCAGCAGATTCCAGCGCAGCGAGGGTGTTCAAAGTATGAAACACAGCCCCACCTTGGCCGCGTTCCCAGGCCGACGGACTCATGCGATTGAAGAACAGCCCGTAGTGGGGCAGTGCTGCGGTTGGGTCGAGGATCTGCTCGTCGGCCCGGATCTGCTGAACGTCAGCGCCGCGGAGCTCCAACTCGCGAAACAGCGGGCGGAACCACTCACGGTGCTCGTAGTAGATGGCGATAGATCGGTCGAAGGTCATCGGTGGCTCCTTGTGACCCTTTGGCGTCACCGATGCGAAACTAAAAAGACCCGCTCGGCGATGCCGGGGCGGGTCTTGGAATGGCTTAGTCAGCTGACGTTCAGGGTCAAGCTGCAGGTCCTCCTGGCCCGCGAATAGAATGCGGACAACAACACATATTGCTGGCGACGGCGGCGGTCGCGAGTTGGAGAGGGGCTGCAGCGAAAGAACTCATGACGCTTTTATTGTGGTGTGAGTTGGAGGTCGGTGTCAAGAAAATCTTTTCGAGCCTTGCCCCGGCGCGGGAAACGCGTTAACTCTTCTCGGCGCGATCCGTCGGGAGCTGGTAGTCCTTGAATTGCTCACGCAAGGTCATCTTCGAGATCTTGCCGGTGGCGGTGTGGGGAAGCTCTTCGACGAAATGGACATCGTCCGGCATCCACCATTTGGCGATCCGACCTTCGAGGTGACGCAGGATATCGGCGCCTTTGGGCTCGGCTCCCGGAGCCGGAACGACGATCAGGATCGGACGCTCGTCCCATTTCGGATGGGGCACGCCGATCACCGCGGCTTCGGCAACTTCGGGGTGGCTGAGCACTTCGTTCTCGAGATCGATCGACGAAATCCACTCACCACCCGACTTGATGACGTCCTTCGCCCGGTCGGTGATCTGCATGAAGCCTTCGGCGTCGAGGGTGGCGACGTCACCGGTGGGAAACCAGCCGTCGTCGAGGATTTCAGCCTCGTGTTTGAAATAGGAGCGCACCACCCACGGACCACGAACCTGTAGCTCACCGAAGGCGACGCCATCCCGTGGCAACTCGTTGCCGCCTTCGTCGACGATTCGCAGGTCGACACCGTAGATGCCGCGTCCCTGTTTGAGCTGAAGTGCGATCCGATCGTCTTCTGGCAAAGCGGTATGTTTCCGTTTCAGCGTACCGACAGTGCCGAGAGGGCTGGTTTCGGTCATCCCCCAGGCATGGATCACGGTAGTGCCGTACCGGTTTTGGAAGGTCTCGATCATCGAACGAGCCGCCGCTGAGCCTCCGATGACAACACTGTTGACCGAGTCGAGGCGACCACCGGTTTGTTCGAGGTAGGCGAGTAACATCAGCCAGACCGTCGGCACGCCGGCGATGATGTTGACCTGCTCGTCTTCGATCAACTGATGGATGCTCGCGCCGTCGAGTTGAGCGCCGGGCATTACCAGCTTGGCGCCGGTCAACGCCGCGGCGTAAGGCAGGCCCCAGGCGTTGGCGTGGAACATCGGAACAACCGGCAGCACCACACTCTGGCTCGAAATATTCAGCGTATCGGCCATGCATACGCCATAAGAGTGGAGCACCGTCGAGCGGTGGGAGAAGAGGACTCCCTTTGGATTGCCGGTGGTACCGGAGGTGTAACAAAGGCTGGAGGCGGCGTTCTCTTCCAATGCTGGCCATTCGTAGTCGTCGGACTCGGCAGCCATCAGCTCCTCGAAACACAGAGCATTGGGCAGCTGAGTCTCGGGCATGTGCTCAGCGTCGGTCATGATCACGAAGCCACGGACGTCTTGGATCTGGTCCTTGACCGCCTCGAGCAGCGGTACGAAAGTCCGATCGACGAAGATGAACGTGTCTTCGGCATGGTTGATGATGTAGATCAACTGCTCCGTGAAGAGCCGGGGGTTGATCGTATGGCAGACCGCCCCCATCCCCGAGGTTGCATAATAAACCTCGAAGTGCCGATAGCTGTTCCAGGCCAGGGTGCCGATACGGTCACCTTCTTGGACCCCGAGGCGGGTCAGCACGTTGGCCAGCTGTTTCGACCGTTGATGGGCATCACGGTATGAATACCGATGGATCGGTCCTTCAACCGTGCGCGAGACGATCTCGGTGTCTGAGTGGTAGCAGGCTGCAAACTCGATCAGCGACGAGATCAGCAGCGGAGTGTCCATCATCAGGCCTTGCATAGAATCTCCTTGTGGCCAATGCCTTTTGGGCGCGAGCGGGCCTATGGGCTGCGGCCTAGGCAGCCCCCTTGTGCCAAACTCGCACCTTGTCTTGCGTGCCGCTCTCAACTCTCTTGGTGCCATGGACTCGAGCCGATCCAAAGGGTCTCACAGCTCAAACAATCGGCTCCGTACTCGCTCCACAGGCCCACTCGCTGACACCAGCGGTTCGGGACAACATGACATCAGCGGTTCGGGGCGACATCTAACGTTTGATCCAGCGCAGAGGCGTCGAGACGTGCTGTTTTTCGAGCGAGGACCATTCAAGAGTGACCGACTCGGGGGTCACACCGGCAAGGTTCGGTCGCTGGGTCTCGGGCACGACAAGCGAAGCGTCCTGCCGGACATGGCCAGCGGTGTCGAGGGCCATCACCGCCCAGGCGCCTTCAGCAGGGCGCCGGTAGATCAAGTACGGCTCGCCAGCATCGCTGAACGACGCGCCGGTGGAGCCGGGAGGGCCGGCGATGGTCGGCTGTGACCAGCTCGTGCCGTCGAAGCGAGCGACGTTGACCCGGTAGGCGTCACCGTCGTAGCGGCTCCAGGCGACCAGCGCGCCGTCCTGGGTGGGGTAGAGGCTGGGGGTGATGTCGGGCACACTGTTGTCGGCCGCGATCGGCTCGGGCTTCGACCAACCCTCGGCGGTGTGGCGGCTCCACACGATCTCGTCGTCTTGACCATCGAAAGCTGCCCACACCACCAACAATGTGTCGTCAGCTAGGACCGCGGTCGAGAGGGCGATCTGAGTCCCTTTGCCGGGCGGCGAGATGGTGCCGGTTGAGCTCCAACCACCGTCGATCCAAAGCGCGGCTTGTACCGCCATTTGATGATGGGCGTCGCCAGCCAACCAGACCAAAGCGCGAATGTCGGTGTCGGCGACGAACACCGGCTGCATGAGCTCTTTCACCGACGCGACGGAGGGAGTGGCCAGAGCCGCCAACTCGCTGCCCTGACCTCTGAAGAGCCGCATCTGTGGCCCTCCGTCGTCATGGGAAACTGCTGCGGCGTACCACTGCGACTTGTCACCGGTGTGAAGATCGCTGACCCGTGCGCCCTTGGGTAGTGGCAGCTCGATGCGTTGACCGTCCGGGCGCTGGACAATGCTCTTACCGTCGGCGTTCGAGAGTAGGAGATCACCTTGCGCAGTTTTCAGGGCATGCCCGGCAGCCGTCGCGGAGCTCGGTAGCAAACAGAAGCTCGCGAGGAGGGTGGCCGCGCATCCCCAAGCATAAGAGTACAAAGGGTGCTGGGTCGCGGATCGAGGGTGGAACGTCTTCATAGTGACATCCGAAGGTTGATGGCAGTGATCTTGGGAAGGATGATCAGCGTTGGATCACTCATGGCAGGCTAGCATCATATCAGGTTCGAGTGGGTTGGCCGGTACGTTGGAAGTGTGCCGTCGAGCCATGCTGGGCTAACGACTCGCAGAGAATATTGTCTGCCGGACAGAGAGGCGGATCAACCGCGGGTCGTGGCGCACCAACGGAACAACCTGAGCTTCCAAGGGAAGCGCCTATCGACGCTGCTAGGGGGTTGGATCCGTGTTGCAAAGAAAGTTCCTAGGGGTGCCATTGAAGTTGGCGCTGAAAAGGCTGCCGGCTTTGAGCGAGGGTTGGACCCAGGCCTGATGGCCGGTGTTTCCTCCGATCGTCAAGGGGTCGAACGAGAGCTCCAAGTAGCCGAAATCCAGAGTGATTCCTAGGGAGCTGATACTGACCCGTTGGGTTGCCAGCGGGAAATTCCTGTCACCAGCCAAAGCTGAGCAGTCGCCCGCATAGTCACAGAGGAAGGTAAGATCTTTGAGCGGAAATGCGGAAGGTACGGAGCCGCAGGCGACTGGGCTTGTCCCCTGGCCCGGATCCCGCCAGACGATCAAGTCGGCGCCGCCGGCAAACGGGCCGCCGTTGAGGAATCGCTGGTCCCAAACGGATGGCAGGGGCACTCGCTCGTCGCGGCCGTCCCAGCCGCTGAAGCGGCCATAGAAGGTGAACCGATCGGCGCCGACAAAAAGCGTTGGATTAGCCCAGATCGGTATGGCCTCGCTGCCTTGGGCTGAGTTGTTTCGGGTATCGACATAAATAATGTCACCCCACAGGGTATTGAGATCCGAGGCGACCCCTGGAGCGCCGCCGCCCTCGGTGAAGTAAATTGCGGCGGCAGCTGGAGAAACCGCCGGTTCGCTCGCCTCGATCCCGCTGCATTCTCTGACCACGTCGACAGTGATGTAGCCGCGGGCGATGGAATCGCCATGACTCGCCCCGGCACACGTCGACCGCAAGGGGCCCCGGAGTCCAAGATGGTCAGCCCTGACCTGCAGCCGTTGATCGGTGGTCAGTATTGGATTGTTGTGGGAGGGTGGGTTGAGGAGACAACCCGGAATTCCGCTCGAGTCTTCTCCTGCACCGGTCGAAGGCAGGTTGCCGGCGAACAAGTCCCCAACATTGATGGTTTCGATACCGAGCGCTGGGATGAACACGTCGAAAGCGAGAGTAGGGATTCCCCAATCTGTCCAGACCACCAGTCTTGTCAAGGCATCGCCGCCGCGTCCGTTGCCAATGGACAGGAGTGTCCCGACACCGAGCGGGTCGTCGAGATCAACCTCGAAGTATGGAAACAGTAGGGTCGCCGCGTATCCCGGGCCGATGGTACACCCCTCACCCCGGAAGGGCTGCCCCAACGCGACGGTAGAGGACAAGAGGAAGCAACAAACGAGTACGGTGCAGACAGAGCGTTTCATGATGAAAGTCCTTGTGAGGGTAATGACACGGTACTCTTTTTGGCTTTCGCTCGAAAGCAGAGCCGTCCTAGGATCAACCCGGCTCTACATCGACCAGGCAAGGGTGTTGCCGCTCTCGAAGCCGTCGGCAAAAATCAGGTCGCCCTCGAGTTGGATGATCGCAAAATCGGTGTCCCCGGGACTGCTACGCTCCACATAACCGCCAAGCAGTATCTTGCCGGTGCCGGGGCGCAGCGCGAGCGCTGTGGCGTTGTCGTGGTTGTCTTGGCCGAGGTCGAAAGAGACGACGGTGGCGCCAGCGTTCCCGAACCCCGGATCGAGGGCGCCGTTGCTTCGCAACCGCACGATCGCGTAGTTGTTGTCGTTGGCTGGGCTCTGCATGGTGCCGGCGACCAGGATCGAACCATTGGGTTGAACCGCGACGTCGGTCGCCTGGTCTTCGCCCGGGCCAAGATCCAAAGTGGT
>JAJCXQ010000796.1 GCA_029263355.1 Acidobacteriota bacterium | reverse complement strand
GCCAACACTAGAGGCCACCGCCAGGGTGTCGCCTGCTGCTGGCGAATACTGGCCTGTACCAGCAGACACGGCAAGACCAGATAGGCCGCGAGATCAAAAGCGCCGCCAGCGAACGACGTCAACCCGATACGCTCCGAGACTTGGCGTTCGAACTCGAACGGATTGAAGATGCCGTGGAACTGCAGAATCCCGACAAACGACAACAGAGCGGCGGGGACAATCAGGCTGTCCAGCAAGTCTGCGATCTCTTCGGCCTTCAGCGCCAAGCTCCAGGTCACCAGACAAGCAATGCCGATCCACAGTGACGCCAGGCCCTCCCGGACATGCGCCGTGTGATCGCTGGTGAGCAACCCCGACGTGGCGACAACCAGCATCGGCACAACCGCCAGCACCACCGGCTGACGGAAGAAACCTCTCCAGTCGATTCGACCTGTGGTCCGCATCCGCCAGACCAGAAAGATGATCGACGCTAGCCCCAGGCACTCGCTCAAAAACAGCTTGGGCAGACGAAAATTCTCCCGCGCTGTTGTCGAGAACGCAAAGGGCACAAATAGAAACAACAGCCAGAGCGTCATCGGCCCTAGCTTGGTGACCCAACCCTTGAAAGATCGCTCGTTCACCCCAGGACCTCGGTCACCGAGTGCATGCCGGCCAAACTCATATCAACCCACCCATCTCGCTCGCCCACATCTCAGTCGCCCCACATCTCGCTCGCCTAGCTCACCGTGCCAAGAGCTCTAACCCACCTCGGCGGCCACCTCGTCGAAGTAGGACACAATCATTTCCTGGGCTCGACGCACGTCATCCCCGGGCTCGACGATCCGGCCGAAGAGGGTGCGGAATGTATGCTGCAGAGTGTCGAGATCGCGATTTTTCAGCAATTTCACCAGCTCTTCGATCACCCGCACCGACGTGGTGCCGTAGGCCTCGTTCTTGGCTTCGCGCTCTAGCAGCACCAGGGCGAAGAAGAGCTGATCCGGCAATTCCTCGCCGGCCTCCAGCACCCGCGACGAAAGGTCCGAGACCTGCACTCGCTGCGCCGGGGTCTCGCCGCCAGCTGCTGGCGATGACGACGCAGCTCGCGGTTGCGTCGGCGCTGCTCCGGGCTGAGACGTGGCCCCAACCGTCGATACCGCAGCCCCTTGGGCTGGCGCGGCGGCTGAAGCAGCAGAGCTGGTCCCGGCTGAGACTTGCCCTTGAGCCGGAGGCGCCCCGTCTTGTCCGAGTTGCGGCGCATCTTTGCGATCAAAGTAAAACGGTAGCGAGCGCAGTTGTTGAGCGAAGCGCGAGAACAACAGGAAAAGCTCTTTCTCGGACGAGAAGTTGCCGACAAGCTGAGCATTCTTTCCGATCTCGATGCCTTCGGTCTCTTGTAACACGATCCGCGCCTGCGCCTTCTCTTCGAGATGGATCGACCGCGCCTTCACTTTCCAGGACGTCAGGCTACCCTGCACGTAACAGGTTTGAGCGCAGCGCACCGAAACCGCCTCGACCTCGGCGTTGGACTCGATTCGGATCGACCCGTCAACCGATTCGATCTCGCCATAATGCCCCGAGTTCTGGATCACCAGATTACCCGGGGTGCGCACCGACAGCTGTCCATGGACATCGATTTGGATCTCGGTGCCGGACGGGATGATCATCGTCGGCGAAGTTTCATTCTTGGTCATCGAGAGCCTCCGGTCACAGACGCGTCGAGCGCCCGCGGTCGGTCAGTGTTGGCCTTCCAGGGTAAAGAGTTGGCAATACTACCCGATGCGAGTCAGCGGCGCAGAATACGCGGCAAGGGCTCGAAGCCCCGTGGGTCCGGAGCCTTGCGGCCCAGAATTAGAAAACTCTCCTCGTCGTTCCAGCGATGATCGAGGATGTAGATCCGTGGGTCGATCGGCGTAAAATCACCATTGTCGCCCAGCCGCCGGACCTCGTAATGCAGATGCGGGTTGGTGCTCCAGCCGGTATTGCCAACCGTGGCAATGACATCCCCCTGTTTCACCTTCTGGCCATTGCGTACCTTGATCTCCTCACAATGTCCAAATAGGGTGATGAAGCGTTCGCCGTTACGCAGCACCACCAGGTTGCCATAGCGATTCCAGCCGACGCTCTTGCGCTGCGGATAACGCCCGGCAAACGCCACCACCCCATTCGACGGTGCGTAAATCGGAGTGCCTTCGGCCGCCGCCAGATCAAGTCCAGCATGGAAGTCGGCCTTCTTGGTGAACGGGCTGGTGCGGGTGCCGAAGGGACTGGTCAGCACAAAGTCGTCGCCGCGTAGCGGTGAGATCGACGGGGTGGTCTCGGCCTGCTCGCGGTGTAATGCTTCGAAGCTCTCCACCTCGTCGAGAAACGCCGACAACACTCCAAGTTGCTCGCTGATGCGGGCATGTAATCCATTGCCGCGGCGAATCTCAGCCGCAAAGATCGACTGCGGAACTTTGGCGGGTTCGTGAGGATAGCCCCCCTTGCCGAGTGACGAGTCGTCCGAAAAGCCATAAGCGAGGTAGATCTTCGACATGTCGATACGCTTGGCGTCGCTCCGTCTCTCGAGCTCCGCCAACTCGGCCACTTTGGCCTTGAGCCGTTCCCCTTCACGCGCTCGCTGCCGCACCATCTCTTCATACTCGCCCATCGCCAAGTAGCTACCGATCACCGACGGAGCAATGGCGATCGAAAACCCGACAAAAGCGATGTAGGCAGCGGTGACGAGAACGATCTGAGCAACCTGTTTACGGGTCAGGAAGAGGTAGCGCACCCCGC
>JAJCXQ010000795.1 GCA_029263355.1 Acidobacteriota bacterium | reverse complement strand
CCTCGAATTGGTTGCGAACCCTAGCCTGGACCGGCCGCGGGTGGATCGCCTTGCTATTGCTGCGCCACGCCGGCTCCGCCTGAGAGGTCGCGGGAGGGCCCGTCAGCAGAGGCGCTGACCACACAGGTGTTTGGCATCAGGAATCACATCCAAGCCAGCTCGACCGCTTCGCCCGGGCGAAACAACCATGCCAAGCTAACCACCCGGGCGCACACAGCGAAAGCCGACATTACGGTCACGAGTCGCCAACCGGGCTTGCCCGCGGTTGGCGGACCGCAACATTCTCGGCGCGCTATCGAAGGCGCCGCCGCGCACGACGCGTTGCATGCGTGGCGCGGTGTCGAAGGAGTTGCCGCGGACAAGGTCGAACCTGCGAGGGGTGAGCGCTGGATGGGGCCCGGTTGGATCCACTTGCCGGCCCTCTTCGTAGGGCGCTCCGACATCGCTGACCCATTCCCAGACATTGCCGTAGAGGTCGTACACGCCCCAGGGATGAGGCTCCTTCTGACCGACTCGATGGGGTTCACCGTCGCTGCTCTCCCCATACCATGCATAACGCGCCAGGGTGCTCTCGTCATTGCCGAAGAACCACGCCATCTGGCTGCCACCGCGGGCCGTATACTCCCATTCGGCTTCGGTCGGGAGTCGAAAACCGAAGTGTTCGCAGAACTTTTGAGCCTGGCCCCAACGGACATGGGTTGCCGGCAGGTTGGCCTCCCCCGGGTGGTCGGTATGGAGGCGCCGATATTGTTCGTTGGTGATCTCGACTTTTCCAAACCAGAACTCACTCACCTCGACTTCGTGCTCCGGCCACTCGTTGTCGAAGGATGCGACGTCGGCGACACCTGATCCCATGGTGAAGGTGCCGCCGCAGATGCGGACGAAGAGGAACCCTTGGTCGTTGGTCTCTTCACCAAAGACGCAGGGTGATGACTGACTCTGCGCAACAGACCTAGCCGACACAGCAGACCCAGCCGACGAACCCATCGGTGGCACTGAGCCCGAGATGGTCGAATTCGCCACCGACGGTAGTGCTGCGACCGGCTGAAATGTAGCGACCTCCCCGGCCGTCTCCCTCGCCCTCGTCTCAGTTGGGCTGGAACCCCCACGGTCTGGAGTCTCCTCGATAGCTGCCAGGCGACGTTCCAGCTCGTCTTGACGCTGCTCGACCTCGGCGGCGCGGTTCAGAGCTAATTGCTCACGTTGCTTGGCAGCGATGAGTTGCTGCTCGAGGAGAGCAGCATCGGCGATCTGCTGGCGTACGGCATCAACGTCCCAATCACCAGAGGATCCAAGCGCCTCGCGGAGCTCGTCGAGGGTTCGAGCGCGCTGAGCGAGATCATCCCGGACTTGCTGGACATCCTCGCGCAACTGTTGAGCCTCTTGGTCCTTGCCCGCCAACAGCAGTTTGTCGGCCTCGGCGTCGATCCGCCGGGCCTCCTCTTGCTGGAGATGATCGAGGGCCTGGCCCAGGTCTGACGCCACGTCCGCCAGGCGGGTCGAGAGTTGCTTTTCACGCTGATTCGCCGCTTGAACCAAATCCCGCTCGCGTGCGTTCTGAGTCGCCAGCAAAGCCATCGCGACACCAAAGCCGACAACCAACAGCGCCACGATCACCCCCGAGGCCACCGCCAGCTTGTTGCGTCCAACAAATTTCCCAAGCCGATAGCCGAGGGAGCTCTTGCGCGCTAGGACTGGCAGACCTTCACGATAACGCCGCAGGTCCTCGGCAAGCTGCTCCACCGAGCTGTAACGCCGCTCGGGCTCTTTGCGTAGGGCCATCAATACGATGGTGTCGAGATCTCCGCTCAGCCGGTGGATCAGCTGACGCGCCATCAAACCGCGGTGCCGGCTGATCGTCTCGAGACTCGGACGGCGGCTCGTAGCCCCGTCGTCATCGCGGCGGTGATCTGCACTGGCGCTATTGCCGTCACCGGCCCTGGCACCGCCGCTGGCTCTGCTACTGGCACTGGCTCTGGAGTCTTGTTGTAGCGCTGCGCTCGGCTGCACCGCCGGATGCCTCAAGATCGCGTCTTCGAGATCTCTGCCGGTGTCACCCCACAAACGATGGGGATGAAGACCGGCCAGCAGCTCGTAGAGCACCACCCCCAGCGCGTAAACATCGGTCGCCGTGGTGATCGTTTTGCCCTCGATCTGCTCCGGGCTGGCGTAGGCTGGAGTCATCAAGCGGTGGCCGTGGCGAGTGGTTTCGAGAGCTTCGACTGGAGCGTCCGGATCGAGCGACTTGGCGATCCCGAAGTCGAGCAGCTTGGGTACCCCGTCAGCGCCCACCAAGATATTCGCGGGCTTGATGTCACGATGTACAATCAGGTTGCGGTGCGCCCCCTGCACCGCGGCACAGACTTGGAGAAAGAGCGCTAGGCGAGCTTGGAGTCCAAGCTGTTCCCGGTCACAGTACTCAAGCAACGTGACTCCCTCGATGAGCTCCATGACGAAGTAAGGCACACCTTCTTCGGTGGTGCCGCCGTCGTGCAGCTTGGCGATGTTGGGATGATCGAGGTCAGCGAGAATCTGGCGTTCACGGAGAAACCTGCGCTGCAGATGGTGGTCGTCATGCCCCTGCCTAATGATCTTGATCGCGACGTCGCTCTGGTACTCGTCATCGATCCGGGAGCCGAGATAAACGGTGCTCATACCGCCGTGGCCAATCACCCGCTGGAGTCGATAAACACCGAGGGTCCGACCGACCCAGCGATCATCCGACGGAAATAGAGCTGCAGGGGCGCCTCTGACGTGGCCGGCAGCAAGAGTGGTGTCGTCCATGAATCGACCGGCTTGCTGGTTGGCCTCGAGCAACGAACGAACCTCGTCGTAAAGCTCAGTGTCGTCACCGCAAGCATCGCGCAGAAAGGCTAAACGCTCGGACGATCCGCGCTCGAGGGTGCGCTCAAAAAGCTCTTCGATTTGTGACCACCGTTCAGGATGCATGGTACTCCTCGGTGGTCAACCGACGGAACAACCATGCCCGGGCCAACCGCCAGTGGCGGGTCACGGTCGCCCGCGAGCATTGCACCACCTCGGCGGTTTCGTCGACGGTCAGACCGGCGAAAAAGTGCGCCTCGACGATGGCGGCCTTCATCGGGTCGAAGGTCGCGAGCTCGGTCAACGCGTCATCCAGAGCCACCATGTCCGGCGGCGTCTCCACCGGGATGTCGAACAACTGCTCGAGACTCAGCAAGGGAACACCTTCCCCCCGCTTTTTGGTGCTCCGGGCTCGGGCATGATCCACCAGAATTCGGCGCATGATGTTGCCTGCGATGCCGAAGAAGTGTCGACGACTCTGCCACTCCACCTTGTTCTGGCGCACCAGGCGCATGAACGCCTCGTTGACCAATGCCGCGGGCTGCAGGGTGTGGTCCGCACGCTCGCCGAGGAGCTGTCCCCGCGCCATCCGTCGCAACTCGTCGTAGACCTCCGGCAGAAACTTCTCCGCCGCCGCCCGATCTCCCTCGCTCCAAGCGACGATGAGCTCCGTCAGATCACCAGAACGCAGCACAGTCTTTGGCGGCACAGTCTCTGGCGGCACAACTTTTGGATCCCTCGTTTCCATCGGCACGTTCAGCATAACCCAGCCTCCCCGCAGGATCGAAATCCCTACTGTGGACAAGCCGAACAACCAATTTCAATATCTTTGAGCATCGACCGGCCAACTTCTCGCGTTGAGCCCTGGAAGCCGATGACCCGCAACAACCGCTCCGAGGGGCCGGCAACGACGCGTAAACCAGGGAGATGCATCATGAAGGAAATTCAATGTTGGCTGCTGCTGAGCTTAGCGGCAGTCGTCACCGCCAACGCGAGTAGCGTCACTCGGCTATCGGATATCAAAGGCGCCGGCCTGTTGTTCGAGCCCGACGAACACAACATCGTACATCCCGCGCCGATGGTCAGCAGCCTGGTGGACCTGAACGTCTCCGGGATGGTCGCCCGCGGTCGCGTCCAGCAGTTTTTCTACAATCCGTCGGAGCAGACCCAGTCAGGGTTTTATGTCTTTCCCCTGCCCGAAAGCGCCGCCGTCGATGGCTTCCGGATCCGCATCGGCAACCGCTCGATGGAAGGCCAGATCGCTGAACGACGGCAGGCTGAGGCGACCTTCGAGCAAGCACGCCGTGATGGAGCCCACGCCTCTCTGCTCAGCCAAGAGCGCCTCGACATCTTCACCATCGCGGTGGCCAATGTCGGACCGGGTGAGGAGATCGAAGTTGAGCTCGAGCTGCAGTTCGAAGTGCGGTTCGAGGTGGATCGTTTCCGCCTGCGGTTCCCGTTGCTGGCCGCCAAACGTTACGACCCTGGCAGTGGCGGCTGCCGATCGACGAACAGCAGCGTGGCGCTGGCTTCCCATCCGGCCCCCAATCTACCCCCTACCCTGCCCGCCGGATTGGAGAGAGCAAATCCGGTTGCGCTGCGGGTTGATCTACACCCTGGCGGCCCCCTGAGCTCGGTTACCAGCCCAACCCATGCCATCACCGTTCAGGAGCACCGTCGACTCCATCAGTCGGTGGAGCTCAGCCAGGGGCTGGCCCCGGCGAATGGCGATTTTGTGCTGGAGTGGACGCCGGTTGCGGACCACCTGCCACGGGTCAGCCTCACCGTCGAACAGCATGGGGACGCAACCTACGGCCTGCTGATGGTGATGCCCCCGACCGCCTCGGGAGAGGTTCGATTGGCCCGTGAAGTGATCTTCGTCGTTGACACCTCCGGGTCTATGGAAGGCATCGCAATACAGCAGGCGCGGGAGGCGCTGATTCTGGCCCTTCTGGACCTCCAGCCCCTTGATCGCTTCAACTTGATCCAGTTCTCGAGCGGGGCGAAGCGTCTCTTCCCGCAGGCGGTCGCCGCACAACCGGAATCCATCTCGCAGGCGAAAGCATGGGTGGCAGCCCTGAGCACCGGCGGCGGCACCAATATGCCGGCAGCGCTGGCCGCAGCCCTTGACGTCAGCTCCGAGATCGACGATGGATTGCTGCGCCAGGTGATTTTTGTCACCGATGGCAGAGTCAGCCATGAGCCTCAGATGCTTTCGTACCTGCGCGATCATCTCGGCGACTCGCGCCTATTCACCGTCGGCCTCGGGTCCGCCCCCAACGGCAGTTTCATACGGCGGGCAGCGGAATTTGGCCGCGGCACCTCAACGCTGATCAGCGACGTTCACGAGACCCGGAGGCGGATGACGGCCTTGCTTCACAAACTGACGTCACCGGTGTTGGGTGACCTCAACCTGTGGTGGGACGACCCCACCGCACAAACTTGGCCCAAGCGTCCGGGTGATCTCTACGTCGGCGAGCCTTTGGTGTTGGTGACCCGATTCAAAGATCCGAGGGGTCAAGTCCACCTCTCGGGTCAAATTCGGGGAATGCCTTGGAACCTAGACTTGCCCCTGTTCGACGCCACCGACAACTCCATCACGACCGGCCGTGGCATCGCCAAGTTGTGGGCCCGGCGACAGTCCACGGCGTTGATCGATGTTCTCACCTCGAGCCGGATTGCCGACTCCAACGAGGTCCAGGAAATGCGTCAGCAGGTGGTTGAGCTCGCCCTCGAACATCGTCTGGTGACCCCTTACACTAGCTTCGTCGCGGTCGACGTCACCGCCGGCGCGCCGCCTGAGATCATGGCCCCGATGCGACCCATACCACTTCTATCGCCTCGCGAACTACTCGCAGCGGTGGCCAACACCACGACGTCCACCTCAGGGGTGATCGACTCGACGCCGACCACGCAGGTGACGGAAGAGTTGGTGGTCACCAGCCAAATGCCACTGGTCGACACCAAGACCTCCTGCTCTGCCTCCATGACGCCGATCATCGACCTCGAACTGCTGCCGACCGCCAATAAGCCGTGGTCTTTGGTTTCCGCGGCGCCGGGGGTTCTGGTTGATCGTCCGCTGGTGAACGGCGCCGCTACACCGCCAGCTTTCAGCGGCCGTGGCACCGCCAACCACCAAGCCGTGATACGGCTCGACGAATTCGAGATCACTGACGACACCGATAGCGAACCCGCCTTCGAGCTGCGCGGCGTGCCGCTCGAAGAAGTGAAGGTCACGTCCGGCAGCGGCGACAGCACCTTGTCCACCGCAGGCCTGAAGATAGATCTAATGCCCAGCGTCGCCGGCAACACCTGGCAAGGCGACGGTCGCGTCTCCGGCTCCAGGTCCGACTCCGCAAACGAAGGCGACCGAGTTCGCCGCTTTTCAACCGCCAGCTTGGAGACCGGCGGCCCGCTGCGGCGCGATCAAATGTGGGCATTGGGAGCGGTGTCGGACACCGCGACGGAACGGCAAGTGACCGGCGGTCAGCGCGCCGACTCGGATCTTTTACACGCCACCGGCAAGCTGCAGACAGCTTTCGGCGGCAATAGCGTCAACCTCTCGTGGCATCGAGGCGAGGCCTCGGAGAATGGTCGCGGAGCCGGCCCTGATCGTGCGCCGGATGCTACCTGGAATCACCGCGGGCAAGCTGAGTTATGGCATCTTCTGGGCGTCTACATTCCCAGCCCCAGTCTCTACCTATCCGGCGGTTCTGGGCGGCTCGAGCGCCAGCTCGACGATCTGCCCCGCGGCGGATTTGGCGCCACCGCCTTCACGGACCTTTCAGGCGTTACCGACGGTTCGACCTTTGGACGGAGTAGCGGCCGGCGGACCCGCGAGCATCGACTCGGCGGCAACGCCTTCTTTGGCCTCAGTCCGCTCTCTTACGAGCTCGAGATCGGCGCTCGTGAACGGCGCCACGAAACCGACACCAGCTGGCTGACGGGCCTTGGCCAGGCGGTTGAAGCAGGCCAGAACCTCGGTCTACCCGCAGGCCTGGCGCTCCTCACTGATGGGCGAGATACCAACGAGCACAGGAACTTGGATCAACTCGGTGTGTGGTTTCAAAACGAGCTCACTGGCCAACGCCTGACCTTGTTCCTCGGCTTACGTTATGACCAGCAGGAGGGCACCAGCCAGACTTCGGCAGGGGACCTCATCAACACTACCGCCGCCGATTGGCAGAACGTTACGCCACGGCTCGGCCTGACCCTGGGACTGGGCGCCAGCCAGCGGTCGGTGCTGCGTGCCGCCTATGGCCGCTTTGCTAGCCGACTCGGACCGATGCTGTCGCGGCGCCTGGGGTCAGGAGGTCCGATCGTCGACTCCCACCTCCTCGAAGACAACGACGGCGACTTGGTTTACGACTTGGACGAGCCAATCCAGCCGTGGTTGTCCCGTCGTCCCGACCGCTTTTCCCCTGACCTGGCGCCAGAGCTGACGGACGAAGCGTTGCTCAGCGTCGAGCACGAATTTGGCATCGGCCTGGCCGCCGGACTGACGGTGACTCACCGTCGAACCTGGGATGTGTTGGAGCGCCGCACCTTGGTCCGAAGCACTGGAGTGGACAACCCCGGCGAAGTGTTCCAAGCCACCGCTGATGATTGGGTCGAGTCTGGGACACTCGAGGGTCAATTGCCTGATGGCAGCATCTATCAGGCGCCCTTCTTCGACCTCCGATCAGGTCTCGAGCGGTTCCCTTCGGGCCTGTGGGTCAACGGCGATCGCCAACACGAAAGCCTGTTGGCAAGCTTGACCTTGCGTGGGCGTCTCTCCCATCGTGTGTGGCTCAATGGTCACCTCAACTGGAGCGACCGGCAATGGCGCCTCGGCCAGGAATTCCTGCGCTTCGACGATCCCACCGACGCCGCAGGCAGTGCTGACGATCAAGGTGATCGGGCGGTGGACTCCGTCCCTCGCGGTTTGCAATCGAGCACACAGCCGGTCGACAGCCGTTGGTCCTTCCATTTGAGCACCGTTGTCAAACTGCCTTGGTCGCTGGATCTCGGAATGGTGGTCGACGGCCGCGAGGGTTATCCCCTTCCCTACACCCGTCGCATCTTTCGGACCGCAGCCGGCCTCGCCAACGTCGAGCT
>JAJCXQ010000794.1 GCA_029263355.1 Acidobacteriota bacterium | reverse complement strand
CTTTCCACACCGCCCGTTCGAAACTCGGCGGCTCGTCACCCCACGGGAATTCGCGGCCATCCGTGCCGCGGGCTGCCTTCTCCCATTCCGCCTCACTCGGTAACCGTTTGCCGACCCAGGCAGCATAAGCCTTGGCGTCGTGCCATTTCATGTAAGTCACCGGCAGCTTGTCGCCGCGTCCCCAGATCGGCTTGTGGTCCGGAATCGGCCCACCGTCGATATCTTTCGGCGACGGCAGGCTAGAGAGTCGCCACTGTCGCCACGTCACCTCGTACTTGTCGATGTAGTAGCCGTCCAGAAACACCTCTCGCACGGGCAGCTCGTCTGGATCCCCTTGCTCGCTGCCCATCGGGAACGGTCCTGCCGGCACAAAAACCATGACCGACCTGTCCTTCGTCCACAGGTACTCCCCGTCCACCGTAGCGCGCTCCAGTCCGGCAGGCATCGCTTCGCCGTGCCAGCCCAGCCGGTCGCCGACGGCGGGCTCGTCGGCACGAACCGAGGAAGCAGCGACGAACAGCAAGATGACGATCCAAGAGGCTAAAGTTACGGGCATATGCGGTGTCTCCATGCGAGCCAGAATAAGCCTTCGAATTCTAGTGGATCGGCCGGTACCTGGAACTGCACGGGGGCAAGATCATCAGGCCTCGCTCAGTCGTGCCCCCATGGTGTGGGCGGTGGCTCGATGGTTTGATCGAGATCAAAGTCGACCTGAAAGTGACGACCCGGACGGCGTAGGATGTAGGAGAAGCGCTCGCCGGGAACAATCTCCATGCTCCAGGTATTGGCCACCGACGCGCTGAGCTCGTTCTGCTCGAAAAGCCTCTTGGAGGTGTCGTCGGCAGGGAAGCTCTGCGTCTCCGCACTACCCTCGTCGATGGAAACGCCGCCGTAGAGAGTGACCTGGTCCTCGGTACCGTCCTCATGACGGTGATCGTGCTGCAGATGGATAGCCTCCTCCTTACGGGTGAGCACCCACGTCCTCGACCGATTCTCAGCAACGTGAAATGGGATTTCGATCCGCTCCTCATCGCATCGACGCACATGCATGGTCATGGACTGGTCCAAGAATTTCGCATCAACCTCGTCGTCGGAGACCAGCCGACCTGCGAACGCTTTACCGCACAGCTCGTGGAGCCGTTGCCACCAAAGATCGGTCGGCGAATCTGACACGGTTACCTTCGAAGTGGGTGGTGGGTCCGAGGAAGGACTGTCGGTCGCCAAATTACTGCCGAGACAGCCCACCATCAGGACAAGTGAGAGGATCACGAGCGAATAGAGTCGGGCGTCCTTTATAGAGATCATGGACCATTCTCTCTTGGGGTTGACTGTAGAGCAACCCGGGCCGACCTCGAGTGCGTTTAGTCATCCGGCGCCTGAACGCCCTCGCTGCTGGAATCAATCTCGAGCGAGCCCTTAGTCTCGAAGAGCGGCAGTTATTCTCCAGCAACGTAGGCGACCCAAGTATTCATTAGACCTCTAGAGCCATGCTTCTGCCGAGGTCGCCGACACTTCTATAGACTTTGCACTTGATAGTATTGATGGGCGCAGGTCAAAGCCACAGCATTAGAAACAGCAAGCCTGGAAGGTGCGAGCCCAATCAAGACCCTACGAGACAATTTGCAAGTCTTCGCTAGCTTCGAAGAGGCTGACCAAGCCGAAGCCGAATACTACGCCTCGCTGAGCCCACAGGAGCGGCTGGATATCGTGCTGGATCTGGTCACTCGACACCAGGAGTCTCAACGTGAAGCTGCAGAAGGATTTACGAGAGTTTATCGAGTTACTGAACTCGAACCGAGCTGAATATCTCGTAATGGGTGGCCACGCCGTGGGATTCCACGGGTATCCCAGGTACACCGGGGATATCGATCTCTGGGTCAGGCCATCAGAGCCAAACGCCCGTCGTGTAGTCGAGGTACTGAAGAGTTCCCGGCTCCCCTTCGGCGGCGTCAAGGAGTCGGGTTACGGCCGGGAGCTCAGCCACTATGGGATCAAAGAGTTCGTCAACATCAAGACGGTGTACGTTCGGTAGACGCTGCGTCCGAGATCACATCCAGGAACGCGATCACGCGTGTACCCCCGAACCTAAATAGCCTGCTACGCCCCATCGACAGCGGTCGGCATCTTCAGCTGAACGATCTTCGCCACCGACGGATAACCCGCGTCGTTGACGTAGAAGATCATGTAGTAGGCCGGCGGACTGAGGTGCCGATCGTCGGCGGCCGGCGCCCTGAACGTCACCTCGCCAGCCGCCGGATCCTGGGTGAACTCCAGGTCGGCCAACCGTTGCCCCATGTCCCAACCGTGAGTTGCCGAGCCGAGCTTTATCAACACAAGCGAGGCGTTCGACGTCATGTGGGATACCGACAAAGTATAGGATGTTCCGTAGGTAATCGTTGACGGAGCCGACGTGATGACCGGGCGGGATCCGGGCAAGAACAGATAAGGCGGATAGAAAAACTCGATCTGGTATATCTCCGCCGAGATTGCGTAGGTACCCTTGTCGACAAAGCCTATGGGGAACAGGCCGGATTTGTAGTTGACATCGAGACGCACGTCGAAGCCGCCGATGTTCTTCTGGCGTATGGCATACGCCGCATTGCCTCCAGCCACGAAGACTCGGCCGTCCGGCAGCAGCAAGGTCGTATTATGGTAGAGCCGGGGTTGGGTTCCGGGGTTCTGCGGGACTCGGCGATAGCTTCCGGGTGCCGATGCATCTGGATCCAGCAACAGCGGTTGGAAGTTAGGCCGATAAAACCGATACATCCCGCCGCCCATGATCAG
>JAJCXQ010000793.1 GCA_029263355.1 Acidobacteriota bacterium | reverse complement strand
GCGTTGAAGAACCAGAACAGCCCGGAGTCGTCCGAAGCGAGGGGCTCAACCTGGCCTGAGCCTTCGACACCCGCGAAGTCGGTCCAGCCGATCTCGACCTGAAAGCGCCCTTGGTTGAGGCACAGCCGGGTGGCGTTCGCTTGGCAGCTGGCCTGCTTCGTCAGGCGACTGTCGAAACGGGCGACCTGTCCCAGGCTCGCCTGAGTCGCCAGCGCTCGCCATGATGCTGCCTCCGCTTTGGCCACCGACTTGTCGGCCTCGGCCTCTGAGGTCCCCCCGGCGCAGGTGGCGAAGGCCTCGGTGTCGGTGATCGCCGACGACGAGACGCCGAGGGGATTGGTGTAAACACTCGTTTGGCCGGTCCCCTTGTCGGTCACCGTCAAGGTGTACTCGACGTCGGTAGTTGCTGCGGCGAAAACCCAGAAGTGGCCGTTGATGGCACAGCCGTCGAGCACCTTGACCAACATCTCCAAATTGTCCGGATCGAAGAACCACAACAGCCCGGAATCGTCGGAGTCGAGGGGCTCGACCTGGCCCGAACCAGTGCCCCCTTCAAAATCGCGCCAGCTGACGTCAACGGCGAATCGCCCCTGATCGAGACACAATCGCGTCTCCGTCGGCTGGCACGGCTCATTGTCGAAAATCTGCACCATCGCTGTCGAAGGGGAGCCGAGCACCCCACCGCCGGTGGGATTCGACAGCGCCAAGCCGATGGTCTCGAGCACCTCGTCGACATCGTCATCGAGAATCGTGACACCCAGGGGCTTGGCGCCGCCTTCACCATCGGCAAAAGCGACTGTGGCCATCACCGTTTGGTAGTCCTCCCCTGCCACCGCCGTACCACCGCCGGTCGCGACGTCAACACTGACCGCGCCGAGGGTTCCGCCCAATCGCTCGACAGTGATGGTTGCCGCGCCAATGCCATCACCCACCGGAAACAACTCGGCTGAAAAAACCAGGGAACCGGACACAGCGAGATCGTCGTCGACGATGGTGAGCATCGCACTGTCCGGCGCACCGAGGGTGGCCTCGCCGGTGGGATTAGCGAGCGACAAGCCGACGGTTTCGTCACCTTCGGTGTTGGGATCATCAAAAATCGTGATGTCGAAAGCTCGAGTGCCACCCTGCCCGTCATTGAAGGTGACGCTGCCACCCCCGCCTTGATAATCGTCGCCAGCGCTGGCACTGCCGTCGGTGGTGACAATGTCGACACTGACCGTGCCGTCCGTGCCACCGCTACGACGAACCGTGACGGTGGCGGCGCCTGCCGCCTCGTCAACGGTGAAGGTCGCCGCGTCGAAAGCCAGGGTGCCGGGGTCCGAAGCCTGGTCGAGGGTCGCCCGCAGGAGATTGCCATCCGCTTGGGTCAAGCTGATCGCGGGGATCACGATGGTGTTGTCGTCACCGCCCATCGCCGGTGGGTCGCCAGCGACATTGTTGGCGACAACCACCGCAACGGCCCCCGCATTCTGGGCATTTTTCACTTTGACGGTGAAGTTGCATTCGCCACGATCGACCAGAGCGATCTTGCCGGTCACCTCGCTACCGTTGACCACCGGGTTGCACAACAACCGCGGTAAGGCCGTGCCGTCGAAGGCCTGCGCCAGCTCGCCGGTAAGCCCAGGGGTGACCAGGGGCGCCCCGAAAGCGGCGGTACCCGCGAGGTACCGCCCAGCGATTGATGCCGGCGAACTGATGATCAAGCTGGGCCTGCCTTCGAGAAAATTTGGGGCCTGGGCTCGAACTTGATTGCCACTCCACGCCACTCGCCCGCTGTTGACCGCCGAGGCGATGCGCTGAGCGTTGGTCATTTGATTCCAGTTCTGACCGCGGGTGTTGTCGAAGACAAACCGACTGTAAATGTCGGGCTGGTTCATGAACAGGGCGCCGGTCGACGAGCTGGCGAAGCTCGAGAACCCGAGACCATGGCCGAGCTCGTGCAGGGCAACGTTGACGAAGCTGATTTGGTTCGCTGGGACGTTGCCGTTGAGACCGTAGTAATAACGTGATCCGGTTCCCAAGCAGGAACTATCGATCTGACTATTGAAGGTCAAAGACAGGTCGCCGGAGTTGGGATCTGGGTCGTCGTCCAAGCTCAGATTCTGACCGGAGAGGGATTCCGCCAAGGCGCCGTGATACCAGGTGCCAGGGACCGGCGCTCCCGGAAAACTCTCGAACAAAAAACGCGAGCCGGCTTGCGCCAGGACACCACTGCCGTCGCCGCACTCCAGGCTTTGGAAGGCGGCGTTGACGTTGATCTCGACGGAGCTACCGAGCAGGCTCTCCCAGACTGCCAGCGCGCTTTCCAATGCCGCACGCCGCTGCGCTCCAAGACTGGGGTCGAAGAAGCCTTGTCCTTGAGGATCTTGGTATCGGGGAACAAGATTCGAGCTGCCGCCTCGCCATCCGATATCGCGCATTTGGAAGACGGTAAGGTCAATCTGTCGGAATCCGAGTCCCGAGCTGTTCGAAGGCTCCATCAGCAGATCGGGAAACGCCGAGCGGTCGAAATGCGACACGGACGACCCGGGCTCCAGAGGATTTGGGGTGTAAAGCAACACCCGACCACTGCCATCAACCCCCGCCAAATTATTCGGGTCGCCGCCAACGGTGCCGCTGACCGGCGCCGCCGCCAATGGGCGCACAGTGATCGCCACGATCAAGACAGCCAGAGTGAGGAGGACAGTGAGGAGGACTCGTGGGGAACCCATCTCAGCGCTCGACCCATTGCACCGTGGTTGAGACCGGCGGAGCTGGCATCGGCTGCTCGCTGGCGTGTTCATGCACACTCGTCGAATCGCCAGCGTCCGCATGCCCCGCCTCGGCGCAGCCCATCTCGTAGCCCCCGTCGTCGACGACCTGCACTCTGAGCGCGCTCTGGAACCGTTCCTGCAAAAACACTCCACGACCGCCGAGCTGTAGCTCAAAAGACTCCAGGCCTTCACTTGAGTGGCTGAGCGCTGGCTCGAGGCGATCGGACAGAGCTTTGACCTGCAGTGGGCTCGGATCAGAGGTCAGCTCGCCGGTTTCAGGATCGATATAGGCCCGCCATCCCGCTGTCGCGGGGGCTTCGACCGGCTCGCTCGTCGCCCCGGGATCGACCGAAGGTTGCTCAGCGACGACTGGACTCACGGTGATCAAGACAAGACTGAACACCAGCCCGGC
This sequence comes from Acidobacteriota bacterium, assembly GCA_029263355.1. Taxonomy (GTDB): domain Bacteria; phylum Acidobacteriota; class Thermoanaerobaculia; order Multivoradales; family J023; genus JAAELT01. The sequence goes on along the minus strand of JAJCXQ010000793.1, from coordinate 6,251 downwards.
AGCGGGTCGACGAAGAAGGGTTGGATGGTGGGATGTCTTACGGTGCATGGCCTATCCTCCAGGAAGAGCTCCAAAGTCTTTGTGCTACTGGCGGCGAGCACCGGCTGAAGATAACACCCGGATCGCCGACGTCCCAGCCTGTGAGGGGTCAAACGCAGTGCCCGAGGGGCGGGACGAAGAGACGTCTTTTTGCAACCAGTGTTACCATAACAAGCAGACGGGAAAGACTGATGCGACGAAAAGCCATCCTCAACAACCCTTGGGCAAGAATTGTCGGGCTTTGCGCCCTGACAGCGTTCCTCGTCCACAGCACGGGTCTGACGGTCCCGCTCCAGCCCGGCGCGGACCATCCCGGGGACTTCTGCCAGCTCGAAATCCTGCCAACCGACCTGCCTCTCGGTGATCCGCCGACCCTGGTGGCGACCGATCGCCCACGGGATGCGCCGACCACCGTTGTCCGCTGGGTCTCGGCGTCGGCACATCTTTCCCGCGGTCCGCCAGCGTAACGGCCAGTCACGCTCGCAGGTGAATCGACCCGGCGCTGACAGTTCAGCTTCCGCGGTTGTACCCAATATCGCGTGAACACGGTGTTATTGAACACGGTGTTATTGGACACGGTGTTATTGGACACGGTGTAGGGGCGCACGGCTGTGCGCCCTTTCTGCCCCGTCTCGAACGCAGAAGCGGGCGCACGGCCGTGCGCCCCTACATCAGACCACGTGTCTCCAAGCCTCAGTCGAGCGCACGGCCGTGTGCCCCACTCTTGGCTCTCGAGTTGACCGCTCCCAGAATGCAGGAGAATTCAATGCCTCAGACGCCTATAAAACCGACTCCCGAATCCCGCCATGCTCAGTCTTCCTTGATGAATCCCCCAACCCTCAGCTGGCGACAGCGCCTCGCCCAGCTACGTGGCTCGGTGACCGAATTTGATCTGCGTCCCTACGCCGCACCCCTCGCGGAGATCGAGCAGGTTGGTAGGGAGATCACCCGACTCTCGGACGCCGAGCTCCTCGCCCGGTCCCGCGGGCTGATCGCAGAAGTCCAAGGGAACGGAATTGCCACCAATCCACCCCCCGACGCCGAACTTCTCGAACCCCTCCTGCCCCGTGCCTACGCTCTGATGCGCGAGGCAGCGGCCCGCACCGTCGCGATGCGCCCGTTCGACGTGCAAGTGGTCGCGGCGGTGGCTCTCCATCGCGGTAAGGTGATCGAGATGCAGACTGGCGAGGGCAAGACATTAGCCGCGACATTACCAGCTTACCTGAACGCTCTGACCGGCCAAGGCGTGCATGTGCTGACCTTCAACGACTACCTGGCGCAACGCGACGCGGAATGGATGGGGCCGATCTACCGCTTGCTTGGCCTCACCGGCGGCTGGGTGCGGGAAGGAATGCCCCCGCCCCAGCGCCAGGCTGCCTACCGGGCGGACATCACCTATGTCACTGCCAAGGAAGCGGGGTTCGACTTGCTGCGCGATCTGCGGTGTACCACGACGCAGGATCTCGTTCATCGGCCTTTCCACTTCGCCCTGGTGGACGAAGCGGACTCGATCCTGATCGACGAGGCCAGGGTACCGCTGGTGCTGGCGGGCAGCGTCGACCGTGATGCGCCCGACGCCAGCCGCCTCGCCCACCTCGCCCATCATTTCGAGGCGGGAGTCGACTTCACGATTGAAGAATACAGCCGCAACGTCGAATTGACCGAGCGCGGTTATGACCGTGCCGAGGACGAGCTCGCCTGTGGCAATCTCTTGACCGAGGCCAATCTTGGGCTGCTGACCGAGCTCAACTGTGCGCTACATGCCCAAACCTTGCTACGACGCGACGTCGACTACATCGTCCGCGACGGTCGTATCGAGCTGATCGATGAATTCACCGGCCGTGTTGCCGACGATCGCAACTGGCCGGATGGGCTGCAAGCAGCCTTGGAGGCCAAAGAAGGCATCGAGCGCGGTGCGGACGGGCAGATCCTGGGATCGATTACCCTCGAGCATCTGCTTGCTGGATATTCACGCTTGTGCGGCATGACCGGCACCGCTCAAAGCGCGGCGGATGAGCTCCACGAGCTCTACCATCTCGGGGTAGTGGTCATCCCCACCCATCGACCCTTGATTCGTGAGGATCAGCCGGATCGGATCTTCACCCACCGTGACGCCAAGGATCAAGCGCTGGTCGCTGAGATCGAGCGCACCCACGCCATGGGTCGACCGGTGTTGGTTGGGACACTGACGGTGGCGGAGTCCGAGCGCCTGGCCAGCCGTCTATCGGTGCCTTGCCAAGTCTTGAACGCCAAAAACGACGCCGACGAGGCGGCGATTATCGCGGCAGCGGGAGCCCTTGGCGCGGTCACTATCTCCACCAACATGGCGGGGCGCGGAACCGACATTCGCCTCGGTGGCGCAGACGAGGCGGATCGCGATCCCGTCGTCGCCCTCGGCGGACTCTATGTGATCGGCACCAACCGCCACGAGAGCCTACGCATCGATCTCCAGCTGCGCGGCCGCGCGGGGCGCCAGGGTGATCCCGGCGCGTCGTGTTTCTTCATCTGCCTGGAGGATCCGCTGCTGGAGCGTTACGGCATCCGCGATCTGATTCCTCCCAAGCTGGTGCCCAAGATGCAGTCGGCGCCGATCGAAAACCCCATCGTGCGACGTGAGGTGGCGCGGGCGCAACGTATTGTCGAAGGCCAGAATCGCGAGATCCGACGTACCTTGTGGCGTTATGCGACGCCGATCGAGGATCAACGCCGCAAAGTGCATGTACGACGCCAGGCTTTGTTGACCGGCGGCCGGCCGGCGTTGTGGCGAAGCCAGCCAGAGCGTTACGCCGAACTGATTGCGGCCGTTGGAGAAGACGAGGTGATCCGCACCGAGACAGCGATCACACTGTTCCACACGGATCGCCTTTGGTCTGAGCATCTAGGCGCCATCGCCAGCCTGCGCGAAGGTATCCACCTGGTCAGCCTCAGCGGCGAAGATCCCCTGACGGTTTTCCAACTCCAAACCGCCGAGTCCTTCCACCACATCCAGCCTGCGGTTGACGAGGCGGTACTCGCAGCTCTCGATCATGTCGTAACTCGCGACGGTCGACTCGATCTCGACGAGATCGGCCTCGAAGGCCCGGCGTCGACCTGGACCTACATCGTCAACGACGATCCTTTCCGCAATCAGCTCGGGCGCATGCTCACTGCCCCTGGCCACAGCACCATGGCGATGGCGGCGGCAGCGATGGTCGGCCCTTTGCTGATCCTTTGGGGTCTCATCGATAAGTACTATCGCAAACGTGCAAGGGTGATGAGAGACCCAAACCGTCACAGCTGAGCTGCCGGCCTTCCGGCAGGCCCAATGCCCAAAGCGGCTGTGTCGTTCGGTGTAGGATCGAGAGGACAGCTCGCCATCGTATAAAGAATCTAATCTTGGCTACTATCCGGCGCCCTCGAGCGCGTCTCAACCGTCCCCTTCATCGTCTGGGCTTGGCCCTCATCATAGAGGCCGGACTGCTGCTACCTGCCGCATCTTTTGCGGCACCTCCCCCACGCCTCGACCACATCGACCACCTCACCGTTGACGACGGACTGTCCCATACCACGGTGTGGGACATCGACCAGGACGCTGCCGGCTTTCTATGGTTCGCAACTGAGGGATCCTTGAATCGCTACGATGGCTACGAATTCGAGACCTACAAGCACGACCCCGACGATCCTGATTCGATCTCTATGAGCGAGGTTTTGCCGATCTGCACAGGCCGCGACGGAATGTTGTGGTTTGGCACTCGCGGCGGTGGCCTCAATCGCTACGAGCCGACTCAGGAGCGGTTCACGGCCTTCCGACACGACCCTGAGGATCCAAGCTCTCTAGCCGGCGATTCGGTTTACCAGTGCGTGGTGGACGCCAACAACAATCTTTGGGTCGCCACCGAAGATACGTTGCACCGATTCGACGCCAAACGGCAAACATTCACACGATTCCACCACGATCCCGAGCAACCCGGCAGCCTCGGCCCGGGTGGGGTTTCGGCACTCGCAGTCGGCCCCGACGGCGGCCTGTGGGTGGGAACCTTTGACGGCGGATTGAATCGCTTTCAACCCGACAGTGGGACTTTTGTCCACTTTCGGCACGATCCTGACAACCCCGACAGCCTCAGCGCTGACACCGTGCTGAGCTTGTTCTTCGACCGGTTCGGCATCCTGTGGATCGGTACGATCGGAGGCATCGATCGCTTCGAGCGTGACAGCGGACGGATCAGTCGTTTTCCGATCGATCCCTCCGATCCCACCACCGCGAACACCGGCATTCTCACCATTCACGAAGACCGTCGCGGCCAGCTATGGCTGGGTTCCAGTAGCGCTGGACTCTGCTTGTTCGAACGCGCAACCCAGAGCTTTGTCCGTTACCGCCACGATGCCCGAGATCCCAACGGCATCAGCTCCGACGGAATCAACAACCTGTTCGAGGACGCCTCCGGCATTCTGTGGATTGCAACCGATGCCGGCATCGACATTTTCGATCAACGCCAAGAGCAGTTCACTGCGATCCGGCCACGCCCGTGGATAGAGAACAGCCTAGCAGGGGAACAGGTCTGGGCCGTGACCGAGGATCAGACAGGTACCCTCTGGGTCGGCACCTTCGACGGCGGACTCACTGGGTTCGATCGCACCGCCGGTACAACACGACGACTCAGCGACGACGTGGACGCCAGCGTCCGCCTGCCGTCCAACGCGGTCACGGCATTGTTCGAGGACAAGGCCGGTGAGCTCTGGGTCGGTACCCGCGACGGCTTGGCCCGTATCGACCGCCGCCGCGAGCGCGCCGTCCACTACCGCCACGACCCCACAGACCCTGCCTCCATCCCCAACGACTTCGTGCGATCGGTGCTCGGGCGCAGCAACGGGAGTCTGTGGCTCGCAACCTCGGATGCGGTCGCCCGTCTCGACCGAACGACGGACCGCTTCGTCACCTACCATCACGATCCGAACGATCCCGAAAGTATCAGCAGCAACAACGTCTACGGCCTCTACGAGGATCGAGCTGCGACCCTGTGGGTCCTCACTTTCGGCGGCCTCAATCGCTACGGCGATGCTCTCGACGGCTTCACCCACATTCGCCACAATCCCGCCGATACCAACAGTCTCAGCCAAGACCAGACAGCAGCCTTGTATCAGGATGCTGACGGAATCTATTGGATCGGCACCATCGGCGGCGGTCTCAACCGATGGGACCCCGAGCGCAATACCTTCCGTCACTACCGTGAAAAGGATGGTCTCCCCGATGACTCGGTGGTCGGCATTCTGGAGGACAAGCAAGGCCTGCTGTGGATCTCCACTTCCAAGGGACTGGCCCGCTTCGACCCCAACTCGGAAACCTTCCGCGTCTACAGTACCGATGACGGACTACATAGCGAGATCTTCTATATCGGTCCTGCCTACCGCAGTCCAAGCGGCGAGATGTTCTTCGGTGGCCCCGGGGGTTTGAGCGCCTTCTTTCCCGATCGAATCGAAGATCATCCTGACCCACCTGCAGTCGCGATCACCGACTTCAGATTGCTCAATGAGCCGGTTCCCCTGCGTCGCGAAGATCCAGAGTCCCCCTTGATCGAGACTATCTCGGCCACCTCCGAGATGACTCTCGACCATCACCACCGGATCCTGTCGTTCGAATTCGCCGCGCTGCACTACGCCAGTCCACGCCGTAACCGCTATGCCTACCAGCTCGAGGGCTTCGACGCCGAATGGATCCAGACCGGCGCCCGCAAGCGTTTCGCGCAATACACCAACCTCGACGCTGGCGATTACGTCTTCCGGGTCAAGGCGAGCAACAAAGACGGTGTGTGGAACGACGATGGCGCGTCGATCCGATTGACCGTCCTGCCACCACCTTGGAAAACCTGGTGGGCCTACTGCCTCTATACCTTAACGCTGGCGGCGCTGGTGACGGGCTACCTGCGCTGGCAACGGGCCAACCTCGAGCGTGAGCGCTCGCTCAACACTCGCCTACGCGAAGTCGATCGATTGAAAGACGAGTTCTTGGCCAACACCTCCCACGAGCTCAGGACGCCGCTCTATGGCATCGTCGGCATCGCCGAGTCGCTGATGGAGGGCGCAGCGGGGGCGGTGGCGGAGCCCCTGCGCGCCAACCTGGCGATGATCGTCAGCAGTGGCCGGCGCCTCAACGGATTGGTCAATGACATTCTCGACTTCTCCCGTATGAGCCGCAAAGGCCTGGAGCTGCAAAAGCGGCCGGTCGATCTGAAGAC
>JAJCXQ010000792.1 GCA_029263355.1 Acidobacteriota bacterium | reverse complement strand
CACTCGAGAGCGAGCCGCCGGTGCTGTTGCGTTACGATCCGTCCCTCGATCCGATCCTGCGGATCGGAGTGGTTGGCGGTGACGACCTGGTGCGGCTGCGGCGGGTTGCCGAGGAGCGCATCCAACGCTCCCTCGAACGCCTCGAAGGAGTTGCCGCGGCGCTGGTCGAAGGAGGCCTCGAAGAAGAGTTCCAGGTCCTGGTCGACGAGCGCCAATTGGCGAATCTTGGCCTGGGAGTCGAGAACCTCGTCGCACGGCTCGGTCAAGAGAACGTCAACGTCACCGGCGGTCGCCTGCGAGACGGCCAGACTGAATACCTGGTGCGCACCGTCGGCGAGCTACAGCGACCTGAAGAGTTGCGTCAGGTGGTGATCGACGCTGGGCGAGGGGCGGTGGTGCGGCTCGAAGATGTCGCGACCGTACAGCGTGGGTTCCGCGAGCGCGAGATCATCACTCGCATCAATGGCCGCGAGAGTGTCGAGGTGGCGATTTACAAAGCCGGCGGCTCCAACACGGTGAAGGTTTCAGACGCGGTTCGTGAAGGGTTGGAGGCGGTGCAGGAGCGCCTGGCGCAGATTGATCCCGAGCTCGAAGTGACGGTAATTACCGATCAGGCGCGTTACATCCGTCGCTCGGTGGACGAGGTGCTCAAAACCGCGATGATCGGTGGCTTGTTGGCGGTGCTGGTGCTTTTCCTGTTCCTGCGCAGTTGGAAGACGACCCTGATTATCGCCATCGCTATCCCAATTTCGGTGGTGGCGACCTTCTTCCTGATGTACCTGTCCGGCATCTCCCTCAACATCATGTCTCTTGGCGGTCTTACCCTCGGCATCGGCCTGTTGGTCGATAACGCCATTGTGGTGTTGGAGTCGATCCAGCGGCGGCGTGATGATGGCCTGAGCGACGCCGAGGCGGCGCGGGTCGGTGCTGGCCAAGTGGCGACGGCGATCATTGCATCGACCCTGACCAGCGTCTGCGTTTTTTTGCCGATTGTTTTTGTCGAGGGTGTGGCGGCGCAGTTTTTCTCCGATCAAGCGCTGACCGTGACCTACTCGCTGATTATTTCGTTGGTGGTGGCCCTGACCGTCATTCCGATGCTCGCCGCACAGCGGTTCAAGATCGATGCTGAGCCCTCGAGTGACGAGTTTGATGTGGACCGGGGTACGTTCAAAGGCCGACTGTCCGCGGGTGTTTTTCAACTCTTCGTGTGGATTGGCCGCAGTCTAAAAGCCCTGGCGTGGATCCTTACCCGTCCGCCGGTATGGCTGCTGGCGTTGCCGGCGCGGCTATTCCAAGCTGCCTTCAATCGCTTGGCCCGCGGTTATGCCGGGTTGCTCGATGGCGCCCTGCGTTGGCCGCTGGTCACCGTCGCCATTGCCTTGGTGTTATTCGCCGCCAGCCTTACTCTCTTGCCGGGGCTCGGCAGCGAGTTGGTGCCGGAGCTCATCCAAGGTGAGTTTTTCCTCGACGCCGAGTTACCACCAGGAACTCACCTCGACGTGACCCAACGTCGTCTGGCCCGGGTCGAGAGTCTGGCCCGTAACCTCGATGGTGTCGAGACGGTTTACGCCCTAGTCGGTAGCTCGAGCCAACAGGGAGGAGTGTCGGGAGATAGCCGGGAAAACCTCGGGCAGATCACCGTCACCGTTGCTCCGCCGTTTTCCCGCGAGCGTGAAGAGCGCCTGATGTCAGAGTTACGGTCGCTCCTCGAGAACGACGGCGGTGCGGTTACCGAGCGGCTCAATGTGCAATTCGGTCGGCCGTCGTACTTCAGTTTCAAGACGCCGATCGAAGTCGAGATCCGAGGCTACAACCTGAAGCTTCTGCGTCGTCTGTCGGATCAGCTGGCGGCGGGTATGCGTGAGTTGCCCGGTGTGACCGACGTCGAGTCCTCCGCCGAGGGCGGCACCCCGGAGTTGCAAGTGCGCTTCAACCGCGATCGCCTGGCGAGCCTCGGCTTGAGCGTCCAGGATGTGGCGTCGGTGGTGCAGGCCAAGGTTTTAGGCACCGTCGCTAGCGAGATCCAGCGCGAGGATCGCACCATCGATATCCGGGTGCGCTCCCAAGAGCGTTACCGTTCGAGCGCCGCTGACCTTGCCAACCTGGTGGTTTACCAGGACGGTAAGACCACCCTGCCATTGTCCGCGGTCGCTGAGGTGATCGAGGATGAAGGGCCCGCCGAGATCCGCCGAGCCGATGGCGAGCGCGTCGCCGTCCTCACCGCCAACCTCGAGGGTCGCGACTTGGCTTCGGCGTCGGCGGCGATCGTCGGCCTGATCGACGACATGGGTTTGCCCGCTGGTTTCGACTGGCGGATGGGTGGCCAGCAGCAAGAGATGGAAACCTCTTTTGAGTCGATGCGCCTCGCTTTGTTTCTGGCTATTTTCCTGGTCTACATCGTGATGGCGTCGCAGTTCGAATCCTTGGTCCATCCTCTCGTGATCCTGTTTAGCGTGCCCCTGTCGCTCATCGGTGTGCTCGTCACCCTCACCCTCTTTGATGTGCGGATTTCGATCGTAGTCATGATTGGTGTTGTGCTGCTCGCCGGCATCGTGGTCAACAACGCCATCATACTGGTCGACACCACCAACCGCTTGCGTCGCGACGGTCAGACCAAGCTCGAAGCCTTGCGTCGAGCCGGCCAGTCCCGGCTGCGCCCGATCCTGATGACCACCGCCACCACCGTCCTCGGCCTGCTGCCGATGGCGATTGGTCTCGGCGAAGGCAGCGAGCTGCGCGCCCCAATGGCACTAGCCGTCGTTGGTGGCCTACTCAGCTCAACGGCGTTGACCCTGTTGGTGATCCCGGTGATCTATCGACTGTTGGCCCGGGGACGGTAGATGCCACCCGCCGGGAGCGCCGGCGTCTCGCCGGCTTGGTCGGTGAGTCGATGCTCGACCCTAGCCTGACCAGGGTCAAGTAAACTCCGCAGGTGAGCGCCAACAAACCAGAAATCTATGTTTCGACCGACATCGAGGCTGACGGCCAGATCCCAGGTCCGCATTCCATGCTGAGCTTCGGCTCCGCCGCCTACCTCGCCGACAAAACCTTGGTCGACACGTTCTCTGCCAACCTCGAGTTGCTGCCCGACGCTGAGGGTGACCCGAGGACGATGCGCTGGTGGCGATCCCAGCCCGAGGCTTGGGCCGCCTGCCGAACGGATCCGCGCCCGCCGGAGGAGGTCATGCCAGAGTATGACGCCTGGGTGCGTCACCTACCGGGCAAACCGGTGTTCGTCGCCTATCCGGCCGGCTTCGACTTCACCTTCGTCTACTGGTACTTGATGCGATTCGTCGGCCGCAGCGCCTTCTCGTACTCGGCCCTCGACATCAAGACCTTCGCCATGGCGGTCTTGGGGTCACGCTATCGCCAGACCACCAAGCGCAACATGCCGCGGCGTTGGTTTGACGACCTGCCCCACAGCCACATCGCATTGGACGACGCGATCGAGCAAGGGGCGTTGTTTTGCAACATGCTCGCGGAGACGCGGAAGACCTCGCTGGGCTGAATATCCCGGGATCACCCCGCCATCTGAGTCCCAAACGTCTCTGCGTCGATGTTAGTGCCGCACACGATGACGCCGACCCGTTTTCCGGCGAGTTGCTCGCGCAGTGGCCCGCAGAGGGCGGCGGTCGCTGCGGCGCCAGCAGGCTCAACGGCGAGCTTCATGCTGCCGAAAAGCAGATGCATGGCCTGTCGCATCTGATCGTCGGTGATCTTGACGAGTTGATCGACGAAGCGCTGGCAGAGGCTGAAGCTGTAAGGAGCGGCGTAGGGGGCGCCAAGGCTGTCGGCGATGGTGCGGACTTTGTCGATGGAGCGCGGCTCGCCAGCGGCGAAGCTGCGGTGCATGGAGTCGGCGCCCTCTGGCTCGACGCCGATCACTTGACAGTTCGGCTGGGCGAGCTTGACCGCCATGGCGACGCCGGCACAGAGACCACCACCGCCGATGGGAACGATGACGGCGTCGAGGTTCGCAACCTGGTCGGTGAGCTCGAGGCCGACGGTGGCGGTACCGAGAGCGGTGCGGGGTCCTTCGAAAGGGTGGATGAAGGCACGACCCTCTTCGCGTTCGATTCGGTGGACCTCGTCGAAGGCCGAATGGACGTCGGCCATCGGTACAACCTCGGCGCCGTAATCGGCACAGGCCTGCACCCGGGCGGGGTTGGCGGCAGCCAACATCACCACCTTGGCGCTGGCGCCGAGGGTGCGGGCGGCATAACCGACTGCGATGGCGTGGTTGCCAGCACTGACCGCGGTCACGCCGCGTGCCAACTCGTCGGGCGACAAGGCGAGCATGTTCAACAGCGCGCCGCGAGGCTTGAAGGTTCCGGCGTATTGGAAGAGCTCGAGCTTGAGGAAAACCTCGGTGTTTTCGCCAACCGCGGCTTCGATGTCGCGGCCTTGCCAGCGCCACACAGGAGTGGTGCGGATGCGGTCGCCGAGCTGTTCGCGGGCGGCGCGGACGTCGTCGAGAGTTGGGATGTCGTCGTGCGTCTCTGTGGTCATCTGGCGATCTTAACCCGAGTCCCGGGTTCTCAGCATTCGCCGCTTTCTCGATCTACCTGGGCCGCTTCAAATCCAATTGGGTTTTGAAAAAGACTCCGACATC
>JAJCXQ010000791.1 GCA_029263355.1 Acidobacteriota bacterium | reverse complement strand
ACTGCCGCGCTCGGCCCGGCCCCGACAAGTGACAGTGTCAGCAGACAGGCGGCGGCAAATGGGCAGGCAGGTTTCATCGGTTCTCCTGAGTTGAAGGGCGGTGACCGCAGAGTATACCCAGACTGTCGCATGATACGTTCTCCCGCCACAGTGACCAGTCCCGCGTCACCGGCCACTCGTCACCGGACACTGTTTCGCGCACCACTGTTTTGAGCACCACTGTTTCGCCTGCTGCCCTTGAAGAGGAGATCCCAAAATGTATCAACCCGACTTGCTCGCAGGACAGACGATTCTCATCACCGGCGGTGGCACCGGTTTGGGGCGCGCGATGGCCGAAAGGCTCGGTGGCCTAGGCGCCAAGATCGGTATCCTCGGGCGACGCACCGAGCCGTTGACGGAAACCTCAGAGGCGATCCAGCAGGCCGGCGGCCGCGCCGCATGGGCCAGCGCCGACGTCCGCGACCCGCAGCAACTTGCCGCCGCGATCGATCAGCTGGAAGCGGACCTGGGCTCATTCAGCGGCTTGGTCAACAACGCGGCCGGCAACTTCTTGGCGCCCTCGGAAGACCTGTCTCCGAAAGCCTTCGACGCCGTCGTCCAGATCGTCCTCTACGGCACCTACAACGCCACGATGGATTTGGGTCGGCGTTGGATCGAGCGCGGTGACGGCGGGCAGATTCTCTCGATCGTCACGACTTACGCATGGATGGGCTCGTCCTTCGTATTGCCGTCGGCTTGTGCCAAGGCCGGCGTGCTCGCCATGACACGCTCTCTGGCGGTCGAGTGGGCCACCTACGGTATCCGCTCCAATGCCATCGCTCCGGGTCCGTTCCCGACCGAGGGCGCGTTCTCACGTTTGGCGACGCCGGAGATGCTGGAAGCGGGCAAGAAAGCCGTTCCGGTCGGTCGTTTTGGAGACCCCAGCGAGCTCGCCGACCTCGCCGCCTATCTGCTCTCCCCGATGGCCACCTACGTCAACGGCGAGTGCGTCGTCATCGACGGCGGCGACTGGCTCAAGAACGGGCAAGAATTCAGCAAGTTCACCGACATGCCGCGAGCCCAGGCCAAGGCGCTGATGCAATCGATGAAGCCCAAGAAAGGTTAACCCGCCCAGAAACAACGACTCGAGGCATCGAGGTCGAGCTGGTGGAGCGAGCACGGGCGAGTATGTTTGAGCAGAACACGAGTAGCTAGCCCACAAAGCATCGTAAGTAACACATTTGGAAACTAGACAGAGCCAAGGCGAGCTACGCAGCTCCGCGCGCAGCCCGCCAGCGCGACCGGCAGAGGGGCGGTCTTGGATGGATCAAACTACTGCGAGGTCGGAGGCTCGCTGTCACCGGCCTCGGACTCGGCATAAAGCCAACGATCGAGCATGCCCTCGAGATCGGTCTCGCGAAAGGGCTTCGATAGATAGTCATCCATGCCGGCGGCGAGGCACTTCTCCCGATCGCCTTTCACCGCATGGGCGGTCATGGCGATGATCGGTGTGTGCTTGCGATCACCTTCTTGCGCTCGTAACCGACGGGTCGCTTCGTAGCCATCGAGCACTGGCATCTGGCAGTCCATCAGCACCAAATCGTAGTCCTGGCGAGCCAAGGCAGCCAACGCTTGCTCGCCATCGTCGGCGGAATCGGAGCGATAACCGAGCAGCTCCAACTGCCTCGACGCGACCATTTGATTGACCGGATTGTCCTCGACCAACAAGATACGAAAGCTGCGCCGAGGCTGCCGAGAACGCGACACCGACCGCAAGATACCCGCCGCGAGCTCGACAGGAATCTCATCCGTGCCGAGTCGCTGCAGTGGCACCACAAAAATGAAGGTGGCCCCCACCCCCGGAACACTCTCGACGCTGATCTCGCCACCCATCAACTCGACGATCCGCTTGCTGATCGCCAAACCCAGACCGGTGCCTCCAAAACGGCGCGTCGCCGAGCTGTCCGCTTGGGTGAAAGCGTCGAACAGCACCGCGTGCGCTTCACGGGAAATGCCGATGCCCGTGTCGCTGACGATGAAGCGGATGGGCGCTTCACCGGTGTCACTGCCGGCCGGCTCGATGTGCAGCTTGACGTGTCCTTCGTCGGTAAACTTGATCGCGTTGCTGATCAGATTGATCAATACCTGCTGCAGCCGCGACGGATCGCCGAGCAACCGGCCGGGAACCCCTTCGGCGACCGACACCTCGAAGGTGATGTTCTTCTCCGCCGCTCGTGGAGCGAACATCTCCATCACCAGATCGGCGATGTCGGCGAGCCTGAAACCAACGGTCTGCAGCGACATCTTGCCAGCTTCGATCTTGGAGAAGTCGAGAACGTCGTCGATCAGGTCCAACAAAACTCCGGCGGACATCACCACCGTCTCCACATCTTCACGACTGGCAGCTGGAAGATCCGTCTTGAGCAACTGCTCCGACGAACCCACGATGCCATACATCGGAGTCCGGATCTCGTGGCTCATGTTGGCCAGAAACTCACTCTTGGCGCGATTGGCGGCCTCCGCCTGGTTTCTGGCGTCTTCCAACTCGGCAGCCCGGATCTCCAACAGCTTGGTGTTGACCCGAGCCCGCCAGTTTTCACGATGAAACTGCCGCCCCTGCAGTACCAGGTAGATGACAAAAATGGAGATCGCTGTCGCTAGCCAGCGTCCGTCCGCGCTGCCGAGGCTCAGCAGCATCACCACCTGGGGCACCATCACAACCGCGATGAAGCTGAGAATGACTTGGAAATCGTGGGTGTAGACGAGCAACGACATGGTGCACAGCAACGCCGAGATCAACAAGGCCAGCAGTCCGGCCCAGCCCGTTCCGTAAACCGCGATCGCCCGCGTCGCCAAAACACTCCAGATCAGGCCAGAGGTCAAGAGGCCCGCAACAACGCCGGCCTTCCAAAGCCGTGGGCTGCGATCGTAATAACGCCTGAAGCTTCGAACCCACACGTAGCGCCCAATCGCGATCACCAAGGACGCGAAGGTCAGGCCGTACACCAACCACGGTGAATCTGCCGCGTAGGAGGTCGACAACCCGAGGATCAGGCACACCATCGGGTAACTCAGGGTGCCGGGCAACGACCGCCGAGCCATCGAGCGGTCGGCCTGACGGGTCAGATCCTCCAGGTGCTCGTCGCTGAATCCTGCACCAAGCAGCTCGTCGCGGGTTTTGGACATATCAATCTGGGAGTGGGTGATCTCAGTCTTTCGGAACGTGACGCAGCAGCGCCAACAGCAGCACATTGAACGCCAGGATCGGCGGCCCTTCACCGGCCGTCCAGTACCACGGCATGCCGGCATGGAGGTCAATTCCAACCATCATGGCACCAAAAACGATGTTCACCGATGCCATGTAGGTCAACACGGGCGCAAACCGGCGCGGATTACGGGCGATGACCAGGTAAATCCCACCGTACATGCCATACAGCATTGAGATGGACCGCGTCAGGTACTCTACCAACGGTGACTCGGGAAACTCACCCAAGCCGAGACGCAGATGGCTACCTCGCATCCACTCGGTCGGCATAAACACCGCGCCAAAGGCCAAAAGCATGACGGCCGCCGCAAAATACAACAGCCTCACCAGCCACACCTCGCTGGCTGTCACCGGTGAAAGAGACCCGCCACGCCCTGTCGCCCGCTTCATGTCGAATCTCTCACGGTGATGCTTGCCCGCCCGCTGTTGGTCGTCCGAAGCTGAGAGCTTTCGCTCAGGGGGAATGAGTAACCGCAGCAGGAGGTTGGCCTGCCGATCTCGGAAGCCTCGAAAACGTACTATGGCCGTCTACGACCGTCAAGCAATCCGGGTTGCAACCGTGACGGAGGCCCACGACATAGTCAACCGTGAGATCGGTTGCATTCGCTTATCGGAGCTGTGACAATCCGACCGCTAGGAGCGTGTTCTTCCATGGCCAGCCGATCCTTTCAAGCCCTGTTTCTCCGCGCCCGCGATCAATTTGCCGCCTCCAGCCGGTGGCCCTACCTCGCGGTGCTGATCCTGACTTTGCTCCACGTCGCGGTGGTCACGCCGTTCGTCGAGGGACGCCGGATCGAATCCGAAACCAGCTCCGAGATCGAGCGGCTCACCGCAGTCGAACGTGGGCTCAGTGAGTTGCGACAGGCGCTGCAAGGCATCCGTCAAGAGACCACGTCGCTGATCACGCCATCTTTGGGACGTCTCGTGCAAGATCTCGAACTCGACCTTGCCCGGCTGGACGCGACCCGTGAGAAGATCGCGGCCCAGGCCGCCGCGGAAGCAGCCGCGATGGCAGATCCGGCGGCCGAAGATGATGATGCGACGCCAACCGCAGAGCCCGCGGCGCCCGACTCGACGCTGGGTGAGGGCTCGGGTATCCAACCCTTCGAGCTTCAAAACCCCGATTGGATCGCCGACCTGCGGGACGCCACCAGCCGCGACGAGACGCTGGCGATCCTGACCCCGATCGTCGACCAGCTGATCATCAGCCCGCGTTATTTCGACCTCGGTAGGAGCTGGCAAAACGACTCTCTACCTCGCCTCGAAGCGCGACTCGACGCCGCCGCCAGCGCCGTCCCCAGGCTGCGTGGGCGCTTCACGGAAGCCCGAGCCCAATGGGACACCTTGACCGGCGCCCTGAGCGACTTCACCCGCGCCGCCCGCGAGCTCCAATTTACGGCTCCGGACGAACCTTTTTGGTGGACCCTGCCAGCACCCGATCGGGTCGACTTGGGACTGTCTCCCGCCGTCCGCGATACGATTCGCCGGCCGCGCTCGCTGAGTGATCTCGAAACCGCCGCCGACCGCTGCTTGGAGCACTTCGGTGAAGTGAGCGAGGTCCACAGCGAGGCCCAGCGACAACTCGGCGATGCCTCGGGAGTTGGTGTTGTGCTGGGCATCGACCTCGCGTTTGTCATGCCGATGTTTCCGCTGCTCATCGGCTGGTTGATCGCCGGCGCATCCATCTGGCGAAGCCAACGGTTGCGCGAGCTCGAGCTCACCACCCGCTTGGCGATCGACCATGGCGGACCGCCAGGGCTGCGGCAATGGCTGTGGCACCAAACTCATTGGGGCGCGGCCGACAAGTCAGCCGCCGCCGCTTGGCGCGCCTGCGTGTTCCAAACGTTGCTCGGTTATTTCTTGACTATGGGCTGGCTCGCCCTCGCTGCGGCCCAGTTGCGTGAGTTACAGGTCGTCGACCGGGACCGCTTGATGCTCTTCACCATGGTCGGCGCGGTGTCGATGCTGCTCGCCATGGTTCATCGCCTGGTCGTCGCGCGGCGGGCGCTCACTTTCCCCGACGTCGCGGACGACATCACGGACGAGATCGCAACCTCGGACATCCCAGAAATGCAGCTCAACGAGGCGCTCACCAGCGAATCGGACTCCGAGCTGATCGACGTCCAGACGTTACGACGCTAAAACCGAGAGCGGCACAACCTTGGCCCATCTGCGCAACAGCTTGCTCCCCATCCTGCAACGTGGCGTCGAGCATGGCGACCGCACCGCGGTGGTCGACGCTACCGGCAGTGCCACCTATCGCGATCTCATCCGCGCCGCCGACCAAGTTGCTGCCGAGTTGCTGCGCACCAGGCCATCCGCAGGCTCTTTGATCGTCAGCTCCGATCTCGAAGGCGCCCGCATCGGGATCCTGATCCCGCCCAGCTTCCAATTCATCGCCACCCTGTGGGGGATCTGGCGAGCGGGCGGAATCGCCGTGCCGTTGGCGCTCTCGCATCCAACCGCCGAGCTCGCTTATGTGCTCGAAGACTGCGGCATTCGTTGCACAGTCGTGAATCGCGAGCTAGCGCCGAGACTTCAGTCCTTCGTCGACACCAGCCCACTCACCTTGCTCGACGTCGACGACACCCTCGCCGCCCAGCGATCATCCGACGAGATCAGCACCGACCGACCCACTGCCGACGAGCCTGATCTCGACGCCGGGGCGCTGATCCTCTACACCAGTGGCACCACGGGGCGTCCCAAAGGAGTTGTGCTCAGCCATCGCAACATCCAGGCTCAGATCGAAAATCTAGTCGAGGCCTGGCAGTGGCAGCGCGACGACCGGATCCTCGAGATTTTGCCTCTGCATCATGTGCATGGACTGATCAACATCATCGGCTGCGCCCTATGGTCCGGAGCCGTCTGCGAGATCTTGCCACGGTTCGACGCCGAACGTATCTGGCAAATCATCCGGTCGGGGCGATTGACCCTATTCATGGCGGTGCCGACGATATACGTCCGGCTGATTCGGGCTTGGGAAGACGCCAGCCCCGAAGACCGTACCGAGTTGTCCCGCGCCGCCCACGAGATGCGACTGATGGTCTCCGGCTCGGCGGCGCTACCGATACCAGTGCTCGATCGTTGGCGGGAGATCACCGGCCAAACCCTCCTCGAGCGTTATGGCATGACCGAAATTGGTATGGCGTTGTCCAATCCCTACGAGGGTGTCCGAGTTGCCGGTGCGGTCGGCGCTCCCCTACCCGGCGTCGAGGTGCGGCTGGTCGACCCCGACGGCCGACCCGTCGACGAAGGCAGCTCGGGAGAGATCGAAGTCCGCGGCCCCACCGTCTTCAACCAATACTGGCAGCGCCCCGAGGCGACCCGTGATGCGTTCCGCGGCAGCTGGTTTTGCACCGGCGACATCGCGATCCGGGGTGACGGCGGGTACCGAATCCTCGGGCGCCAGAGCATCGACATCATCAAATGTGGCGGCGAGAAGATCTCCGCCCTGGAGATCGAGGCCGTACTCCTCGCCCATCCGCTGATCGAAGAATGTGCGGTAGTCGGCCTCGAGGATGCCGAGTGGGGCCAACGGGTCGCGGCAGCGCTGGTGATCGCTGGCCGTCAGCAGCTCGAGCTCGAGACCTTGCGCGAGTGGGCCAAGGAGCATCTGGCAAGATTCAAGGTGCCGAGTCGCATCCAATGCCTGGACAGCTTGCCACGCAACGCCATGGGAAAGGTCACGAAACCGGCGGTGATCAAGATTCTCGGTGATCGCAAAGACCACTGACTTCGCCGCGAGCACTTCTTCAGGCCATTGTCGCGGGAATCGGCGACGACCGTCCGTCTATACTGAATGCCGCCTTTGAAGGTGGCGACTCTTTATTTGGAGGGGACGAACATGGTTACGAATGAGTCCGATGGCACCAGCATCAAGCAAGTCGTGTTCCCGCCGATGCAGGCCACCGAACGGGACTATCCCAAGCCCGGTGTGACGAGGGTCGCAGTATTTGTGCTGCATGGCATGGGCCAACAGGTTCGATTCGAGACCCTGGACAAAGTTGTGCAGGGTTTGGTCGGAGCATCCCCTAAAGCGGCGAAACCCCACCAAGTTCGGGTCGGAACCGTCGCTCTCGGCGAGCCTGAGATTCGGGTCCAGCGGGCCGAGCTCGACCTCGAGAACAACGCCGGGCAGGCTTTTGAGGCGCACATCTACGAAGGTTATTGGGCACACTTCACCGAAGGCCGAGTCAACGGCCGAGACGTCCTGAACTTCTTGTTTTCGGGGGCTCTCAATGGCCTCAAAAAGTGGCAAGCACAGTTCACCCGCTGGATGTTCGGCCGCCGTGTCCCCTTCGAGGTACGACCCACCGCTTTGTGGGGTCTGTTGTTGGCGTTCACGATTGCCATCAGCGTCGTGGTGATCAATGCGTTGATCGGAATCATGGCGTCGAGCTACCTGCTGCGGACTTTCGCTCGCGGCAACCTCGCCGAGGGTAGCGGCCAACCTGCCACCATTCCAACAACTTGGCCATCTCCGATCCTGGTCAACGGCTTCACGTCGATCATGATCGTGCTCATCCTCTACTCGCTGTTTGTCGGCGCCTATCTCTGGGTCCTGGCGCGGCCGACATGGAAAGCCTCTCGACCTCGGACCTGGGAGTTTCTCGCCAAGATCGCGCACCATTTCCTGGTGCCTCTATGGGGAGGATTGGTTGTCCTGTTTGCCGGCTGTTTATCCATCATGCTGCTGGCGGAACGGTTTTACCCGCCGCTCCTAGAGAAATTCACACCCGATCTGACCTGGGGCGATTTCGAAATCGTGCAACAAGAATGGCTGGTCCTCGGCTTGTGGATCGCCTTGCTGTTCGTGTCCTATTTGTTGCGCAACCTGGTTGTCGAAACCATCGGCGATGTTGCGGCCTACCTCAGCTCACACAAGCTCGATCGCTTCATGAACATCCGGTTCAACATCCAAAGCGAGATGTTGAGGATCGCCCAAGCCATCTATTCGAGCGGCGGCACCGACGCTCCAACCTACGATCGGGTTGCGTTCCTCGGCCATTCCCTCGGCAGTGTTGTCGCCTATGACACCCTGAACCGGCTGATCAGCAGAGACGAGCTCAACTGTCGTGAGCTGCGAGTGGTCGAGCGGACCAAAGTCCTGTTGACCTTCGGCTCACCCCTCGACAAAACCGCCTACATTTTTCGCTTTCATTCCCAACACACCACCGATACCCGTGAAGCCCTAGCGTCGGCGGTGCAGCCATTGATCCAGAACTACGAGTTATTCCGCCAAAGCCTGCATTGGATCAACGTCTACTCCTGGCGCGACATCATCAGCGGCGACCTCGACTATTACGATGACCGGGACAATCACAGTTATGGTCGGTTCGGGGTCCACAATGTCGAAGACATGGATTCCCAAACCCCGCTGATCGCCCATGTCGAGTATTGGGACAACCCCACCGTCTTCAGGGAGCTGTATAGATCGCTGTTCAGAAGTGAAACCCCCGACTCGAAACGTGAGGCTGCCCCTGAAGCCGGGCTTTGACGACCTCCGCCCGATTTACAACGCTTTCTTCTCGGTGACAGTCGGTTCAGACCTTCAACCCTCGAGCTGCGAAGGGAGAGACGATGGCAAGCACAAAAAAAAATCCAAAAGGGCTAGCCCTGTCCGGTGGAGGCTACCGTGCGAGCCTCTTTCATGTCGGTAGCCTGTGGCGCCTCAACGAACTGGGTTGGCTGAACCAACTGAACGAGATCACCAGTGTCTCGGGCGGATCGATCGTCTCGGCCTATTTGGGCATGCGCTGGTCCGAGCTGGAATTCGACCGCAAGACGGGAATTGCCGGCAACTTCGGTGAGGTTCTTGTGCAACCCATGCGCACAATGTTCGCCACCACCATCGATATCCAGACGATCGCAAAAGGGCTGCTCAACCCGGTAGGCTCGGCCAGCGGCAGAGTGAATGGGGAGCGTATCGCTGGCGGGGCGGTCGACCTCCTCGGTGAAGCTGGCGAAGTCATCGCCGGAAGCAAAGGCAAAAGCCTCGTGACCTCCTTCGCTCGACCTTTCAGCGCCGTCTTTGGGGTGGGTCTGGATGCCACTGCCGCTACCTGGGATGCTCTGAATCCCTTCCCGACGCCGAGTGAATCCCTCATCAAAACCTACGACCGGCTGCTGTTCCAGGGCAAGACGCTGCAGGACCTACCGGATCCAAACGGCAACCCTCGATTCACTCTCTACGCGACCAACATGCAGACCGGCGTCAGCGTTCGCATGGCAAGAGACTACTTGGAAGACTACACCCTGGGTCGGGTCGTGGCGCCCGACATCCCGCTAGCGAAGGCGGTAGCGGCATCGAGCGGCTTTCCTCCCTTTTACTGTCCGGTCGAGGTCAAGATACCGCGCGAGCGTTGGAGCCGTATTCCCAAGCGGTCGAAAGTAACCGACGGCGCCAGGCTTCGCGAACGAATGGACTTGGGAGATGGTGCGGTTTACGACAATTTGGGGTTACTGCGGCTCCTGGACAACTGCGAAACCATTCTGGTCAGCGACGCCGGAGACTCGCTCGACGTGCTCGAGGCCCTACCTTTCGATTGGCTCAGCCAGGTGTTACGAACGCTCCTGGTGTCGATGGACCAGAGCAACAAGCTGCGCGTTGGCAAGCTGATCGACGAATTCAGCGCCGGCAAGGCGTTGAGCGGCACACGGGCTGGAAAGCCGAGAAAAGGCGCCTATTGGGGGATCTCCAGCAAGATCAAGAAACGCCTCGAAACAGCGGAGCCGCCAAGGCCATCGAGGTCGCCTGAGCTGCTGGTCGATAGTGAGCAAACCCGTGCCGTCGGCGAGATGCGGACGCGCCTCAACCGATTCACCGATGAAGAACAGGAAACCCTGATCAACTGGGGTTATGCCCTCGCTGATGCCCGCATGCGTCGCCGGGTGCTCGAGCCCACCGACGAGGATCGTCCCGGCCAATTGCCGTTTTCCGGCCGTCTCGAGTAACGCGCGGCATTCGGCGACGAAGCCGGGCTTTGACGACGATCGGAGAATTCGCAGGCCCCCGAAAAAAGCCCCGTTTTTCTCCTCCTTGATCGCCCAAGCCGGCAAAAAGCCCAGTTATCCCTCATTTATACCGATTTCTTCTCGCCGAAAGCCGAATTGCCCCCGTTGGACCAACATGTTGGTCCAACATTCTCCAGTCAAGCCGTCTCTCGAAGTCACCGGCACCAGCGCGATCAAAGAACATTCGCAGATAGAGCATCTCCGGACTGCTGGTCCAAGATCCTGGAAAGAGCTCGGAGCAGAGCCGAGCGTCCGATTGTCTTTCACACAGTGAACTGTGTAGACTAACGGCAGAGGAGAAAGCCATGGCGACCAATCTTGCCTTAGATGATCGATTGATCGAGGAAGCCGTCGAGATCGGGCATCATCCGTCCAAAAAGGCAGCGGTAAACGCGGCCCTCAAAGAGTACGTCAAGGCACACCGACGACTGAACATCCTCGATTGGATCGGTGGAGTCGATTACTACGACGACTACGATCACAAGAATTTGCGCCGGGCCAGCTCGGCTTGATCGTCCTCGTCGACACTACGATCTGGTCCCTGGCCCTCCGGCGTCGACCCCAGGCTCTCGGTGGCCAGGATCGTTTGCTAGTCGAAGAGTGGACTCGCCTGGTACGTTCCGGCGAGGCAGTCCTCATCGGTCCGATCCGACAGGAGATCCTCTCGGGGATTCGCCACGAGACGAGTTTCGCCGCTCTACAAAAGATTCTTGGCGATTTTCGTTATCTCGAAATCATCCCTTCCGATTACGACCAAGCGGCTAGGTTCTTCAACCTCTGCCGAGCTCACGGCATTGCGGGGACTGCGATCGACCTCCTCATTTGCGCCGTCGCCCACCGCTTCGACGTACCCATCTTCACGACCGATGCCGACTTCCAACATTTCTCGCCGCGCATCAAGATCCGGCTCCACGCGCCACCCGCCGAACGTTGACCGACCTTGGGCCTAGCGTGGGAGCTACTCTACCCCCTGCTTCAGCCTCCCTTCGACCGCATCATCTCGATTGATGAGGGGACTGATCTGCAAGGACGCTGTCGTTTCTGAGACTGCCTATCGCTAGCAACTCCAAGGCTCAGAATGCTTGACAAACAGTAATTCTTCTGTTTAAAATCTTTGATATGGCTACCACCCAGACGAAAACCTTCCACCCGCGGCCCGGTCGCCCAAAGGGTTGGACGAAGGGCGCGGTCAAGTATTCGAAGATGGTCCGTCAGCGGATCGGCGATACGCGGGCGCTGTTGTCGGCGATCGAGGTCTTCGGACCCCAGGTCGCGGCGGGGCTCGGCAATCGCCTGACGTCCGAGCTGACCGATGGCGAAGCGCTGCCCGATTTTGGCCTGTCGCTCGCTCTCGTGGGACGCTCGGTCAACAGCACGCTCGATCGCCTGCGGAAGGCCGAGTGGCAGTGCATCGAGAGCGGCAGCAAGAGCGCAAAAGCGCGGCGGTCGAGCGAGCGGCTGGCACGGCATGAAGTCTACCCGCGGGCGGTCTCGGTGCGGCGGTTGATCGACTCGCGGCTCGGCAAAGAAGAAGGGCGGCGTGTGCATGGCATGGTGGGCAAAACCTTGCGCAAGCCGCGTCGTCTGTACTTCCAGTTGCAGCACCTGGTGCGGAGCCTCGATCGCTCCGAAGAGCTGCCAACCCCGCTGCTCGCCGGCCTGGAGGCCAACGGTGAGACCTGGCTGCGCGAGATCGAGCCCGGCTACCGGCGCTTGACCAAGCTGCTGGCCGAGCTCGAGACATGCGAGTTGCGCGAGCAGGGTGCGCGGGATGAGAAGACCGCCGCGATGAGCGAGTTCGACGCCACCTATCGCGAGGCGCTACGCATGGTGCAGGCGGCCTGCGCCTTATCCGGCCACGGTGACCGCCTCACCAACAGGCTGCGCTCGTACGCCACCCGCCGCTTGCTGAGCCGCCGAGCGCGCCAGCAACGGCAAGCCCGCGCCGAAGGCCGGGTCAAGCAGACCCTGCGCTCCGCCGCTGGCTCCGTCATCGGCTGGCTCGGTGGCCGTCCCCCCTCCGCCGCCTGATTCTCCGGTGGCCGGAGCCTTCGAGCGTCGACAATTACTCGGCCACCCGGTGGCCTGAGCCTTCGAGCGTCGAGAATTATTCGGCCACCCGGTGGCCTGAGCGATCCGGCGTCGACAATTACTCGGCCACCCGGTGGCCTGAGCCTTCGAGCGTCGACAATTACTCGGCCACCCGGTGGCCTGAGCGATCCGGCGTCGAGAATTATTCAGCCACCCGGTGGCCTGAGCCGTTCAGCGTCGAGAATTACTCGGCCACCCGGTGGCCTGAGCATTTTCGCGTCGATTTTGACCAAGCCACCGGCCCGGACGGTCAAGCAGGATCGCCTACAAGCGTCCTGAACGGTCCGAAACAGCAATGCGGGTCGGAAATCGCGTCCTGGACCGTCCGAAATGTTTCGTGATTTACAGCAAGACGTCCTGAACGGTCTGGAGTCGATTGGCGAAACGCCAGAGGCGTGGTGGGTCGATCGGAGGCTCCTTGATCTTTTTCAAAGGCGTCCGGGTCGGCCCGGGGGCGGTGTTTGAGATTCGCAGAGAGCGCCCGGGGTAGCCGAAGGTCCGTTGGAGATTTTTAAGGGTATCGCGGGGCGGCCGACACCGTCTTGGAGATTCTGTAACGGCGTCCCGGACCGAGTTGGACGCGGTCTGATTTCCGCCAGAGCGTTGCGGGGCGGCCCCGACTCTTCCACCTCACCCCTTCGAGGCTGCGGCACGACCGCCTGTGGCACTGCGTTGATCTCGCTGAGGTCTTCGAGGATCGCGCGATTCACCACCTCGAGGGCGGCAGCAGGCTCGCGCTAGCGAATGCCATGCAGACAGGTCCTTATAATCGCGACCAGCAAGGCGGCCGAGAAGCCATGTCCTTGGGCATCGGCAATGCTCAAGCCCAAACCGTTCTCGCCGAACGGCAAGTAGTCATAGTAGTCCCCACCACTGCTATCGGCCTGGAGACAGTATGCCGAGAGGTCGACAAGTTCGTTGATCAGTATCGGGTGCGGGAGCATCGCTCTCAGGAGCTGAGCTGCGTGGTCTTCCACCCGCTGACGGCCCCCAGAATCGCACGAAGCGCGCCAAGTTCTGTCTTGGCCTGTGTCGCCAGAGGCGATGTGCTCGGCTCGGCGATCCAGCCGTGGGGAATCGCAACCGCAGCCAGCAGTTGATGCTTCCGGATGTTAGGTGGTAGTGACCCCAGCTCGAGCACTAGCCAGGTCTCGTCGCCCGGCAACACAAGGAAGTGGCGTGTAGGCGTCGGGAGTCGAACCGTGCCTCGCGTTCGACAGTGCCGTTGTCGAAGTCAGGCAGGAGCTTGACCATCTTCCAGCCTGTGACACCTCTATCCTCAGGCTGCTGCCGCAGGAGATAGAGAAACTCCCCGTCGCAATAGAGCCCGACCGGAACATTCATCCTTTCGACAGTTTCATATATCCCTGCGATCGTGAGCAGGGGAAGATAGGGGATAGGTCGGTCCGATCCCGGAAAGCCTTCGAGTCGTCTGAGCTCATCGCTTCGCATATCGACCTATAGCAGGCTCGGATACTCACCCATCTCCAGAAAGTACACGACATCGCCATCGACAGCAACGAATTCATGATGTAGAGCGTAATGCCGGTGCCGGTGAAGGTCCGAAACGATCCCAAGCGCGCCGTAGGCAAAGAACTGGTAGGCCACTGGCTGCCAGTCCCACATCTACATAACCCGGTTGTCCTCGACCAGTTCCCTTTCATTCCGACACGACTCCCTGGCAGACGTTAGATTTGCGTTCTGACGGTTCTGATGAGATCGGAATTGCTCTAGACACCAAAGTGACCCTGGGCGGATTCGCTTCTAGAAGCATACATGGTTAATTACTTACTGAAATCTTCGATGCATCGAGTGGTTTCTTGTGTTAGACAAATCTAGTTCTCAGGGCCCCTCTGGAGTTGGCCGAGAGACCTTCGGCAAATTCGTTACTACCAGTCTCGTTGAAGAACCACACTGGTTCCGGCGATACATTTTGCTCGCATCATCCGCTCGTCCCAGTGAAGCGTACCGTGCCGCTCAACGCAGTCCTCGTCGAACCTTTGGAGGAATCGTTTTTTTGAATCCCCTCTCGCTTTTTCTATGGCTTGCTCGACTGCAGTTATTGCTTGCTGATGATCTTTCGTCCCGTCCTGCAGCGCCTTCTCGACCGCAGCTACCCTGCCTTCGAGTCGCGCATTATTCTCGAGCGCAGCAGAGAGTGTCGAGTAGTACTCATTCATAGCAGTTAGCACAAGAGCACCGAGCGACATCAGCAAGGCTATTACCCCACCAGCGAAGCGCCCGAGCTTACGCCGCCGTACTATGTTCGCGAGCTCTGTTAGATCCGTCGCCAGCTCTACCGCTGCGGCCATTGGCTGCTCTGTGCTCTCAGACTGCTCATTGGAGAGCAACTCATCTTGACCGCCCAGGATTGGGGCGCTCTGCAACGGGCTACCCTGCTGGAGAGTTTCTTCCATGGTCTCAGTTCGACAAGATGCTGGCTTCTGGAGGGCTTCCTGCTTCGCCAATGAACTCAGGAGCTTGCATCAGGTTTTGCATCGATTATTCCGCTCGTTTAATGGCGTAGGTTCTCTTGACCCATAGTGCCTACTGCTGAGAGCTTTGGGGAAATGCACAACATTAGATGAAATACTAATGTCTCAACCTACTCTTATCGAGGCGATCCGCGTTTCCGCCAATGCCTATTATCAATGCCCGTAATAGCGTGTGAAAAAGTACGCAAAGTTGGAACATACAAATCGTAGCCTGGCATGGACACCCTCCTCTTAGGAACTGACGTTGGACTAAACCGCTCCGCGGTAACCCCGCTGAGGATCCTGCCTGAGTTGAGCTGCCTCGATCGCGGGGGGTTCTGGTTTCCGCGCTTCGCGCGTTGAGACCTGCGCGTCGCTTCGCTCCGCTCCCTGAAGAAAGTGTCCG
>JAJCXQ010000790.1 GCA_029263355.1 Acidobacteriota bacterium | reverse complement strand
CGCAACACCCACATCCTTCCGCGTCGGCCGATTCGCACCTCCGCTGCGGATTGCCGCATTCAAGGGGGTGAATACACCGAGCCGGATCAGGTCAACTACCGCACTTCACTTGCCGTGTGGCTGCCGCAGGCCAAAGCTGGGGATGCTGAAGCCCAGTATTACGTCGGTCAGATCTTCGAAAAAGGCCTTGGCGCCACCGCCGACTATGGCAGCGCTGCGGAGTGGTACCGCAAGGCTGCTGAGCAGAGTTATACGGCGGCGCAGACCAGTCTTGGCTATCTCTACGAAGAAGGGCTCGGCGTCGAGCGGGACCCGGTCAAGGCCCTCAATTGGTACCGCAAAGCGGCTGGGTTGGCCGAAGATCTGGTGGTCTTGGAGGCTTCGGACTACGGCGAGTTGATCGCGGCGCGGGAAGCGTTGCAGGCCAAACAGCGCGAGGTCGAGGCCCTCGAAGGTGAGGTTGACGCACTGCGCTCGCAGCTCGAAGATTCCAAGTCCGAAGCCAAAGAAGACGCCCAGCGGCGATCGAGCCTCGAATCGATCTTGCAGCGTCTGCAGGCCGACCTCGCGGCGCGCCAGAAAGAGCTGGCGGATGGCCAGTCACGGATCGCGAGTCTCGAAAGCAGCCGGCAACAACCGTCCGCCGATCCCGCGTCGGCCCTCGGCCTGCCCCTCGACGACATCCCCTTCGGCAACTACCACGCATTGGTGATCGGCAACAGCGAGTATCGCAACCTGCCGCGGCTCGACGGCGCGGCGCGGGATGCGCGTCTGGTAGCCGAGATCCTGGAAGAAAAATACGGCTTCGACGTGCTCACCCTGATCGACGCCGACCGTTTCCAGATCATGAATGCCCTCAACGATCTGCGCGAGACCCTCACCCAAGACGACAACCTCCTCGTCTATTACACCGGCCACGGCCTGCGAGACGACAACGGCCACGCCGCCTACTGGCAACCGGTGGACGCCGAGCCCCGCAATCCCGCCAATTGGATCCCCAACGCAGTGGTGACCGAACATCTTGATCTGATGGCGGCGCGCCATGTCTTCGTGGTTGCCGATTCCGTCTATTCAGGGCTGCGCACCCGTTCCTCGATCGCTCGCCTCAAGCGCGGCATGACGCCGGAGGAGCGCCACTACCACATCAAACTGCTGCTCGAAAAACGCTCACGGCTGGTGTTGGCCTCCGGCGGGCCGGGAGTTGGCGCAGCCGAAGATCGCGACTCGTTGTTCACCTCGACCTTTCTCGACGTCTTGAAAAACAACAATCAAGTGCTCGAAGCCTCATCCCTATATCTTGCTGTCAACGAGAAAGTGTTGGCTGCCGGGCAAGGTAACGCTCGTCCCGTCGAATTTGCCACCATGCGCTGGGCCCGCAACGATCTTGCCGAGTTTTTCCTGGTGCCGAGTGGTTCTCGGTTGAACTGAGGGCCTCGGTAAAACCGAGGGGGTCTCGGTAAAACCGAGAGAGGGTCTCGGTAAAACCGAGAGAGTTGACGGCTCGCGTGGCACGAGTTGCCAACCGAGTCCTTCGGTCGCCCGCTCAGTGCAAACAGATCGGCCTCAATGGCCGACGTGGCAGGATGGTGGGCGAGATTGCCTAGAGCCTCTACCTTGACGCGATTCAAATGGTGGTGATAGTTTTTAGGCCAACTAAATTACTAATACTCTAAATTAATAATACTGTGCAGGAGCAGAAATGAAATATGCCTCGACAACAATGGCTCTCGTACTCGCCTTATCAAGTATTCCCGCCTTGGCTCAGAAAACGGATGACAGCGCGAGTTTCGTGAGCGGCGAGGTACAGGTCACGACGCTCGACAATGGCAAGATTCTGGTTGGGCTCGATGAGCATCCGGCGGACGGTTCAGCAGATCGGGTTTTTGTGCTGCAGCAAGATACGCCGTACGAGACCGTTGATCAGTGGTTTGCGGACGCTACGCTACGGGTGCGGGATGACCAACTGGCGGTATTCTCGCGCCAGGAAGGCTGGGCGATGTTGTTGGTGTTGAGTGGCAACATCCCGCGCAAGATTTCTGGCGTTTCCGGCGTCCGGATCATCGAGGGCTTCGGCCTGTCGGAGAGCTGGGGCGATTTCGGGGTGCCGGTGGATGTGGCGGCGTCGGAATGGCATTTCAGGAGCACCTTACCGCTCAAGCCGGGGCCGGCAGAAGGATTAGATTTCTACGACACCTGCGACTCCGGTGGCAGCGGTGCTACCTCATGCAGCGTAACGGCCTGTGAAGGTGCTCCCTCCGGCTGTTCGATATCGTGCTCTTCGCCCAAATACGCATGCTGTTGGTGCAAATCCCACCCAGCCAAGGCGCAATGTGAGTGCCGAAACCCTCCTAGTGACTGAAGCTTTTTGGTCGAACATGCTTCTCGTTGGATGTTTCCTTTGGAGCTGCCTTGGGAAGCGTCGGTGAGTTCATGGTCTTTATAGAGACTGTGGCATATAACCCCTTCGGGGTTTCTTTCTCATTATGTCGTCCATGAGAAACTCACCGCCTTACTGACTCGAATTGTACCTCGGATTTGCATAAGGCAATGAGCCTTGTTTCCCAGGGTAAGCGAAGCACTACCCTGGGTAGACGCTTTCGTCGAGTGACCGTGTGTGGGCGCTATCGCGACGAAGTCCAAGTGCCGGCTCTCCAACTTTGCGGAAAGTGGCTGCGCAGCGCGGGCTTTGATCTTGGCCAGAAGGTGCAAGTGCAGGTGGGCGACGGCCAGCTCATGATTTGGGCTGAGTAGCCCAAGCCCACCGTGTTGGTGTCGAGACGGTTCTCGACACGGCTCTCGACGCCAACACGGCTTAGGCGTTCACCAGCCTTCGAAGAAAAATGCTACAATCCCACGGTGGTCTAGCGGCAGCGATCGGTGGTGGCGAAATCGCCATTGATGGCCCCTGAATTGGAGCTCGCGATCAACGGCACGATAGGTGCCTGGAATCACGGCACCAAAGGTGCCTAGAAATCATGGTACGTAGGTCGTGAGGCCCAGCCAGCAGGGTGGTTCGGAGTTCGGGAATTTCCATTGGATGGGAGATCCTCAGATGTTCTTGCGACATGGCACGCTCTTCGTTGGATGTTTCCTTTGGATCGCCGGCGGGTTGCAGGTCGGGTCTGCTCTGGCCGAGGACATCCAAGTCAACACCTTCACCACGGGCCGTCAGGAGGCTCCCTCGGTGGCGATGGATGCCGACGGTAACTTCGTCGTCACATGGAATGGTTATGGCCCCAACGACTTCGAGATCATCGGCGTCCATGGCCAGCGTTTCGCCTCGGACGGTTCCCCGGTTGGCGATCAGTTCCAAGTCACCGGCCCCCAAACCGTCCTCTTTACGTCGTCCGATGTGTCGCTCGATGCCGACGGCGACTTTGTTGTCGTGTGGTCGAGCCGCTATCCGTTGGGATCCGGAGATGAAGACTACGGCATCCAAGGCCGGCGTTTCGCCTCGGACGGCACACCGTTGGACGGTGGGTTCCACGTCAACACGTATACCACCTCGTCGCAGGTAAATCCCGTGGTGGCCTCCGCGGCGGACGGCAGCTTTATCGTCGTCTGGTCCAGCCCGGGCTCCTTCGGCACCGACAATGGGAGCAGCGTCCAGGGTCAACGCTACGACCCGGACGGTCTCCCGGTGGACGGTGAATTCCAGATCAATACGACCACAACCTACGGGCAAGGCTCCGCCGAGATCGCCATGCAATCGAACGGTGATTTTGTGGTGGTGTGGCAAAGCCGGATCTCCGCCGGCACGGACACAAACTTCGACAGCATCCAAGGTCAGCGTTTCGCCGCGGACGGCTCACCCTTAGGCGGTGAATTCCAAGTCAACACCTTCACCACCAGTTATCAGCGGAGACCCGCCGTCGCCGTGCAGGAGACTGGCGAATTTGTGGTCGTCTGGCAGAGTAGTGGCTCGTTTGGTCCGGACACAAACCTCGAGAGCATCCAGGGTCAGCGTTACGCCGCGGATGGCTCACCGGTAGGCGGTGAGTTCCAAGTCAACACCTACTCCACCTCCCGTCAGGTCCATCCCTCGGTTGCGGTGGATGAAGATGGCAATTTTATCGTCGTCTGGGAGAGCAGAGGTTCCTTCGGCACCGATTCCTCGGGCTCTAGCGCTCAGGGTCAGCGTTTCGCCGGGGACGGCTCCCGGATCGGCGAGGAGTTTCAAATCAACTCCTACACCAACAGCGAACAAGACACGGTTTCAGTGGTGATGACCGAGAGCGGTGATTCCGTGATCGTCTGGGAAAGTATTGGCTCCAGCGGCACGGACGGCAACAGCAATAGCATCCAGATGAGCCTGTTCCTGCAGTCAATCTTCGCCGACGGTTTCGAGTCGGGCGACACCGCTGCTTGGGGCGCCCGGCGGTGACGTTACATTTCGCCGGCCGTCACGTCCGGCTCTGAGCTATGCTCCAAACTCCCAAGCTGTGCTGCTCGCGTGGCGGGCCGGGACAGTGCCGTGCTCGGCGGTGGCGAGGGGCGTGTAAACTCTCTCCTTCCCAACTCCAAGGAGACACGCCGTGAAATTTTCGCAACTCGCTCTGCTGCTGTCCGCTGCCCTCACCTTCGCTCAAGGCCTCGAGGCCAGAACCTTGGTCCATGTCGGCAAGCTGATCGATGGTCGCTCGGCGACCGCCGCGAGCGGCAAGACCCTGGTGATCGACGGCAAGATGATCGTCGAGGTGGTCGATGGCCATCTCGACCCAGGTACAGGCGACGAGCTGATCGACCTCAGCCACGCCACTGTGCTGCCCGGGTTGATGGATATGCACACCCACCTCACCAACGAGGGCAGCAAAAACTCCTACCTCGAGCGGTTGCAGCTCAATCCCGCTGACTACGCGTTCCGTTCGGTGGTTTATGCCGAGCGGACGTTGATGGCGGGTTTTACCACCGTGCGTGACGTCGGCGACAACTACAACGTCTCGATATCGCTGCGTAACGCCATCAACGGCGGTTGGGTTCCCGGGCCGCGGATCTTCACCGCCGCCAAGAGCCTCGCCACCACCGGTGGGCACGCCGATCCGTCGAACGGCCGGCGAGCCGACCTGCAGGGGGACCCCGGCCCCAAAGACGGCGTAGTCAACAGCGTTGGTGACGCCCGCAAAGCAGTGCGGCAACGTTACAAAGATGGCGCTGACCTGATCAAAATCACCGCAACCGGCGGCGTCCTGAGCCTCGCCAAGAACAGCCAAAATCCGCAATTTTCCGACGAAGTGCTCGAGGCCATTGTCGACACCGCTAACGACTATGGTTTTATGGTGGCGGCCCACGCCCACGGCGCCGAAGGTATGAAGCGCGCTATTCGCGCTGGCGTCCGAACCATCGAGCACGGCACCTTCATGGACGACGAAGTCATGCAGCTGATGAAGGAGCACGGCACTTATTACGTGCCGACCATCATGGCCGGCAAATGGGTCGAAGCCAAAGCTAGGATAGACGGCTTCTTCCCCGACGTCGTGCGTCCTAAAGCGGCTGTGGTCGGTCCGTTGATCGCCGAAACTTTTGCCAAAGCCTACAAAGCCGGCGTCAAAATCGCCTTCGGCACCGACACTGGCGTGTCCGCCCACGGCGACAACGCCGAAGAATTTGGCCACATGGTCGAAAACGGCATGCCGGCCATGGAGGCCATCCAATCCGCCACCTCCGTCACTGCCGAGCTCCTCGGCATCGCCGACGATGTCGGCACCTTGGAAGCCGGCAAATTCGCCGACCTCATCGCCGTCGATGGCGACCCCTTGGCCGATATCTCAATCTTGCAGAAGGTGCAGTTTGTGATGAAAGAGGGCGTGGTCTACAGACACGCGGAGTAGCGAGCCGCGACGCGTACGCAAAGGAGGCAGAGATCCAACGGAAGGCCGATACATTCCGTGCTGACTGCGAGGCTGACCTGGAAGAGCTCCGTCGGGAGTTTTGGAAAAAGAGGTGGAAGCCGGCAAGAGCCCTCAGCCTGACGCCTGGCGAGGCCTCCTGAGTGGGCCTCGCCGGAACCCGAATGATCCACAAAGAAGGATTTGGCATGCGTTATTTGATGTTCTTGCTCATGGCTTTCGCTCCGATGGCGCATGCTGGAGAGGTGGAGGACGTGCGCGCTTTCTTCGACAACCTGGTCGCACGCACCAACGCCTTCGATGCCGGGATCGCCAGCCTGTACAGCCCGGACGCTCGCATGATCACCGTGCGTGACGGCACGGAGAGGATGGAGATGAGCGGCGCCGAGTGGCACGAGCTGGCGACTAAGGTGATGCCCTTGGCCAAGCGGCGCGGCGACACGAGCACCTACGAAGATGTGGACGTGGTCGCCCACGGCCCAGGCTTTCGTGTGACCGCCCGCCGGATTCCGGCCGTCAAATGTGTTGCCGACGACAACTATCATTTGGACGTGGTAAAGGTCGATGGGAGCTGGCGGGTGACCGAGGAATACACGGAAACGGTATCCATGTCGCAGTGCGAGCCCTCAGAGGCGCTCGCTGCGTCGCTAGCGGCGATGCTGAAAGGGCTGCGGCCTCTCCTGCCGTTGGATCTCGACGAAGATACCCGGCTCGAAGCTGTCGAGCTGGTGGGCCCGACGCTGATCTATCATCAGCGTTTGCACACCATCGCCGCCGCCGAGATGGATCTGGAGAAGCTGATTCCGATGCTGCGTCAGATCGGTTGGCAGAACGCCTGCGGCGCCGCGGAGATGAAGGCGCTGATCGATCAGGGCGCTGGCGTGAGGTACGCGTTCGTCGACCGCGAAGGGACCCAACTAACCCACGTCGACATCTCGCCGGGCCTGTGCCCCTGACTTTTCATAGGGAGGATCCGGCATCGTTACCTGAGGCTCACGCCCGCACAGCCTGATCGGCCACATAGTCTCTGACTCCTGACACGTACCCATCGTCTTGCACTTGTCGCACGTCAGGAGTCCCTCGTCGGTAGTTTCGGTTCAACGATGTAGGAATGGCTCGTGAGTTTTCGTCTCACGTACCGCAGGTTCAAGGTTTGCTTGAACTGAGGGCAGCTCTCACGGGCAAATGGCTGCGCAGCGCGGGGTTCGATCTTGGACAGAAGGTGCAAGTGCAGGTCGGCGCCGGTCAGCTCATGATTTGCGCTGAGTAGCTAGTACTAGCCATCAAAAAAGGCGCCGACGGTCCGCCTCTTCCGAGGCGGGCCACCGGCGCCGAAACGAACGGAGTGTCAGTGCCTAGGCCACGATGGCTTGGGCGCTGGCAGGATGGTCACCTTGTAACGGTGTCTCGCCTGGGACATTCTCACCAGCAGTTTCGGAACCGGTGGTGCTTTCGGGCGACTCGCCTTCCGGCGTGTTGCCTTCCGGTGTGGTGTCGTCCGGCGACGGGGCCGGATCGCCGTCATCATCACTTTGATGCGTCCGACCCGGCCGCCGCGTGGACGGCCTAACTTTGTCAGCCAGTTCGACCTCGTCGCCGAAGCGACACATGTCCTCGAACTGACGCGATACGCGCAAGAAGACCTGGTCGTGGTCCGACATGGCCCTCTGCTTGTCCCGCAGGATCTCGTCGATCGTGCGTTTGGCGTGGTTCGCCTGCTCGAGATTCGAACGTAGGTCGACCGCTGCCACGGCCAATTGCTCAGCCTGGGGGCGGGGGTCGAAGGGACTGTCGAAGAACGAGCTCCCCAAGGCCTG
>JAJCXQ010000789.1 GCA_029263355.1 Acidobacteriota bacterium | reverse complement strand
CAAGCCACCGAGGTAGATCACGCGACGCACGCCCTGTTCAGCCGCAGCAGCGCCGAAGTTTTGAGCTGCCTGGCGGTCGATCGACTCGAAGTCCTTGTCTTGGCCCATCGAGTGAACCAGGTAGTAGGCGACGTCAATGTCTGCGAGTGCAAGGTCCAGGCTCGCGCGATCGAGCACGTCACCTTTCACGACCTCGACTTGGCTGTCGACCTCCGAAGCGAGGTACTCAGGACGCCGGGCGAGACAGCGAACACGATGGCCGGCGGCGCGAAGCGAGCGCAGCAGCCGACCACCCACGTATCCCGTAGCGCCGGTCAGGAGGATCAAAGACACAGCACCTCGGGAAGCATCACAGAGTCGATGGCGTGAATGACGCCGTTCACGGTCTCGGGATCGGGCTGGACGCCAACCCAGGCGGCGGCCAGAAATGGAACAAGCGGAGTAGCAACGAGAACCGGGGATTTTTTCGTAGCACTGCACATCATGACGGGGTTTCCTTGTCGAAGAACGCTGGAAACTCTTCTATCCAGCGCTACCTGGTGTATTCGCTGCCGTTGACTGCTCAGATGCCGAGCGCCTATTCCAAGTCAGCCAAAGAATAGGTAACACACCATTATCGCGGCGACGACACCGGCGACATCGGCGGCCAGACCACAGGTGACAGCATGGCGAGCGCGGCGAATACCGACCGAGCCGAAGTAGACCGCCAGGACATAGAAGGTTGTCTCGGTAGATCCCTGGATGGTGCTCACCAACCTGCCGGCGAAGGAATCCACGCCGTGCGCTTCGATGGTCTCGAGCATCAAACCGCGAGCACCGCTGCCGGACAGCGGTCGCATGAGGGCGGTAGGTAAACCGTCGACCCACCGGGTGTCCATTCCGAGACGATCGACACTCCAACGCACAGCATCGAGCAGAAAGTCCAGCGAACCGCTGGCGCGAAAGACACCAATCGCCACCAACATCGCCACCAGGTAGGGAATGATGCCGATGGCGACCTGAAACCCTTCTTTGGCGCCTTCGACAAAGGTTTCGTAAACCGGTTGGCCACGACGGGCCGCCAGCCCCAGGAAACTGAGGATGACGCAGAAGATGATGAAGTTCGACAGCACCGAAGCCTGCATTTCCATCACCTCACGTTCGAGGCTCGAAAGGTAGGCCACTAGACCGCCGACCAACGCCGTCATACCACCGAGGTAGGCCAGCACCACCGGATCCCACAGCCGAATCTTCTGGAAGAGCGAGACCGCTAGTAACCCCATCATGGTGCTGCAGAACGTCGCCACCAGCAAGGGGATGAAGACATCGGTGGGATCTGCTGCCCCGAGCTGCGATCGGTAAACGAAGATCGTCAATGGGATCACGGTCACCGCCGAAGTGTTGACTACCAGAAATAGGATCTGGTCGTCACTGGCGGTATCCGGATTCGGGTTGAGCGACTGCAGCTCCTTCATCGCCTTGAGTCCGAGAGGCGTCGCCGCGTTGTCGAGCCCCAGCATGTTGGCGGCCATATTCATGACCATCGCGCCCATCGCGGGATGGCCCTCCGGAATGCCTGGAAAAAGGCGACGTAACAAAGGACCAAAGGCTCGGGTCAACAGATCGATCGCACCACCTTTCTCCCCCATGCGCATCACACCCAGCCACAAACACATCGCTCCGGTGAGACCAATCGAGATCTTGAACCCAGTTTCCGCCATCTCGAACGTGGCTCCAACCATCGCCGCCCACACTCCGTGGTCGCCGAGCAAGGTCCAGCGTCCCATGGCAACAACAAACGCGACGACAAAGAAACCGCCCCAGATCTTGTTCAGCATGCCGGCGCCGCTCTCCTAACAGGGTTCCTGAATTAGCGCCGCAAGACGCTGAGCGCGTTCAGCACTTGAATCGTCACGCCAAAGGCCAAGCAGTTCTCGTCGGCATCGAACAGCTCGTGGTGTACCGAATGTACGATACCTGCAGCTTCGTTGCGCACGCCGAGGGAGAAGAACGCTCCCGGAACCTGGCTGAGGTAATAGGCGAAATCTTCGACGCCCATGTTGGGGGTCGATTTGACAACAACATTCTTCTCCCCAACCAACCCGGAAGCATTCCGCTGCACCAGGGCAACAGAATCGTCGTCATTGATCAGAGGATCGTACCCGGACTCGATGTTGACCTCAGCCTCACCACCAAAAGCGCGCGCAACACCTTCCGCCGTCTCCCGTACGCGCCGCAGCACCAGCTCACGGATCTCTGGATTCAGGCAGCGCACGGTGCCGACGAGCTCGACCCGATTGGCGACGATATTGCCTTGCACACCACCCTGGATGGTGCCAAAACTGACCACCGCGCATTCCCGCGCGTCGACATTGCGACTGACGACGGTCTGTAAGGCCGAAATAACCTGCGCCGCAACGACAATCGCGTCAACCGTTCCAGCGGGATAGGCGCCGTGGCCGGAACGGCCATGGATCACCAAGGTGACCGTGTCGGACGACGCGTTGCGCTGACCGTAACGAACTTCGAACCGTCCGACATCTAGGTCGGGTTCAACGTGCAGGCCAAAAATCGCCTCCACCGGCGGATCGTCCAGCACTCCAGCTGCAATCAACAGTTGGGCCCCGCCGACGGTTTCCTCCGCCGGCTGAAACAGCAGCTTGACGGTCCCCGGCAACTCCTCCCCCATCGCGGCCAGCAAGCGTGCAGCCCCCAGCAGACAGGTGGTGTGAACGTCATGGCCGCAGGCATGCATCTTCCCGGGCACCTGGGACTTGTAAGGAACATCTTTGGCATCCTGGAGTGGCAAGGCATCGATATCAGCCCGCAACGCCACGACCCCTGTGCCGTGGCCACGCAGCAGACCGAGGACGCCGGTGCCGCCGATACCATCCACGTGCTCGATCTCTAATTCGTCAAGCAGTGCCTGAATACGGGCGCTGGTGCGAAACTCCTCGAGACCGAGCTCGGGATGCTGATGGAGATCACGTCGGACCTCGATCAGCCACGGCAAAATTTCCTGGGCAGCAGCCAGCACTGCTGTTCCAGACGACGAATCGAATCGCGGACTTGGCGAAGACATACGATCCTCTCCTATGATTGCCAGCGCGGACCGTAGCACGATGTGAACGAGGAACGAAATCGTTGAAGAGCCCACAAGATTCCCCCCATCAGGGCGACCGGCCAGCTCCGGCTTGGAGTCGTCTCACCACTGAGGCGCGGCTAGATGCAAGCCTGAGCCTCGATGCGATGACCACCGAACAAACCGTCGAACTGCTGCTGACCGAAGACCGACGCGGCTTGGAAGCGGCTCACCGCCAGCGTCAACAGATCGCTCGAGCTGCAGATCGGGTCGCTGCCACCCTTGAAGCAGGCGGCGACGTCGTCTTCATCGGCGCCGGCACCAGTGGGCGGCTCGGAGTGTTGGAAGCGGCCGAGTGTCCTCCCACCTTCGGCACCGATCCAGACCGTCTGCGAGCCGCGATTGCGGGTGGCTCGGATGCGGTTTTCCGGGCTCGCGAAGGCTCTGAGGATCGCGCCGACGACGGGCGCCAGGTTGCTTGCGGCCTGAGGTCGGACGACTTGTTGATCGGCCTCTCCGCGAGCTCGGTCACCCCGTACGTGCAAGGCGCTCTGGCCGAGGCGCGCACCCTTGGTGTGGCGACGATCCTACTGACTTGTGCTGGCCCCGAAGGTTTGAGGGACCGAGCCGATCTCGTGGTCGCCCTCGCCACCGGTCCGGAGGTCCTCACCGGATCCACTCGACTCAAGGCCGGGTCCGCTACCAAGGCCGCCCTCAACGCCATCACCACTGCCGCCATGGTGCGGCTCGGTAAAGTCTTCGACAATCTGATGGTTGATCTTCGTCCCGGCTCGGCCAAACTCAGGGACCGCGCCCTACGAATCGTCGAAATCGCTGGCCAGGTCTCTCGCAAACAGGCCGAAGAGTTGATTCGAGACACCGACGGCGAGGTCAAAACCGCCATCGTCATGGCGCGCTGTGGCGTCACGGTTAGGGATGCTCGAAGGCGGCTCAGCAAGGCCGGCGGACATGTGCGAGCGGCCTTGCAGCATTCGGGGACGGGCTAGCGATCTGCCCGCTCGGTCGAGAACAGCAATTTGGGCACCTTTACTTCTCCAACGCTGTCATCTTGACGCCCATCGCCGGGTCGACTACTTTGAACGGCATGCTCGACGCACCCCAAGAGACTGCAATCCTCCTCACCAACGGGTTGTTTGAAACGGTCTTCGCAAAGACAACCCACGGGCTGGTCCGCGGCCCGAGCCGTTACCGCATTCTGGGCGTCATCGACGCTGACCATTCCGGCCGCGACGCCGGTGAGCTGCTCGACGGCCAGCACCGCGACATTCCTATCTTCGCCACCGTCGGAGACTTTCTAACCGTCACCGAAACCCGACCCGACGTTTGCGTGGTCGGCGTCGCCACGATTGGTGGCGTGCTGCCGCCAGCGGTTTATACCGCCTTGGTCCAGGCGGCGGAAAACGGCATGTCCCTGGTCAACGGTCTACATCGCCTGCTCGGCGACGACCCCAAGCTACGAGACCTCACCGAGGCAAACGGTGGCCAGATCATCGACATCCGCAAACCACGACCGACGTCGGAGCTCAGGTTCTGGTCCGGTGAAGTACTGGCCCAGCCAGCGCTCAGGATTCCTGTCATCGGCACCGACTGTGCGATCGGCAAGCGCACCACAACCGCCCTATTGCGCGGCGCATGTCGCGACGCGGGGATCAAGGCCGAAATGGTCTACACCGGCCAAACCGGCTGGTTGCAAGGCTTCGACCATGGATTCATCTTCGATTCCACCCCCAACGACTTTGTCTCGGGCGAGCTCGAGCGAGCGATCTTGGAGTGCCAACGCGCCACCGATCCGGAGGTCATCTTGATCGAGGGTCAGGCGGCGCTGAGGAACCCATCTGGCCCCTGCGGCTCCGAGCTGCTGATCTCTGGCGGGGCGTCCGGCGTGATCCTTCAGCACGCCCCCGGACGGCGGTACTTCGAAGACTATGACGAGCTCGGCCTGGAGATCCCTCCAATCGCTGAAGAGATCGAGCTCATCCGCCTGCTGGGCTCGGAAGTTTGGGCGGTCACCCTCAACGACCATGAGATGGAAACCTCGAGCTTCGAATCAACCCGCACAGCCTTGGAAGACGAGCTCGGAATCCCGGTGTTACACCCTTTGAAGGGCGGCATGCCGGGGTTGGTAAACATCGTACGAGAGCAGCTTGCAAAGCGCAAAACCACTGAGCCAGCGGAGACCGCACGATGAACATCGAGCGGGTTGAAGCCAGCCGGCGAGACGTCGAG
This sequence comes from Acidobacteriota bacterium, assembly GCA_029263355.1. GTDB lineage: Bacteria > Acidobacteriota > Thermoanaerobaculia > Multivoradales > J023 > JAAELT01. Next base: position 6,638 of record JAJCXQ010000789.1, on the reverse strand, counting down.
CTGTCACGGCCCTATACCATCGCGACGAAAACGATCTCCGCCGTCGAGCTGATGTTTCTGCGTATTGTCACCGACGACGGAAGGGTCGGCCTCGGCTCGGCGTCGCCAGCCGAGAACGTGACGGGCGAGTCCACAACGGCTTGCTGGCAGGCTCTCGACGATGATCAGCTGGATTGGCTGCTCGGCCGTGATCCCCGCCACCTCGGCGCGCTCTGCCGACACGCAAAACAGCACATGCGATCGACACCAGCGGCACGGGCAGCGGTCGACATCGCTCTTCATGACTTGTTTGGACAGATTGTGGGAGTGCCGTTGGTGGACATCCTCGGCCGCTGCCACACTGCTCTACCGACTTCGATCACCCTCGGCATCCAATCGAGCGAGGACGCACTGACCGAAACCGAAGAGTATCTGGGCCGGGGTTTCAGGTGTCTCAAGGTCAAGATTGGGCTCGATCTCGAAGCGGACATCGAGCGCCTCACCAAGCTACGGGAATTTGTAGGCGGCGACGTTCTGATTCGAGTTGATGCCAACCAGGGTTATAGCCTGGCAGAAGCACAACGATTCCATCAGGCGACTTCCGGGCTCGCGATCGAGCTCGTCGAGCAGCCACTTCCACCCCACGCCGACGATGCCATGCGCACCCTCCCCGACGAGCTGCGCCGAATCATTGCCGCGGATGAGAGTCTGCTCTCGGAAGAAGATGCTGCCAGCCTCGTGCAGTCGCCCGCGGCTTGCGGTATCTTCAATATCAAGCTCATGAAGTGCGGCGGCATCAGTTCGGCCCTTGGTATCGCTCAGATCGCAGAAGCGACCGGCGTCGAATTGATGTGGGGTTGTAACGACGAAAGCGCGATCTCGATCGCCGCCGCGCTCCACGCCGCCTATGCTTGCCCGACGACCCGTTACATCGATCTCGATGGCAGCTTCGACCTGGCTCGCGACCCCGCAAAGGGTGGCTTCGTTGTCGAGAACGGGGTCTTGCGCATTCCGCCAGCTCCTGGACTCGGCATCGAGTCCTTCGACCTTCCACCCCTCTGAGATGCGCTAATGCTCAAGCTACACTTGGTTCCGGTACAAGGCGAACCCTTCGATCATCCCTTGGAGGAGGACTCGCTGGTCTTGGGACGAGCCTCGAGTGCGGATCTCGTGCTCGAAGATCGATTCCTATCGCGCCACCACTCTCGGATCTATCGCGAAGAAGATCGGTTCTTGATCGAAGACCTGGGCTCGAGAAACGGCACCATGCTCAATGGGCGCGCCGTCGCCGAGCCGACGCAGCTCCATGCCGGCGACGTGGTCAAGATCTCGGGCAGCGTGATCTCGGTTTTCGCGATGGACGGCTCCGCTAGACCGGTCGACAGCGCCGCGCTGGGCTTTGGTGAGCACACGATCTTTCGCAAAGCCTCGGGGCTGCTCGCGAGCCACGGACAGAGTAGCAACGCCGCCAGCGAAGACGAGCTGCGACGTTATGTCGAACGTCTCAATCTGATCAACGAGGTCCATCGTGCGCTCGGCCAATCCATGGAGCTCGACGAGCTGCTGGAACTCATCCTGGAACGAGTTTTCGACCATCTCGGCCCGGAACAAGGCGCCATCTACCTCCGTCAAGACGATGGCGAGCTCGAACGTGCTGCCCATCGCGCAGTGCCAGGGATCGGAGCACCGACCTTCTACTCCCGTAGCTTGGTCCACGAGGTCACCGAAAAAGGTCTCGCCGCCCTGGTGTTCGATGTCGAGAGTGATGAACGCTTTGCCGCTGCTCAGAGCATCGTAGCGACGGGCATCCGCTCCCTCGTTGCGGCGCCTTTGTTGGACGACAAAGGGACGCTCGGAATGATCGTCTTGAGCTCGCGGGCCGGTATCCGCCAGTTTTCCGAAGACGATATGGAGCTCTTGGTCTCTCTCGCCTCAATCGCGGCACTTCGCTTGCGCAATGTCGCACTATTGGAAGAAGCGGCAGAGCGAAAACGCCTCGAACAAGAGCTGGCGCTCGGACGCCGTATCCAAGTTGCCTTGCTTCCCGACCAGCTGCCGGACATACCGGGTTATGAGCTGCATGCTGGCAACATTCCATCGCGCGGCGTGTCCGGTGACTACTACCAAGTGATCGAACGATCCGGGGGAGAGTGTGTCCTGATGGTCGCAGATGTCTCCGGCAAGGGAATCGCGGCCTCATTATTGACCGCGTCCCTCGAGGCGTTGTCGGCGGTACCGATCGAGGATGGCCTTCCACCCGAGCTGATCTGCGAGCGCCTCTCTGGCCTTCTATTCCGTCGCACGCCACCGGAGAAATACGCCACCGCTTTTCTCGGCATCCTCAAGCCTGAGAGCGGCCAGCTGCGCTACACCAATGCCGGACACAACCCAGGCCTCTTGATCCGAGCTTCTGGCGAATCCGAGATTCTTGGCCCGACCGGCACTCCTATCGGCCTCCTCCCGGATGTCCCCTACGACGCGGGCACCACGTCTCTCGAGCCGGGCGACACACTCTTTCTCTATACCGATGGCATCACTGAGCCAACCGATCCAGACGACGAGGAGTACGGTCTCGAGCGTCTGTCTACTGTCTGCATTCGGCATCGTGATGCCGCGTTGCTAGAACTGGCGGCAGCGATCGGCAACGATCTCGAGGATTTCGTTCGTGGCGAGCCTTTCCCGGACGATAGAACCTTGGTTGTCGTTCGCCGCTCGGTGGCTGGCTAGAAGCTCGACACCCCGCTCGTGTCGATCCGAGTCGTCGTTTTCGAGTGACTCGCCCGCCAGAACAGGATCTGTCGCCTCACACAGAGCTCGTTAGATGAAAGCTCGCTAAATGAAAGCTCGTTTAAGGAAAGCGGGCTCGTTTAGCAGGCCGTGGTGAAAGTGCTCCGCGCTGAGAGCGCGGAATTTTTTCGCCAACCGGCGTGGAACGATCAAGGCTTGAAATCGCATGGATGTTGGTGATCTCTAGAGATTTCAAAACGCAGAGTTGGCGAAAAAGGACCGTTCTCAGCGCGGTCTGACTTTTGCCAGTGCCTGTTAAGGGAAAACGGATCAGAATCCGTCTCCTATCACATATAATCCTACGGACCTGTAGATTGATGCCTACTCTGAGAGGCTCTACCAAGAGGCTCATGGCGAATTTTACATATGTATTATATACCAATAAGCCTAGGAACGTATCCCGGCTCCGTGAACATCGAATTATAACAATACGTATTAACCGCGACAATCCACTGCCTTATCCTCCACAGCACGCGAGCCAGATCCATCCAATACCGCGCAGGAGCCACCAAGAATGACGACCTCGGAAAAGATCAGACTGGCCCTCATTGTCGTTCTGATCTTTGTCTATCTGGCCAGGCGATTCGGTTGGATACAGGCGCTTCGTGAATCTCGCCAGAAGAAGCAACAAAAAGGGGTGCTGAAGCGCAACTTGGAATCGCGGAAGGACCGGCGCCAACAAGCCCGGCAACTGCAGGAAACCCAGAAAGTGCAAACGGCGGAGATCTTGCGCCGAGGCCTGGGGCTCCTCCACCAGAAAACCATCCAGGCAGCTGGGCAGCAGGTCTGGTACTTGGATAGTGGCCCACAGCCAGACGCAGCGACGGTCCTGCTGCTACACGGATTCGCCGGCGACAAGGAGATCTGGAATGAGCTGGGTAACCAGCTTACGCAGCAAGGCTACCGGGTGATAGCTCCTGATCTTCCTGGATTCGGCCAGAACGAGAAGAATCCGGACATTCCCTACGATATCACGAGCCAGGCCAAGAGAGTGCGGGCTCTGATCCAACAACTCAGGCTCCAGAGCTACCATCTGGTCGGGCATTCAATCGGCGGCAGCATCGCTGCAGCGATCACTTATGCGGCGGCCCAAGAGGTCACAAGCCTCACTCTGATCGAGCCTTTCGGGATCCATGTGCCTTATCAGAGCGAGCTCGATAAGATGCTTGAGCTCGATCGCAATCCGATGGTGATCGCCAACTCGGCGGCCTACAACAACTTGCTAGGATTCGTTTATCACAAGCCGATCAATATGCCAGCGGCGCTCAAGAAGCAGCGAGCCGAACATGCCGCGAAACATCGCGTTCTCTATCTGAAGATGTGGAAAGAGACTTGTGAGGGCGAGCGGGCCAATCTCCTCGACCTGCTGCTACCAGAAATCAAGACCAGAACTCTCGTTCTTCAAGGCGCGGAAAGCCAAGTGATCCACCCTTCGACCCCGGACGTCGTGCAATCGATGATGAGAACGACCGAAATTGCCGTCATCCCTGAGTGTGGTCACTTTCCGATGACCGAGAAACCAACAGAGACAGGCCAACACTTGTTATCCTTTCTGGCAACCGCCCAAGCCAATTCTGTAACGTAGATAGCAGCCAACGAAGACATGCTGAACGCTGCGGAGGCTTGAAGTATTGCAGCATTTGTGCTATCATCTGTCTGCAGATTAGCCCTCAGCAAGAATGACCTTGGATTTGCAGCTAGATCCAAAGTTGTCAAGCCGAAGTTGCCAAGAGGCGGCGGGCTCGCGAGATCAGGGGCTTTGTTAAATCTCGGACCAAGGAAACGCGGCTAAGTCCAATCATGCCATCACCGCCAATCGCCGTCGATTTCATGTTCTTCGCGGCCGAACCTAAGTTGGGAGTAGAGTGATGCTCGATCGTAACCGTCAGAGAGGTTTTTCAATCATCGAGTTGTTGTTGGTCGTGGCGATCATCGGACTCATCTCCTCGATCCTGATACCCAACCTGCTCGATGCTGTCCAAAAGGCCAAACAGAGACGTACGATGGGTGAGCTGCGACTCATTGGCACAGCTTGGATGAATTGGTTCACGGATCAAAACGGTGCTGCATCGGCGGGGGCCAGTAAGACCTACAACGTAGGCGACTTCGCCCGGCTCGATTACGAGGTGATTTTCAATTACCTACATCCCTCCGACACATTCTTCTATATGCAGTCGGTGCCTGAGGAGGATCCTTGGGGCAGCGATCTTCGGTACTACATGAACACGAATCCTCAGAGTGAGCAGCAGCTACTACTGTGCGCCGTGGCCCGAGATTCAACCCCAGATGCCTGCGATGGCGACGAGATCCCGATCGGCCCCTTCCTCGCCACAGATTTCGACCAAGACATCGTGTGGGCGGACGGCTCCTTGATTCGCTGGCCAGACGTCTAGTTCTTCGGATTGCAACTCGGGGCGCCAGCCCGAGACGGCTCACGCCAAGCTGCCCGTCGGCACTCTGTTACGCCTAGGTGCCCGTCGGCACTCTGTTACGCCTAGCTGCCCGTCGGCAGTCTGTCAGGCTGCCGGTCGAAACGACGCGTGGAACCCAAGATGAATCGGTTCCTCGAGGTTGAGCTTGGCCACCGGTCCGCGAGCAATGTCGAAAGCGTCGAACATCAGGAACGCAAAAGTTTCGGTTTCGGCATCAAACTGCTGGCAGATGATCGTCCCGCGATCCGCATTTGCTGGATCGCCTAGAAAAATTGGCTCGCCGCCGAAGTAGTGGTGAAGCGGCGCCTGGTAGGCCTCAATCTCGCCAGTTTGCCAATTCGCGTGCACGACTTTGTCGAAGAATTTCCGTCCCACCTTCTTTGAGGCTGAGATTCCAAGCACCCAGAAGTCGCGGGTCTCGTTTCCGCCGGAACGAGGATCGATCGCCGGGAAATCGCACATTTCGCGATAATCCAAGGTATGGGTCTCGGCGACCTCCTTCTTCCCTAGGTCGACAACATAACGCTTCGGCCAGGCAAGTCGGACATCGGTGAAGAACTCGGGAACCGAATACTGGTCGTAGACCGGCTGTTCGAGCTCGACGACATCCACCGTCAGCTGCCCATCTGCTTCGAAACAGTTGATCAAATGCAGACAATAGCTGGCGCCGATCGGTACATTAGCCACTAGCTCGCCAGTCTCTCGCGATGCGACAAGCAGGCGACTGCCGTGCTCTGGCTGCCACGCCAAGGCCTCCATCAGAGTCTGGCCACGACGCATCACGGCCTCGACGTCGAGAACGTACGGACTCAGGTAGAAGACCACATAGCTCGAGCTCAGCCCGAAGTCGTGGACCGAGCACGGCAGTTCGAGGGGGAGCCGTTTGCGGACCAGGAGCTCGCCGGAATCGGCGAAACGATAGAGGTTGAGGGATGGATGCCGGGCCGAGAAGGAGATTCCGAAGTTGAACATCTCGCCGGAGCCAGGGTCAATATTCGGATGTGCTGACAACGGGCTGATCGCGTTCAGGCGACGATTGAACGTGTACTCACCTCGCGTCTCGAGGGTCTGTGGATCGAGCTCCCAGGGTAACCCCTGCTCACCGAACGCCAATAGGGTGTCACCCCAGGGCCAGACACTCACGTTGACGGGTGACTCCAGGCCAAGACCTCGCTTCAACTGGTCTCCCTCGAACCCGGTTCCAAAGGTTCGAAAAACTGCCCGACCAGCTTCTTCCTCCGTTACATACTTAGTACCGCGGACGTAGCGGCTGACAAACTGAACACCTTCGTCGTTGAAGTGCAGAGCGGCAACCATGCCGTCACCATCGAGCCAGTGCCGGTAGCTCAGCTCACCCTTCTTCAGGCCTGCCGGGCCATTGACATAATAAGAGCCTCGAACATAGTCAGGCACCTTCCCCTCGATCTGTTCGAGGGGATA
>JAJCXQ010000788.1 GCA_029263355.1 Acidobacteriota bacterium | reverse complement strand
ATGTCGAACGACAGCGTGGTGACTGCCAGCAGCGTGTCGTTCGATGTCATACCGGGGTGACTGGCCATCGCGGAGAGGAAGTTGGCCAAGGCTCGATGGCGAACCTGGACACCTTTCGGTCGGCCGGTGGAGCCGGAGGTGAAGATGACATAGGCGAGCCCGTTGGGTTGGACCTGTGGGTACCCTGCATCGTGTGATTTGGAGGTGGCCGCGTCGAGACGGTCCCAGTCGTCGCCATCCCAGTCGTTAGCATCGAGCAGCACCAGACGCTGCGCCAGGCCATCGGGTAATGGTTTGGGTAGCCGTTCGACGACCCGCCGCTGGCTGACCAACAGAGCAGGTTTGGCGTCCTCCAGCATGAACGTCAATCGTTCCGCCGGATAGCTGGCGTCGAGGGGCACGTAGGCGCCGCCCGCTTTGAGGATCCCCAGCAGGCCAACAATCATGTCGATGGAGCGTTCGAGCGCTACCGCCACCAAACGTTCCTCGGCGCCTCCGATTCCACGGCGGCTCAAGACTTGGGCCAGGACGTCGCTGCGACGATCGAGCTCGCCGTAACTCATCCGCTGGTCGCCACAGATCACCGCGGTTGCGTCCGCGGTGTCCTGGGCTTGGCGGCTAAAGAGCACCGGTAGCGAAGCTTCCCCAGGCACGTTGCGTCGGCTATCGTTCCATTCCAGCAGCTGGTGGGTTTCGGCGGCACTCAGCGACGGCAGTTCCGAAAGCCGCTGCGCCGGATTCGCCGCTACGGCTCGCAACAGATTCTTGTAGTGCCCCACCATGCGCTCGATGGTAGAGGCGTCGAATAGGTCGGAGGCGTACTCCCAGATAAGACTGATGCCTTCGCGATGGGCCTGCCCGATTCGTTGCTCACCGCGCGGAATGCAGATGATGTTGATATCGGATTTCGCCGAGCCATTGTGACGCTCGAGCACTCCACCGCTGAGACCGGAGAATTCCAAAGCTGGGACGGCGGAGTCGTGAAAGCTGAACATCACCTGGAACAAGGGATTGCGAGACAGATCACGGTCGGGCGACAAACGCTCGACCAACTTGTCGAACGGCATGTCTTGATAGCTGTAGGCTCCGAGCCAGGTATCTTGGACCCGGTGCAACAATTCGCCGAACGTCGGCTCGCCAGCCAAACTGGTACGCAGGACGAGGCTGTTGACGATCATGCCGATGATCTTTTCGATCTCACTCGTGCGGCGGTTGGCGGCGGCGGTTCCGACCAAGATGTCGAGTGCTCCGCTATAGCGATGGAGGAGGATCTTGAAGGTCGCGAGCATGGTGCTGAACAGCGTCACCCCCTGTTCGCGACCGAGTTGGCTCAGTCGACTGTAAAAGTCGAAATCGAGCTCGACCCGGGGCGCAGCGCCGTTGAAGCTGTGAAATTTTGGTCGTGGACGATCGGTCGCCAGCTCGAGGGCCGCCGGGCTTCCGGCCAGCCGCTGAGTCCAATAGTCGAGATGACGATCGAGGACCTCACCCTGCATCCACTGGCGCTGCCAGGCGGCGAAGTCGGCGTACTGGATCGGTAGCTCTGGCAGTGGCGACGGCAGACCGGCGGCGTAAGCTTCGTAGAGTGCTTTCGATTCGCGCAGCAAGAGTGCAAACGACCAGCCGTCGTGAACGTAGTGGAATTCGACCTGAACCAGGATGTGATCGTCGGCGTCCAGGCGTAACATCGACCATCGGGCAAGCGGCAAATTTTCGATTTCGAAGGGGCGCCGTAGTTCGTCGTAGATCAGCTCTTCGGCATGCGCCTCACGTCGCTCTGGGGTCAGGTGCGACAGATCGATCACCGGCAGAAGAACCGCCATCGGTTCATCGATCTCTTGTACTGGTCGCCCGTCGCGAATCGGGAAACGGGTCCGGAAAACCTCGTGGCGCCGCACGATCTCGGTCAGCACCCGCTGGTAGATGTCCGGTCTCATCGGGCCACGAAAGCGAAACGTCGCGTTGGCGTTGTAGGCGATATTGCCAGGGGCCAGCTGATGCAGAAACCACACGCGTTCCTGGGGGAAAGACAAGGGGATTGGCTGATCACGTCGCACCAGCTCGATCGGTGGCAGCGCCTCGCCCCGGTCGCCGCCTCTGAGCTTGCCGGCAAGGCCGGCGATGGTCGGCGCGTCGTAGAGATCCGTTAGTGGAACCTCGACCTCCAAGTCTCGGCGCACCCGCGATACGAGCCGACCAGCGAGTAGAGAGTGCCCGCCGAGCGCAAAGAAGCTATCGTGGGTGCCGACCCTCTCGATCCCCAAGAGCTCCTGCCATATCTTGGCCAGGGTTTCTTCGGTCGGTGTCGCAGGGGCCGTGTAGGCCTCGTTTCCAAGATCTTCCGCCGGCAGCTCGAGCTGTTCGAGAGCAGCGCGGTCTACTTTGCCGTTGGGGGTCAAGGGCAGCTTTGTCAGCTCCATCAACACTGTCGGCACCATGTGCGCCGGTAACCGTCGCCGCAGGTCAGCGAGCAGATCAGGTGCGAGCGTCCCACTTTGGGGTACGACGTAGGCCACCAGCCGCGCTTCTTCCCTTCCTTGGCGTCGTGCCAGGACGACGCTCGTGCGGACCGTGGGATCTTCTTCCAACACCGCCTCGATTTCACCCAGCTCGATGCGGAAGCCGCGGACCTTGACCTGGTGATCCAGGCGGCCGAGGAAATCGATGTCGCCGTCGGGGCGGGCGCTGGCCAGGTCGCCGGTTCGGTATAGGCGTTCACCCTTGCCACTGAACGGGTCGGGCACAAAACGTTCAGCGGTCAATGCCGGACGACGCAAATAGCCGCGGGCCAAACCGACGCCGCCGACGATTAGCTCGCCGGGGGAATTGGGTGAGACGGGCTGAAACCCACGATCCAGGAGCCAGACAGTAGTCTTGTCGATCGATCGACCAATCGACGGCGCCCGCATCGAGTTACCGTTGTTCGTCGGCGCCGCCTCGCCGGCTGTCGAGACCACCGTATCTTCGGTCGGTCCGTAATGGTTGACGACGCGGAATGGCAATCCCGCCGGAGGCGGCTGGTGGAGTTTGTCACCTCCCACCAACAGCGTTTCCAAAGCGAGGCCTCTGGGCTGAGGCTCCTGTAGCATCGCTTCGGCGATTGGAGTCGGCAGGAAGGTTTGGGTGATCGCTCGCTCCGCCATGAATCGATACAGCGCAGCCGGCTCAGCTCGCGTCGCATCGGCCGGGATCGCCAGCGTGGCGCCGGCGGTGATGGTGGGCCAGATCTCCCACACCGAGGCGTCAAAAGCGGGGCTGGCGACTTGGGTGGCGCGATCACCAAGTCCACCACCGTAGCTGCGCTGGTGCCAGCTCACCAGGCTGTAGAGGCCGGCATGGACGAGCTCGGTACCTTTGGGCCGACCTGTGGAGCCCGAGGTGTAGATCACGTAAGCGCGGTTCGCTGCCGTCACAGAACAAGGCAAACGCTCGGCGCTCTGACCTTCGACCCCGGACCATTCGGCCGCGAGATCGATCTGGCGAGCGCTAGAGGCCGAGTCGTCGGCCATCTTCTGCCCCCAGGTGAGCAGCAGTTCGACCCCAGAGTCCTCGAGCATGAAGTGCAATCGCCGCGGTGGATCGTCGGGGGCGAGAGATAGGTAAGCGCCCCCTGCCTTGAGGACGCCGAGTTGAGCGATCACGAGCTCTGCCGAACGGGTGAGGGCTACCCCTACCAAGACTTCGGGACCAACCCCAAGCTGCCGTAGGTAACGGGCCAGTCGATTCGACCGTCGGTCGAGGTCACCATAGGTCAAGCAACCTTCGGCCGTGACCAATACGGAGGCGTCGGGAGTTCGCGCCGCCTGCGCTACGAACAGCTCGTGGACGCAGGCCGTACCCGTGAAACTGGGAATTCCCGAATCCTCAGATCGAGGCTTCTTGGAGCGGGGGCCTGTGCCGTGAGCGGCAGACATCCTTGCCGAGCCGCGTTCTAAAGTGTGTTGGCTTTTACGCATAGTTCGATCTCGCTAATTCTCGTGGTGCAGTCTTCGACCCGCGTCAGCGGCCCCTGCTCCTGCCCTGCCGCTGACGTTTGCCCAGCCCATCCAGCCGCTTCGGCGCTCTAGCGGGTTGCTAGGCGGGTTGCTCAGTCCGACGACTGCTGGCTGGCCGAGCCAGTCGTCGACAGCAGCGCCTCGATCTGTCCCCGTAGCTTGTTGCCGTTCAGTCGCTGATCTTTCGGCAGCGACTTCTCAACGTGCATGACGTAGGCAGGTTGTGGGGGTGTTTTCCCCCATTCGGCTGCTGGTGAGAACAGCTGGAAGGTATCCCAAGCCAACTCGTCCTCCGGTAGGCCGGCGGGACCTTGGAACAGCTTCGCTACGGCGTGGAAGGGAGTCCAGAAGTGGGTCGACCGTGAGTCGTGTAAGAAAGCGGTAGCAGTTGTCGCATCTTCCGCTTTTTCATCTCCCAGCATGGGGCCCCAAACCGCGTAAACCTTGAGTCTTGGGTCATTGACTTCGTCGAGGATGTACTTTTGCACCACACGGGCGCTCAAAAGGCAGACCGTTCACGTAGGTGACAGCAGCAATACCAGGCGGACGTTACCGGCGTCGTCGTTGAAAGCGGTCTTCAGTTCCTCGCTGCTTTCCGTGAGATCATCAACCTGCGGCGCATCAACCGTCCGCCGTTCGCTGCCGGGCTCGCCGAGTCGCTCGAGGTAAAATGGAATGTTGCCGCGGTGCTCAACTAAGTGCCCTTCGATCCGCTGACCGTTCTCCGAGATCTCGCCAATAAAAGTGAAGGGGGCGTTGGGCCCTCGACTCTCGGAGTTCTTGAGGAATTCGAAGGTAACCTTCTTGCCCTCGGTTCTGACGTATTCGAGCGGATGGAAGATCATGCGCTCGGCTGGCTGGTCGATGGTGCCGACCAACTCGCCTTGCGGATCGCGGCCAACCTCGACGGTGATTTCGAATTCCAATTCAGCAGCTTTGAAAACGATAGCGCCGCTCCACAGTCCCTCGAAACGCGGTTCGTCCGCTGCCGCTGACTGCGTCACGAAACCGGCGAAGAGCAGCATCGCTATACCCCGCCAGAGATCCATTCTCGACATCATGATGTCTTCTCCGTCCGAGCCACCCCATGGGTGACATCAGTCTTGGTGGTCCACCAAGGCCTGGCTCAACCGATCAATCAAGACTTGGCTCGAACGATCAATTCGCCTGGACTCGGCAGTGGTCGCAAAACACTCAGGCGTAATTGCAAAACAATTGCGTCTAAGTAGTCAGTCGTCCCGCAGAAAACGCAGGAACATTCAATGGCAAAAAGATGTTTCCCAGAGAAGGGTTGAAGCCGAAGTGTATAGTAAGTTTTTTTGCTCAGCAACTTGGGCAAGCTGTTTATCCGTGCAAAGATTCAAGGTCGAGTTCGAAAGCTACAGAAGAATCTCGAAGCTATAGCGAAGCACATCGTAAAGTGGTGAACAGGAGCCCTCATCATGGCAGCAGAGTCCAGAGATAAAGATCTATTCGGGCGTTCGCCTTCGGGTATCGCGGACGGTTCCATGACGGGAAAACGACCCGCCGCGGCCTTCTCTGCCAGCGATCGATCGACGCAGGAAAACCTGTCGCATGCGGCGGCAAGTTTCCTCGATTTTGTCGAACGTCACCCGCAACTCGTCCGCCGCAGCGCGTTCGAAACGATGTTCGCTTCGTTGCGGGAGGTCATACCCAACGTTCCGGGTATGCCGAAGGAGCAGCGGTACGGCATTCAACCATGGCCTACGCTGATCAGCTCGGCTCGCAACCGAGAGCTCGAACGTGTCAGCGTAGGGCTTGCGAGGCTCGTCCAGGAAATTCCCCGCCGCATCTTCGATAACGATGCCAAGTCGGTCGCAGACTTCTTTCAGCTCGAGAGCGAGGGGCTTGCGCAATTGCTGATCAGCGAACCCACTGGATTCGAGCCGGCTATTTGCCGCGTCGATCTCTTCGATACGTGTGATGGTCTGCAATGTCTCGAAGTCAACGCCGGCAGCGTGGGTGGCTGGCAGGACACTGCGTTTGCGCCACCCTATCTTCGTGACCCCGTCGTCGCCGGGTTTTTTGAGGCCGTGGCCATCACGCCGAGGTTCACCAATTCGATCCGAGTCTTCTTACGCAACATCGTTCGCAGCAGCATCGCTAGTCCGGTGCCACGGAATCGACAGATCAACCTGCTGTTTGTCGCCACCGATACCGAGGTGTGGTCGACGGACGACCACCCGCGCGAGATCTATCAACGGGAATACGCTGCGGTGTTGGAGGAAGTGGGTGACGGTTGGACCGGCCAGGTGTCGATCGTTCCAATGTCGCAGGTCGAACTACGTGGCGGTGAGGTGTGGGCGGGTGGCGTGCGCTACGATGCCGTTTTTGAGCAGCAAGACCGAATCACCGACGTCAGCCGGGCACTCTTCCGGTCTTTCAAAGCGGGTCTCGTCAACCTCTATACCGGCCCGATCAGTCTGGTTCTCGGGGACAAGAGAAGCCTGGCTCTGCTCTCCAAGCTGGAAGGCTCGCGTCTTTTTACCTCTGAAGAGCGTGAGCTGATCCGCACCTACATACCTTGGACTCGTCTGGTCAGTCGCGGTCCGACGATCTACGAAGGGCGCAAGATCTCGTTTTCCGACCTGCTCGCCAACCATCGTGAGGAATTGGTTCTCAAGGCGGGGCAATCTCACGCCGGCAAGGACATCCTGGTGGGGCGTTCGATGGACGAGGAGGAGTGGGCGTCGGGGGTTGCAGCCGCTCTCGAATCTGGAGGCTGGGTGGTCCAGAAGTACCTCGAGCCTGTGCCCTACATCTTCCAGGCAGGAGAGGACGGCTGTTACCCCCACGAGGTGGTGTGGGGGTCGTTCGTCTACGGCGGAGCCTATGGTGGCACTTACGCCCGCATGATGCCGCGTGGACGCGGTGCGGTGATCAACGTCAGCCTAGGGGCCGTCGTCGGCCTCGTGTTCGAGGTCGACGACTAGCAAGTTTCCATCCAGGAACGCATCGAGGGCTCGGTCGACCTTGTGGGCTGCGCAGCAGCTCCGAACTCGCTGGCGCCGAGGCGAGTTACGCAGCTGCGCGCGCAGTCCACAGGGGACCGGAACCAGTCTCAGTCGCCTTCGTAATTGACTTCCATCCGGCCCGCACGCCAGCCAGCGAAAGTGAGAACCAAGGCGGTGAACAGCATCAGGCCTGGCACTGAGATCCAAGGAGAGGTCGGATCGGAGGCGACGGCGAAAAAGGTTTCGGCCATGTTTTCAGGCAACGGAATCGGATAAAGCGAGCGCAGATAGTGAACAACACTGATCTTCTTGAGCACGCCCGGAAGTCCAAAGTTGATCCATTCCCAACCCCAAATAAATGCCGCCGGGATGATGGCGTTGCGGAAGAACAAACCCACTAGCAGGAAAACCGCCCCGTAGCCGAGACATGCCATCATCGCGATACCAACATAGGCGGACAAGTTTGCGAATCCGGGCCCCTGCAGGATGTATCGCGATGCGGCCCCAGGTCCCCAGGGTAGACACGTCAATAGGAATAACATCGACGTGCTGACGGCGAAGACGCAGCAGGACGAAATCAGAGCTGAACAATACTTTCCGACAACGAGCACCCATCGCCGCACCGGTGTCAGGTAATAGTAGTGCAAGCTACGTTCGAGAATTTCCGAACGGTACAGGCTCATGAACGTGATGAGTGCACTCAAGAAGATGACGGTGCGTAGATAGCCGACGAAGACCGCCGCAAATACCTGAGCTACCGCCTCTGCCGGGCCGGAAAAATAATTCGTGGCGGGTGAGATCGTCCAAATCATAAATACCGCGACCGGCGCGAAGGCGAGAAAATAAAGCGCAAAAGCTCGGCGGCTAAACAGGTTGCGACGCACCTCGAGCCGCAAGATGCCAAGGATCTGACGGCCGATCAGTCGCCAGTCTAAACCCGGCGCGCTAGGGCCTTGGGACGTGTTGGATGGCCGGGTGGCGACAGCAGTCATCTGGCTTCTCCTTCGTGGCCGATCAGATATTGATACACCGCACGAACATCGGCATCCGCCACGGTCACGGTATCGATATCAATCTCTTCGGCAAGCACGATCTCGTTCAAGTGCGAATAAAAACGATCTGCGTCGCGAGTGCGAATCTCGAGTCCTTGGTGATCCTCGTGGAGAGACGCCTCGACGACGTCGTCATGGTCGAATAAGCGCGCGGCGACGATCGATGGTTTGTTGCAACGGATAAGGACCTGGATCGGATGGTTGCCCATCTCGGTTCGGACACCGCCGATCTCTCCCTCAGCAACCACATAGCCACTCGACAACAACACTACGCGATCCGCGATCATGTCGACCTCATGCAGAATATGGCTCGAGATGATCAGGTGGCAGCCGGTATCGGCGAGGTCCTTGAAGATGTCGATCACTTCGGCCCGCGCCATGGGATCGAGACCATTCAATGGCTCGTCGAGAACCAACACTCGCGGATTGTGGCTGATCGCCTGAGCGAGACGCACCCGCTGGCGCATACCCTTGCTGTAGCCCGCCACGTTACGTTTGGCGGCGTCGGTCAGGGCAACTCGTTCCAGTGCCTGCCAGGTGAGGTTGTGTGCTTCGCTGTGAGGGAAGCCATGGACTCGCAAGTAGGAGTAAATAAACTGATAGCCGCTCATTCCGCCGGGGAATGAATCGAATTGTGTGCTGTAGCCGAGGCGGGAGAAAAGCTTGTGCGGCTGATCTGGAGACACGCCGAGAACTCGTATTCCTCCATGTGTAGGCCGCAGCAGACCGGTCATCAGATTCATCAGTGTTGTTTTGCCAGATCCATTCGGGCCCACCAATCCAGTGATTCCGGGTTGGAACTTCAGGGTGATGCGATTGACGCCCAGGACTTCGCCATAAAATTTCGATACATTCTCGAAGACGATCGCGTCTTCGTTGGAAGCGGCGTGTTGCTCGGGTGCCATCAGCTCACCACCTCATAAGCGCGTATCTTTCGATTCAACAGCTGGACGCACACGAAGCAGAACATCGAGATCGACAACCAGGCTGCCCAGATGGGCAGATCGACGGAGCTCGGCAATCCAAAAAGCCCTT
>JAJCXQ010000787.1 GCA_029263355.1 Acidobacteriota bacterium | reverse complement strand
ACCCGGATCGGCGCTGAGCAGGAAATGTTCCTCATCGACGATGGCTATCTCGCGGCGCCACTGGCTCTCGAAGTACTCGCGGCGATCGACGATCCCCACTTCACCACCGAGCTCGCAAAATTCAATATCGAGGCCAACCTCGATCCCCTGCCCCTCGCCGGGGATTGCCTCAGTCGCCTCGAGGCTCAGCTCGACGAAGTCCTGACGAAGGCGAGGCGAGGCGCCGAGCAATTCGGCGCTCATGTTCTCTTGACCGGCATCCTGCCGACCCTCGACAAGTCTGACCTCGGACTCGACAGCATGACGCCGATACCGCGTTACTCCGCCCTCGCGGATGCCGTTCGCCGAGTTCGGGGACGCGAGTTCGAGCTCCACATTCGCGGACGTGACGAGCTGAAGATCAGCCATGACAGCGTGATGCTGGAAGCCAGCAACACCAGTTTTCAGCTCCACTTGCAGGTCGAGCCAGCGAACTTCGCTCGCCTTTACAACATCGCTCAGGCGCTGGCCGCGCCAACCCTCGCAGCAGCGACAAATTCGCCGCTGCTGTTCGGCAAGCGGCTCTGGCGCGAGACGCGTATCGCCGTGTTCAGGCAATCGGTGGACACCCGAGGCCAATTCTCCCATCACCGTCAGCAGCAACCGCGAGTAACCTTCGGCGAGCGCTGGGTCAAGGACTCGGTGATGGAGATATTCCGCGAGGACCTGAGCCGGTTTCGTTTACTGATCGCCACCGAGATCGACGAGGATCCCGCCGCTCTCCTCGCCCAAGACATCACTCCAAAACTGAAAGCCCTCTGCCTCCACAACAGCACCGTCTACCGCTGGAATCGTCCGTGTTACGGCATCACTGACGGCAAACCTCACTTACGGATCGAAAATCGAGTATTACCGGCAGGACCGTCCGTGATCGACGAAGTGGCTAATGCCGCATTGTGGTTCGGATCGATGAAAGCGCTGGCCGACGAAGTTACCGACATCAGGGATCATCTAGACTTCGGCGCCGTTCGAGAGAATTTTCTCGCCGCTGCGCGCTTCGGACTCGAAGCCCAATTCAAATGGCTCGATGGCCGGGTGTTACCGGCCGAAACGTTGCTGCGCGACGAACTGCTCCCCCGTGCCCGCGCCGGACTCGGGGCGCTCCTCGACAGCGACGACGCCAACCGATATCTCGACGTCATCGAAGAGCGCGTCCGCAGTCGCCAGACCGGAAGCCAATGGATGCTCGGCTCTTTGGCGGAGCTCGCCGAGGAAGGCACACCCGCCGAACGGCTGGCCTGCCTTACAGCGGCAAACCTCAGCCGCCAGGAGAAGGGACTTCCCGTTCATCTTTGGTCACTGGCGGAGCCGCGAGAGACTCACCTCAACCGGCAGCTTTTCAACCGCGTCGGTAGCCTAATGACAACCGACCTTTTCACTGTTCACGAGGACGAGGTCATTGATCTGGTCGCCAGCTTGATGGACTGGAAGCACATCCGCCATGTACCGGTGGAGGACAACACCCACCGCCTGGTAGGTTTGGTCACGCACCGATGTTTGTTGAGGGCGCTGACCCGCCGTCCCGATTCGCAGCAGCCGATCGCAGTTCGCGAGGTGATGCAGAATCACATCGTCTCCTGCGGACCGCAGACCTCGACACTCGACGCTATGGCTTTGATGAAGCAACATGGGATCGCGTGTTTGCCAGTGGTGGAGGATGATCGTCTGGTAGGAGTCGTCAGTGAACGGGACTTCATGAAGCTTGCTGGCGAACTGCTCGAATCTTTCCTCGCGAATACATAGCTCGCCACTCACCTGGTAAAGTAGTCTCAGAAATCGAGGCAAACATGAGACTAGTCATCGCAGATGATCACACCCTGTTTCGGGCCAGCCTGCGTAGCCTGCTCACCGCTCGCGGCCAAGAGGTTGTGGGAGAAGCAGGCACCGGTGGCGAAGCACTGGAGCAAGCTCGCCGCCACCGTCCGGACATCGTGCTGATGGATTTGGCGATGCCGGAGATGGACGGCCTCGCCGCGACCCGGCTGATCAGCGCCGAGCTCCCGGAGGTCAAAGTTGTGGTGCTGACCGCCTCGAATGAAGACCGGGACCTCTTCGAGGCGATCAAGTCGGGAGCTGAAGGTTATCTGCTCAAGGACCTCGAGGCGGACGTGTTTCTGGCCCACCTCGAAGGCGTGGCGCGGGGCGAGCCGGCCTTGACCCCCGACCTGGCACGCAAGCTCTTGACCGAGTTCGCCAAGCCTGAGATGGCGGTTTCGAAAACTAAAGATCCCGATGCTCTCACCAACCGTGAGATGGAGGTTCTTCAGGCGATGGTGGAAGGAGTGACCTCCAATCGGGCCCTCGCCAGGGAACTTGGGATCAGCTTGAATACCATCAAGTTCCACGTCCGCAACATCCTCGACAAGCTACATCTGCACAACCGTGCACAGGTCGTGAGCTACGCGCTGCGACACGGGATCATCGTCCCCTCCCCTTGAGGCTATTGCCCAACAGGACTCATGATAGATTTCCCTCTTGGGGAGCCGGTGGAAAATACCGCTAGCTCTTTAGATGTCTGTCACTTACATCTGATGTCGGCGAGACGATCTCACAGTTGATGTTTCGACCAAGTTGGAAGCTCAACCCGTCCAACACATCGGATGCGTCGGGCAGTTTGGACTGCATACTCGTCTAAACATCGGATGCGTCGAGCAGTTTGGACAGCAAACTCGCCAAAACATCGGATGCGTCGAGCAGTTTGGACAGCATGCTCGCCAAAACATCGGATGCGTCGAGCAGTTTGGACAGCATACTCGCCAAAACATCGGATGCGTCGGGCAGTTTGGACAGCACACTGGTCAACACATCGCCGAACGACGCCTTCTCTGCCCCCAGCCAACCGAAATCGATGCTCAAGGACACCTGCTGAGCGCTGCCAGTAGCCTCTTCGAGATCAAACGACGCGGTCTGCAAGACTCAACGAGCTGAATTGCGACGAAAACGCGAGCTCGCGGCGACCGAGCGCCATGCCTAGACTGACAAAGACGCCTGAGTCGAAGCGGTTAATTGCATCTGCTACCTGGACTCTGCTCCGAGGTCATTGTTCCTCAGGCTGTCTACCAGGAAGTTGTTCAGGCCGAGCTAGCCCCGCGCATCCCCTTCGATCACCTCGTCAGGTCAACGGGGGCGGTTCGAAATGACGAGATGTAACAAACCTGCACTCACCGGCGTCCTCCTAATGACGGACAACACCGCCAACCGAGGAGCCGCCGATGTTGAAAGATGCCCGCTACGCCATTCGTATGCTGACCAAGAGTCCGATGATGACAACGGTCGCCATCCTCTCATTAGCTCTCGGGATCGGCGGCAACAGCACCATCTTCAGCATCGTCTATAGCTTCCTCTTCTCGCCGCTCCCCTTCCACGACCCCGCACGCATCGTCCTGGTGCTGGAGACTGACCCCAAGGAAGCGGACGATCAAGCCGGCGTTGCACCCGCCAACTTCCTGGATTGGGGCGAGCGTCAGGATGTCTTCGATAGCTTCGCCGCCACGACGTCGGGGACCGTCCGGCTAACTGGCGACGGACCGTCTGAGCAGCTCAACGGTAGCACCGCAACGGCGAACTTCTTCGACACCCTGGGAGTTGCCGCTATCCATGGACGCACATTCGCCGACGGCGAGGACATCGCCGGATCTGAGAATGTCGTGATCCTGAGCCATCAGCTCTTCGTGCGCCGTTTCGGCGGCGATCCCACTGTCGTCGGCCGCAGCGTCGAGATTGACGGTACCGCGCATACTGTGATCGGCGTGATGGACGAAACCTTCGAATTCTTCGACGCCACCGTCGCCCTGTGGCGGCCGTTGGTGTTCGGCCCCGAAGCAAGAGCTCTACGCTCCATCGACGATCGAAGTCTCATGGCTGTCGGCCGACTCATTGATGGCACCACCGTCGCCCGTGCCCACCAGCAGATGGCAGCGATCGCAACCACCCTGGCATTGGAGTATCCCGAGAAACTCAACGAGCGCCGCGCCAATGCCTTCAAGGCCCGTGACCTATTCCCCGGTCGCGTCGATACCATCTTGGTTTCTGTGCTGATGGCCGCGGTCGGCTTCGTTCTCCTGATCGCCTGTGCCAACATCGCCAACCTGCTGCTGGCTCGTGGCGAATCGCGACGCGAGGAGATCGCTGTACGCGCTGCCCTCGGCGCTGGGCGAGCACGAATCATGGGTCAGATGTTGACCGAGAGTTTGTTGCTCGCCGTCCTCGGCGGCGCCGCTGGCGTCGGCTTGGCATCGATTGGCGTTCCCTTTCTGGCATCAGCGATCCCGCCGCAGATGCCGCGCAGCATGGTGCCGGCCCTGAACCCGCAGGTGCTGGGCTTCACCGTCTTGGTGACGGTGCTAGCCGGTCTCGTCTTTGGCTCGATGCCAGCGTTACTGGCGGCGCGAACCAACCTCACCGGTACCCTGCGCGCTGGCGGTCGCAGCGACGCGGGCTCGAGTAAACGCGGCTGGCTGCGTAGCGCTCTGGTTGTCGGCCAGGTCAGCATGGCTGTGGTGTTACTAGCTGGCGCCGCCATCCTAGTGCGAACGTTCCAAAGCCTCCAGCCCAAAGAATCTGGCTTCAACAGCTCCAACTTGCTTACCGTGCAGATCGCCCTCGAGGAGAGCTCAGAGGTCAGCCGGACCACGCATTGGCCACTGTTCTTCGAAGGCGTCGAACGCCGTCTGCGAGCCATGCCAGAGGTCACTTCGGTCACTACGATGAGTGCCTTGCCTCGCAGCCGCGGTGGTGGCCCTGAGGAGAGATTCACGATTGACGGCCAGCCGGTCGAGCCGGGTGAGGAGTCGACGGTGACCTGGCTCACCGTAACGCCGGAATATTTCTCAACCTTGGCAATCCCGGTACAGGGTCGAGTCTTCGGGACCGGCGACCACCAAGATGCAGTGCCGGTCGCAATTGTCAACCGCCGCTTCGCCGAGCAACACCTCGGAAACGCCGCGGGCGGCGCTATCAATGACGTGATCGGCAAACGCATCACAATCCAGGGCAAATCGCGCCAAATCGTCGGCGTCTCAGCCAACATCTATCAACGGCGGATTATCGAACGCGACGGCGCCTCACCGGTCGTCTACCTGCCCTACCCGCAAGCGCCACAACGCGAGATGTTTCTCGTCGCCCGCACCCGCAGCGAACCTACCGAGCTCGCCGCCGCGGCTCGCATCGCTATTGCAGCCGAAGAGCCAAGTCAGCCGATCGGCGCTGTCGTCACCATGGACGAGCACATCGCCGAGATGATGGCGGGACCGCGCTCGATCTCTCAGGTCGTCACCGCCTTGGGCGTCCTGGCTCTGCTCTTGGCCTCGATTGGAATCTACGGTGTCATGGCCCACTCGGTATCACTGCGGCGGCGCGAGATCGGCATCCGCATGGCGATGGGAGCCGGCCGGGTCACGATTCTCCACATGATCACCCGTCAAGGCCTGAAGCTGATCGTCATTGGCTTCGTGTTGGCCATTCCTGGTACTTGGGGGGTCCTACGTCTACTGGCCAGCGCTTTCAACGACATCCCGGCTGCGGATCTGCTGGCGCCCGCCGTCATGCTCTGTGTCCTACTGTTGAGCGGACTGCTGGCGAGCTTTCTGCCAGCCCGCGGAGCAGCCCGGGTCAACCCGGCTGAAACGTTGCGTGGCTAGCTAGATCCCATCCAAGAACGCCCTCTGACCGGTCGAATGTTGTGGGCTGCGCTCAGCCTGCGTGACTCGCACGTCCGATACCAAGAATCATAAAGCCTCTTTAATCAATGGTTTAACCAACACATTGATCCAGTCAGCTCAGACATCCTCGGCTGTGCTCGCACCACACACTCGACCTGGCTGACTCGAAAACGCTGTTCCTGGATGCGACCTAGCTAGGGGCGAGGGCGACACCACCCTTGACAATCAGGACCGGAGCGGCACAGTATCCACAACCCACTCCTGAGATTTCATCTCAATAAGAATACTCGCCCGACTGATCGCTCTTTTTCGTGGATCAACCGATGAGTAGACGACGCTCAGCCATAGACAAGACACCCTCAAGGAGACGCAAACAAGGATGGCATCCCGACCGCTGAACCGTTCGACTTCCGGCCCTTCGCGCTCCTCGGTACTGACGCTCTCTGAGGTGTCGCCTCCCGTCCTCACGATAAGCCTGCTCCTGATCCTCTCTCTCACTGCCTGCAGCCCCGTCGGTGAGGCGGGCAGCCAACAAAACGGCGAGCAAACCTCTGAGCAAGGCCACGCCATCGAGCCTGCCGCGCCAGTCGACATCGAGCTCGCCACATTGATGGGCCAACTGCAACGCCACAGCGCCAAGCTTGGCTACGCCATCAACGGTCACAATCGGCCCCTAGCAACCTTCTACCTCGAAGAAATCGACGAAGTTCTAGAAGAGCTGATGACGGTCGAGGAAGACGATGGCATGCCGATCGCCCACCCGGCAGGTGTCATTCTCGCCCCGGTCCTCGAGACCTTGGAGAACAATCTGGCGACCGAGGTGCCGTGGCCGGAGATCACAGGCCAGTACCAACTGATGATCGAGGCTTGCAATCGCTGTCACCTCGCCACCGAGCATGGTTTCATCGAGATCCTGCCGGCCACCGGTGAGCCGCCGTTCAACCAGCGGTTCGACGGCGCCGATTCTTGACGCTGGCGGCTCGCCAAGCCTCAGCTGGCCAGCGGCTCTGGACGCCGAGGGGTCCAGCCATCCAGAATAGCTAGTAACGGCAGAGCACTTACACCTCGAGCCCACCTATGAGCCAGCACTATCGCGTCGGTGCCGACATCGGCGGCACCTTTACCGACCTCATTGTCGTCGATTCACGCACCGGTGCGTTTCATATCGGCAAAACCTTGACCACGGTAGACGATCCCTCGCTGGCGGTCGAGAAGGTGCTCAGGGAGGTCTTGGACAGCGCGGGCATTCCAGCGCAGAAGCTGAGACATCTGATCCATGGCACAACCCTAGTCACCAACGCCATCATCGAACGCAAAGGAGCCAAGACTGCTCTGCTCACAACCCAAGGCTTTAGGGATTCGATCGAGATCAGTCGCGAGACTCGCTACGACCTTTATGACTTGATGCTGGAGCAATCCCGGCCCCTGGTGCCACGTTACTTAAGATTCGAAGTCCCTCAACGCACCCTAGTGGATGGGTCGACCCACACCGAGCTCGACGAGACCAAGGTTGCGGCCCTCGCCAAAGAGTTGGCAGAGCACGGTATCGAGGCGGTTGCGGTAACGTTCCTCCACAGTTTCTCCAATCCCGAGGCTGAACGCCGAGCCGCCAACATCGTACGCGAAGTGGCGCCAGCGCTTCGAGTGTCTGTTTCGTCCGACGTTGTGCCGGAGATCCGCGAGGTAGAGCGCGCTTCAACGACCATCGCCAACGTCTACGTACAAGAGCTGGTCGAGACCTACTTGCGGCAGCTCGAGGATCGACTCGAGGGCCTCGGCTTTGCCGGCAACTTCTACATGATGCTTTCGAGCGGCGGCATCGCGACGGTTGATACGGCGGTGCGCTACCCGGTTCGATTGCTCGAATCAGGCCCCGCAGCCGGCGCCTTGGCCGCCAACGCCTACGGCGTGGCTGCTGGGCACGAAGATCTGATCTCCTTCGATATGGGGGGAACAACCGCCAAGATCTGTGTCATCGACCGAGGCCAGCCGTTGATCGCTCCGGAGTTCGAGGTCGACCGTATCTATCGCTTCGCCAAGGGTTCGGGGCTACCGATCAAGCTGCCGGTGATCGAGCTCATCGAGATCGGCACCGGTGGCGGCTCGATCGCTCACATCGACTCCCTGGGCCTGCTCAAGGCCGGGCCTGAATCTGCCGGCGCCTCCCCCGGCCCGGTGTGTTACGGCCGAGGAGGCGAACAGCCCACGATCACCGATGCCAACCTGATCCTGGGCTACCTCGATCCAGGCTACTTCCTCGGTGGGCAGATGATCCTCGACCTGGAGGGGGCACGCCAAGCAGTGCAGCAACAGATCGCGACGCCGCTGGACCTCAGTACCGAAGAGGCTGCTTGGGGAATCCATCAGATCGCCAACGAAAACATGGCCAACGCCGCACGGGTTCATGCCCTCGAGCGCGGCAAGGATCCCCGCCGTTTCCCGCTTTTCGCCTTTGGCGGGGCCGGCCCTGTCCACGCCTACCGCATCGCACACTCCCTGGGGTCGCCGATGCTGATCGCACCGTTGGGCGCCGGTGTCATGAGCACCATCGGTTTTCTGACTGCGCCACTGGCATTCGACTTTGTGCGGTCATGGGTCACCGAGCTCAAGACCATCGATTGGAGCAAAGTCAACCATCTCTTCGCCGAGATGGAGGCTGAGGGTCGCGAGCTGCTGACGAGCTCGGGAGTGGCCCAGGACGAGGTGACGCATCAGCGGCAAGTAGATATGCGTTATGTCGGCCAAGGCCACGAGATCCGTATCCGTCTCCCTGGTGACAACCTCGACACCACTGAAGCTGGACCCCTGAGAGCTCGCTTCGAGAAGGTCTACCGCGAGCTCTACGAACGCTCCGGTCCGGCGGTCGAGGTGGAGATCCTCAATTGGCGGGTCGTCTCAGCCGGCCCTAGCCCGAAGGTCCAGCTAGCCGTTGAGACACTGCCCGCTAACACACTGCCCGGCAAAACACTGTCCGGCAAAACACCGCCCGGCAAAACACCGCCCGGCAAAACACTGGCCGGCAAAACACTGGCGGGCAAAACACTGTCCGATGAAACACTGGCGGGTGACGTCGGAACAGCACAAGATGCGAGGAAGGGAACACGCCTAGCGTACTTTCCGGAATCCGGTGGCTTTGTCGAAACCACGGTCTTCGATCGCTATCGCTTGGCACCGACCATGACGTTCTGCGGCCCAGCGATTGTCGAAGAGCGTGAGTCGACCGTCGTCATCGGACCGGACGCAACCTGTCGCATCGATCGTCACCACAACCTCGTGGTCGATATGCCGTCATGAAACTTGACCCGATCCAACTCGAAGTGCTGTGGAACCGCCTGCTGTCGGTCGCCAACGAGCAGCAGACGACCCTGGTTCGTACCGCCTTCAGCACCATCGTCCGCGAGTCCCTGGACTTGGCGTGCGGAGTGTTCGACACCCGCGGTCAGATGATCGGCCAATCCCTCACCGGTACCCCGGGCCACATCAATCCAATGGCGACCGGCGCCGTCCACTTCCTCAACGCCTATCCGCCTGAGACCCTCGAACCGGGCGACGTGCTAGTCACCAACGACCCGTGGCAAACCGCAGGCCAAATCAACGACTTCACGGTGTTGACGCCGGTTTTTCGAGACGCCGAGATCGTCGCCTACTTCGCCAACTGCTGTCACGCACCCGACATCGGCGGCCGTATCCTGTCCGCCGAAGCCCGCGAGGTTTTTGAGGAGGGCTTGCGGGTACCGATCACCAAGCTGTTCTCCGGTGGCGAACCAAACCGCGAGCTGTTCAAGATCCTGCGCGCCAATGTCCGCACGCCAAACGAGACGGTTGGTGACCTCTACGCTCAAACCTCATCAAACGCGGTGGGAGCGCGCAGCTTGCTCCAAATGATGGATGAGTTCGGTTTGGTCACGATCGATCCCTTGGCGGACGAGATCATAAGCCGGTCCGAGAACGCGTTGCGCGACGCGCTGGAGCAGATCCCCAATGGCAGTTACGAACACGAGGTCTGGAGCGACGGATTCGAGGAACCGCTCCGCCTGAAGGTGGCGGTGACGGTCGAAGAGCGCGACATCCACATCAACTTCGCAGGCTCCTCGCCACAGAGCCAGCGTGGCATCAATGTCGTGCTCAACTACACCAAGGGTTATGCGTCTTTTGCCGTCAAAGCGGCGATCAGCCCAGAGGTACCGCACAACGAGGGTTCCTTTCGGCCGGTCCACATCGAGGCCCCTGAAGGATCGATCTTGAATTGCGTCGAGCCAGCAGCGGTAGCATCCCGACATCTCGTCGGCCACTTCTTGCCCGGCTTGATCTTCGGGGCCCTCGCCCAGGCGATTCCGGATCGGGTGCTGGCCGGCGGCGCCGACCCAGCCTGGATGAGTATCTGGCGAGCAACTTGGCCCCACAGCCGCAAGCCGGCCAACTTCACCCTCTTCCAGCTCGGAGGTACTGGCGCGCGTCCAACAAAAGACGGTTTGAGCACCACCGGTTTTCCCAGCGGGGTCGGCGGCGTCCCAGCCGAGATCATGGAATCTCAGGCTCCGATCCTCCAGCTGCGACGGGAGCTTCGAACCGATTCCGGCGGTGGGGGCAAGTACCGGGGCGGCCTCGGACAGGCCACCCGAATCGCCCATGTTGGCGAGGACGACTGGAGCGTCTCCGCGATGATCGATCGCACCCGCTTCGCTGCCCACGGCCTCAACGGCGGCTTACCTGGGGCGCTGGGAGAGTTCGAGCTCGACGGGGCTGCCGCGATGGCCAAGTCAGTGTTGTGGATGAAGCCGGACTCAGTGGTCTCGATGAACCCGCCAGGAGGCGGCGGCTACGGTGATCCGCTGGACCGGGAACCTTGTCGAGTGCTGGACGACGTAGTCAACGGTTACGTGTCGCTGGCTGCCGCGCTCGAGGTTTACGGCGTGGTCGTTCATTATCTCGGTCGCCCTGACCAACTCGTCCGCTTACCCGAGCATTACAAGCTCGATCGCGAGGCGACCTCTAAAGTGCGGCAGAGGCGCAGAACGTCATAACGTGCGGCAGGACCGCAAAACGTCATAGAGTCGAGCTCTAGCTAGATCCCGTCCAGTTTTCGCCCTCTGCCGGTCGCCCCCTGTAGACTGCGCGCGCAGCTGCGTAACTCGCCTCGGCGCCTAAATGTCCGCCAACCCCATTGGTCACAATCGTTTGGAGAGCGAGAATCTGTTTTCCTGCTCATACATACTCGCCGCGTGCTCGCTCCACAGGAGCCTCCCTGGGAGGAGAGAAACGGGTTTCTGGATGCATTCTAGCTAGCCGTTCGGACTGTCTTGTGACCCATCAGACTCGAGGAGCCGAACGATCTCGGCCTCAACCTCCTTGAGATCGGTCTGACCTGTCCACTGCGCCACGATGTTGCCGGTTGCGTCGATCAGGAATTGGGCCGGAACTGCGCGCACCAAATACGCGGCCCAGGCCGGCGACTCCGAGGCGTCGAGATAAACCGGATGGGTTGTCTTGCGTTTCTTGACCATGCGGCTGACCTTGCGGTGGGCGTCTTCCCCTTCGTCGATCGACAGGCTGACGATACTCACCCCAGATTCTTTGTAGCGCTCGTGAATTGCGCTGAGCTCCGGTAGATCGGCGATGCACGGCGGACACCAGGTAGCCCAGAAGTCGAGGAGGACAACCCGTCCAGCGAGCTCCTCGGAGGAAACATTCTCGCCCTCGAGATCGCGGACACTGAAGGTTGGAGCGGGTCGCGGCAACTCCGGGGGGACATAAGCGGCCGGCGCCTCGAGAAATCGATCCCGACAGCTCTCCGAACAGAACCCATAAGTTGTTCCCTCGTGGGTCGCTGAAGCGAGTACCGGCTCGGCTTCGGTCTCTCCCTCGTGGACTCGGCATACCTGGCAGATCGCCTCGGTTGCTGTCGGCTCAGCGAACGCTGCCGTGGTACTGAAAAGTGTGCCTAGGAGGGTGCCGAGGAAAAATGTCCAAGCGAACTTTTTGTTGGTTGTTTGAGTCATTTCAGAATCTCGTCGAGAAAGACACACCGAAACGTTCGAGCCACACCCAGAGCAGTGAGGTTGTGTAGCGGCGGCCGAGGTAGTTCAACATCAGATGGGACCGATGACCGTCGTACATCGGTCGCATGGAGAAATTTTGTCCGAGCTCGACTTCGACGCCGAACGGGACGTTGAAACCAGCATCCCACTCCGAGTAATTGAGACTCACATAGGCCGACACCGGCCAACTCGGATGCCGTTTGGCGGCGGTCAGATAGTAGGACTGCTCGCCAGCCGGCGAGCCGATTCGATCGGAGCTCGTGCCGACGAAGAGCGCCGGTCGGGCATCGTTCTCGGTCAATAAAAACCAAGTCAAAAGCGGACCCACCTCGTCCGCCTCCGGGTTGACCTCGATGCCGAGCTGCAGCCGCGGATGAACGCTGTAGCTCAACGTCGAGCGCCACCGTGGGCGATCGAGCTCGGTATCTACCCAACGCAGCGACAGGCTGAAACGCGAATCCAAGCCGCTCCCCCGGAGCGGCGACCCTTCTCCGGGTCAGCCGCTTCATGTGGGGGCCATCGAAGGCCGACGCAGCGGCGGCGGCGCCACGGCCGTTTCGCCGGCCTCGTGAGCCCGGGCCCGAGCCGGCATGACCAGGCAAGCCAGGGGGCACGCCACCGGGATCAGCCAGGTGAGAGAGGAGTAGCGCATGCCTCCAA
>JAJCXQ010000786.1 GCA_029263355.1 Acidobacteriota bacterium | reverse complement strand
ACCCTGGTCGCCGCGTTTGTCTTGCTGCCCAGGCTGGGTCTCCTGCAGACCGTCTGGGTGGCTGTCGCGGTCAACGCCATTGCCTTCCTGGGCGCGGCCTTGCTGTCGCGATGGACGGCAGGCGAAACCGAAGGTCCGTCGCGACCGACTCTGCTCGAGCACGCCACGGAAGCGGCACAGAGAGTTGCCGACGCCAGCACAACCTGGATCCTGCCGGTCATGCTGGTATCCGGTTTTGTCTCCTTCACCTGGGAAGTGTTGTGGACGCGGCTGCTGAGTCATCTGCTCGGCGGCTCGGTTTACGCTTTTGGCACGATGCTGGCTACGTTTTTGATCGGCATCGCGCTCGGGTCCGGGCTGGCTTCCCGGCTGGCTACCGACCGGGGCAGGGCGCGCCGCGGCTTCATTGTCGCCCAGATCGGGGTCGCCGCCGGATCCTGGGGCGCCTACATGTGTCTCGACCTGCTGCCGTCGCTGACCGACGGCGCGGCCGCAAGCGGCAACTTCTTGCTCGAGAGCAGCTTGCTGGCGGCACTGACTCTCTTTCCCGGAGCGCTTTTCATCGGCGCCACCTTCCCTTTTGCGGTGCGTCTACTCAGCCGCGGCGGAGGCGACGCCGGCCCAGCGACCGCCCGGGTTTTTGCCTGGAATACGGTCGGCGCGATCTTCGGCGCGATCTTGGCGGGATTCGTGCTGCTGCCGGCCCTGAAATTCGCCGGCACGGCGAGTCTGGCTCTCGGAACCAGCCTCTGTCTGGCGCTGGTGACCGCGCTGGCTCCCGGACGGCGGCTCCCTCGGTGGGCGCTGGTGTGCGCCGTCTTGCTGGTCGTCGTTGTGCTGGTGCCGCGAACTACGCCATGGAACGTCTTGCGCAGCGGACCGTTGTCCGGTCAGCCCGCCGAAGGAGAGGTGGCCTTTTATGAGGTTGGCCGCAGCGCCACCGTAATGCTGATCGATGAAGGAGGCACCTGGCGCCTCTCGACCAACGGGTTGCCCGAGGCGATGATTCGACCGACCGGTAGTCGGGTCGGAAGCTTCACGCCGGTCCGCTGGATGGCTCTCCTGCCCCAGCTCAGCCGGCCCGAGACGAAGTCGATGATGGTCGTCGGCCTCGGCGCGGGCATGATCCTCGAGAGCCTGCCGACGGACTTGACGCAAGTTGATGTCGTCGAGCTCGAACCCGAGGTCGCCCGTGCCAACCGTGCCATGGCCTCCGTGAGAAGGGATCCGCTGAGCGACCCGAGAGTCGCGATCCATCTCAATGACGCGCGCAGCGCCTTGACTTTGAGCGACCGCCGCTACGACGCCATCGTCTCTCAGCCGTCTCACCCGTGGACCGCAGGATCCTCCCATCTTTTCACCCGGGAGTTTTTCTCCCTCGTCAACAGACGCTTGACGCCACGGGGTGTCTTCGTGCAGTGGATCGGTCTCCGCTACGTGGATGAGCCGCTGATGCGCAGCCTGGTCGCCACACTCAATGAGGTCTTCGAATATGTCGAGGTCTACCATCCGTCTCAGGGTGGTAGTGTGCTCTTTCTCTGTGGCGAAGCCCCGCTCAGCGACCCCACGGAAGCCGCTCGAGGCTTGGCCAAGAGCGAGGCGCTGTGGCGCCAGATGGGGATCTGGAGCCCACGAGACGTCCTCCTCGATCGGCCGCTGAGCAGCGAGCAGAGCCGCCGATTCGGCGCCAACGCGCCGCTGAATACGGACTCCCACAACTTGCTCAAGACCCGCTCACCCCGCATTCTCGACACGCCTCTCGGCTCTCGTGGCTTTCAACACGCGACGGCAGAATTCGATCCGTTGGCCTCGTTGTCGGCCGAGGCCGGCGGCCTATCGATCGTTCGACAGCTGATCCGTCGCGGCAATCTCACAAGGGCCAGCAGCGTGGCGTCGGGCCTGAGGGATCCGGCGCAGCAGAGGGTCGGCCTGGCGCTGACGCTGCTGGCTTCTGGAGAGCGCCAGCGCGGCGAACGGGTCCTCTGGCAGTCGCTGGAACGCGAGTCATCCGTCGACGCCGAGGCCCTGCACGCTCTGGTCAAACTCTATCGGCAAGATCTGTCGACATCTGAACGCCCGCCGCGACTCGTTCGACTCCTCGCCTCGGATGCTCAGGCGAAAGTAGTGATCGAAGGCTGGCGTCGTGCGCGTCAAGAACAGCCCCTGGCCATCCGTGACCTCGAAGCTGAGCTCAGCGCCATCGATCCGGATCATGGGCTCTTTCTGGCCGCGACACATCTTCGCATTGCGTGGCGCCAGGCGAGCGGCGAGCCAGCGCGAGCCCTCGAGGCGCTTGATCTCTTGGATCCGCTTCTAGCCCACGGCGCACGGCGGCCAGCGCTGCTAAGACGCGCTCGTCTGGCGCTAGCGGCGCAGGACCAGGATCGTACCTTTGCCAGCCTGGCAGAGCTGGTAGACGGCATAGAGCCCCGGGCAGAGGCTAAGTCGATCCGAGGATCTTCTCTGGCGGTCCTCGAGGAGATGCCGGTCAGCTGGCGAGGGTCACGTTTCGAGCAGTTAATGGCCCGTCTAGCGCCAAGCCACTAGTAACTACGTCCCCTATGTTCTGTCCGGGTTTTGCCGGTAGAGAAACACCCAGGCCCTAGCCCCAGAGGGGCCGAATCGTTTAGGGCGAGATCGAGCAACGAAGTGCCGATGGCCCGAGACATGCCCACCATCTCTGGCGGGCGGCTACGGGCGGTCTTCGAAGCTCTCCAGAATCTGGCCCATCAGATCGTGACTCAAGCCGGCTTGCCGCATGGACTCGAAGTCGTCCCGTATGGCGCCTTCCCAGAGCCGCTCTCCGCTGAGTGACACTCCGGCGTGTTCCCGGTAGACGGTCAACGCTTCGTCATGCCGATCCTGAAACAGCAGCGCGTGGGCGAGATTGGTTTGGATCCAGATCTGCGATGGGTCGAGGGAGAGTCCGCGGCGAGCCGCTGCCTCGCCCGCTTCAAACTGACGGTTGAAGATCAGGAAGTAGGCATGGCTGCCGTGCAAGGCTGCCAGGCTCTCCGCCGTGACATCTTCGTCCGTGTCCACGATGCCCTGGGCGATCTCGATGGCTTCGCCGAGCAACAAAACGGTTCTCTGGTGGTCGCCTTCGGCATGTGCCGCCTCTGCCCCCACGAACGCTTGCCGAACGGCCAGCGCCCCGGCCGACAGGCCGCAGCCCACGAAGGCCTCGACCTGCGCCACTTTCCCGATTTCGTCCGACTGCAGGCGCTCGTAGAGCTGCCGTGCTCGTGTGAGCTCCCGACAGGCCTCGTCGCGCTGCGAGAGCTCCGCGTGGCTCGCGCCAGCCATGAGATGCGCCAGCGCCTGATCCGCCGGCATTTCCAACTGCTCGTAGAGCTCCGACGCACGCCGGGCATACCCACTCGCCGCTTCGTGGTCACGAAGGGCATCGGCAATCTGCACCAGTTGGATCAGCTCGGCCGCCTGCGCGGCGAAATCGCCGTCTGCCTGGTAGAGATCCGCAGCCTCTATTCGGTGTCCCCGCGCATCTTTCAGGCGTCCTTGTAGGTGTTCCACCGTGGCGAGGTTGGTGAGTAGGAGCGCCGTGCGCCTCGGCCGCTCTAGGCGCCGTTCGAGCTCCAAGGCTTCGACGTAGAGCGCTTCCGCCGGTTCCAGTGCGTTCCGATTCTGGGCCAAGATGCCCAGCGCAGTGAGAATGGCTGCGACATACGGCTCGCGACCGGCCTCTCGATGCATGGCGAGCGCCTCGCCATACCAGCGCTCGGCGCTGGCCGGGTCTCCCTGATCGTGGGAGGCCTCCGCCTTACGCGTCAGCCGGATCGCTTCACGGAGGTGGGGATCTCGAGACGCCACAAGAGAAGCCTCGTCGAGCTCTGGACAAAGAACGCCGTCCGGCCACACGCTCGCATCGAGGGTATGGGTCACGATATCGAAGCTCTCGTAGAGCTCGAGCATAGTGTCCGCCGGCATGAAGAGAAGCTTGCCCACCATGCGCGGCCCGTCCTCGGTCGCCGGCTGATAGAAGTGGTAAGCAAGCTGAATCTCTCGGGGGCATACCTCCATCCGCCACTCGTTCTCCAGGGACTTGATGAGCGCGTGGAAGGACCGCATTCGGTTGAATGCTGTCCCCTCGTCCGTGTCGAAGAATTGGGAACCAAGCAACAGCGCACAGCCGACCTGCCGCATACAGCAGAGCTCTTGCGAAGGATCGCAGTCGCCGACCGACGCCGCCCACTGCTCGCGATAGGTGGTCTGTGATGATGCACCGGAGCCTGGCGCCGTGGGGACCTGCGCCGCAGCTGACGAAGCCACGAGCCATACCAAAATCAAGAGCCTCACCCGCACCAAGAGAGCGCAGCGGCGGCCGGCGCGCCGCTCAACTTTATCCATGTTCTGACTCTTCCTGCCAAGGCTTCAGCTCAGTGTCGGTGCAGGTGGAGCCATCGGAGCGCTGGGCGCTGAAGGGATCGTAGCCGAGGGCATCTCGCCACTGCTCCAAGGTCGGGAAGCTCTTGTGCACGCACCAACAGGGAGGATCCGGGCCGAGGTGAAAACGCGCGCGGTCCGCCGGGCTCAGGCATCGGTGGAGCGCCTTGGAGCCGGCGGCGAACGCCCAGTGCTCCGACTCGGCGACCCAGAAGTCCAGGAGGTGGTAGAAGTCTTCCCAGGTCCCTTCTTTCAAAGCGGTGAGGACGTCCGCGGAGGATCTGGGATGGAGCCGGCGGGCGATGATCTCCGGAACTGCCCACACGATGGCTTTCGGACCGCCCGGGCAGCCCGGGCCGCCAGCGACGGCTCCGAGATGACGCCCCGAAGCAGCGAGTACCGCGCCGTAAACCTGGCACGCCGTAACGACGTCCTTTTCGATCACCAGCAAAGCACGATTGCTCGCGATGTCCCTGATTCCCAATCGATTCGTCGACTCGACCGCGACGAGCGCAGGGGGCAGGTCGCTCGCCGGCAAATCGAAACGGCGCTCCCGGTCCAGTTCAGTGATCCTCCCGGGCGCGCTCTTCACGAGGTCGAACGAGTAACGGTAGGTGGTCCCCTCTTCAAGCGTCACCACCACCGTTTCGTCCATCATACGGAATTCCACGCCGATCACCTTCTCTTCGACATCGAAGTGCGCCAACACCTCGCCGGTGGTGCCGCTCAAGACGTAGCCTCCCGAGCTGGGATCGACGACACAGACCATGCTCATGTCTTCGGCGACGGAGAAGACTCGGACGGCGTCGCCGGAGAATGTCTTGTCCAGCCGAACGGGTGTATCTGAACCACCTGGTGGCCACACCCACACAAAACCGTCGATGTCGAAACCCACGACCCCACCGCTGTCGATCGAGTATCCCCCGTCACTGAAGATGGCATCGCTGCCCCGGTACTCTTTCGACTTCTCCAGACGGCTGCCGTCCAGCTCCACCAACCGCCCGGACCGGTCGGTCACGATCAGCCGATCGCCGTCCACGTGGAACGGTAGCAGGGCGCGAGACATGCGGTAGCCCGGGAAGTGCTCCACGAACTCCGAATCGCCGACCCGCCAGCGGCAGACTCCCATCACTCCCGCCCGGCCATAAAGGTACTCCCCCGCCCGATCGAAGCCGACCGCGATCAGGTCGCCCTCGCAAGATGGGCGCTCGGTGAACGCCGTCGCTTCGTCGAGCAGCCATGTTCTGAGACTGCCGTCACGATGGGCAGTCACGAGGTGCTTTTCATCGGCCGAGAATCGGAGCCAATCGATTACCGAGCTCTTGGGATCGTGGCGCCATACCAAAGAGAGATCCGAGGCATTCCACACGCAGATGACGCCTTCTCGGGTACCGGCCGCCAGGTAGCGATGGGAAGCCGAAGTGGTCAAGGACTCCGCAACAGCCGCATCGCATGTCGCGATCTTTGTGCGCTCGGAGTTGGCCAGATTCCACACCGCAATGCCCTCACGTTCCTGTATGTAGAGGCGGTCGACGTCGTCTCGCAGGACGGCGTCAGCCCCGGAGATGGGATCGTCCTGCGTCAGCCGCAAGATGTCGCGGTCGGCTCGGCCGGAGAAAACGGTGATGCCGCCCCTCTGGTCGAAGACCGCCAAAGCGGCGCTGCCGGGCTGGGTCACGAGCTGATCGATTCGATGCTTGAAGGCTACCTTCCGGCCGTCCGGGGCTTCCAAGTCATTGCCGTCGACTCTGAAGAGCGTGTCGGCCACCGTCATGAGAAGGTGGCCTCCAGGCGCCCAGGCGGCCTCGGAGGCTGCACCCGGCAGGGCAGGCACCGTCCCCGAGGGCTGACCAGTCGCCAGATCGAGGACGGCGACGTCTCCCTGCTCGTAGACCACGGCGATACGCGCTCTGTCGGGAGACAAGGCGGCCATACGCACGGGACGGGTGGCCAGCTGATACACCACCTCTCCATCCGACAGCGCGACCGCTTCGATCTTTTCATCCGACACCGCGACCAACAGATCGCCGGCTGCACCGAAGAAGAGATACTGAATGTACTCGCGGTGGTAGCCTTGGGCGAGGCGATGAGCATCCGCGATTCTCACCACCACGTAAAGGCCGTTTTCATATCCGAGCGCCACGGCATCACCAGCCGGCGACATGCCCACGGTGAAGTAGTCTCGCCGGTACCTCAAGAAGCCTACCTCCCGCAGATGCCCCACGTTGCGGCGAAGTTCTGCCGAGGCGTGGGGATGGGGTGGATTCTCAAGCCCTCGCCCCCATCCGGCCGAAGCGAGCACCTGCATGCGCTCCTGCGGTCCATCGGCCGCCAGTGCGCGGTGGAGTGCCGACGCATCAGCACGAGGGTCCGAAAAATTCCAGGCTTCCAAGGCGAGCAGCGCCGCCACCGCGGGATCGTCCTGATCCGCTGCGAGATTGGCCAGGAAGGTCGAACGTCCCGCGATCTCCCGGAGCTCCTCGATCACGCTCTCGCGCTGCAGGGCGATGTTACGCCGCTGCTCTTCCCGCGCCAGCCGGTATTGAAGGATCGCAGCGACCGCCAGAGCGACACCGAGCAGGATCAGCCCTGCTGCGGCGAGCCGACGCCGGCTCTGGCGGCGCTGTTCTCGCCTCCACAGGGAATCGAACTCGATCCCGAGCAGGCCTGCGACGAGCCGGGTCTGGAGGCGGGAGAACGGCTCTCTGCGAAAGTAGAGGCCCAGGGGCTCCATCGGCATGCGCCCGGAGCTCGGATGTCGGTCGCGGCTCCGCAAGGATGGAGGGAAACACTCGGTCGCGGGATCGCCGGAGTTCGGGATGCCGTCAATGATGATCGCGAACACGCGGTCCCCTCGGCCGGTTCGACGAAAATGCAAGATCTCGGCGTCGACCCAAGCTGAGCGAGCGGCTGCGGGAGAGCACAACACCACGAGACTTTCCGCGTCGCGAATCGCCGCCCGCACTGAGTCTCCGATATCGGCCGTGGCTCCGATCTCGTCGTCGTCACGGAAGAATCGGCCCAGGCGGCGGTCGGGCTTCAGATCAGCGTCGACACCCGACGGGACCCGGTACGCTTCGAGAGCACGATGGAGGCGCTCTGCCTGGGACTTGTCCTGGCTGCTATAGCTGATAAAGGCCCGATACCTGAAGGCGGGCTTCGACACGGTTGATTCTCCCATCTCACCGATGATGCCGGTCTGCGGCGTCTCTCCCCATTAGGCGAATGATACCCCGTAGGGTGAGAAAATTCGGCCGAGCTCTCAAGCGGCCTCACGATGGTAGTAGGCCAGTAATCCACCGATGCATTCGCGCCGTTGAACCTTGGCTGCCTCAGCCGTGTACCGTCGGCTCTATGCCGCCACGGCGAGACAGCTCGGCTTCGTGTTCGAGCCAGCCTTGCCACCGGGCTTGGAGCTGGGCGGCGTCGAGATCGCGCTCGGCGAGCTGGAAAAACATCAGCCAGTGACGCTTTTCGGCGGGGCCGAGGTCTTGCAGCAGGCGTGCGACTTCGGGTTCGCTGTCTTGAATCTGCACGAGGAGCGTCGAGAAACGCTCGCAGCTGCGGGCCTCGATCAGCGCGCCGACCAAGAGGCGGTCGACCTTGAGCACATCCTCACCTGTCTTGTCGATCCGCTGACGAAGGCCCTGAACCCACAAATTGCCACGGCGGCGGGATATCGAGTGGCCGCGTTGGCGTAACAAGAGGTGGACCCGCCGCAGGTGCGAGACCTCCTCGGCGGCCAGCGCGCCCATACGTTCTACCAACTCGTCGTCGGCCGGATAGTGACCCACCAAGGACAGGCCGAAGAGTGCTGCCTGCTGTTCGCAAACAGCGTGGTCGGCGAGGAACGTGTCGAGGTGGGCCGCTGCCAGCTCGGCCCACCTGGCGGGTGTGGCAGTAAGCAGAGGCAGCTCGGCACGGAGGGTCTCGAGGTCGGTCATGGCGGCTAATGATACCCGCACCCTGGCTCGTCAGCCGCCCGAAGTCAACGCCGGCTTGCCGCCGAAGGTGCTTCGGGATGTGGACAATCGACTCACCGCGTCAGCGCAGCGGATCCCGGCTCGATCACTCTCCCCACCAACTATAATAGGGGGCATTACGGCCGCCGTTTTTGGGGGCTGGAAAAAGCGCCGAAGGCCATTTCGGCCGCCGAGCGAGTCGGAAAACTTTTCTGCTCGACCCGCCCGCCCGCCGAGCCGGTCAAAAAACTCTCTTCGCGAGCCCACACGGCCGACGAGCGAGTCAGGAAACTTTTCTGCTGGACCCGTCCGCTCGAGCAACGAGTCAAAGAACGTCTCTGCTTGACCCACCCGCCCGCCGGGCCGGTCAAAGAACGTTTCTGCTTGGACCCACTCGCCCGCCGAGCACGCCGGAAACCTCTTCTGCTTGACCCGCCCGCCCGCCGAGCGAGTTAAAAAACCTTCTTCGCTAACCCACCCGCCCGCCAAGCAAGTCGGAAAACCCTTCTGCTCAACTCGCCTGTCCCGCCGAGCGAGTCAAGAAACTTCTTCTACTTGACCGGTCCGCCCGCCGAGCGAGTCAAAAGGGCTTCTTCGCTAACCCTTGCGGCCGACGAGAGGTCTGAGCAACGTGAGGCGCCGCCGAGCTAGGGAACGGTGGATGACCAGGCCGTGGTATTGCCCGATTCGAAACCGTCCTGGAAGATCGAGCCGGCAATACCGGTACAGATCCGAACGTTGTCGATGCCGGCTTCGACCAGGTCGCCGTCGACCGCGCCGTCGGTCGCCCGCACCCGCAGGCGGACGTTGGCCGGCGCCGCCGCGTGCTGCACCCACGCAGTGCTCCAGACCGCGTTGCTGGTGACGTCGCCGATGCTCACCACGGTGGCGAGCAGGGCGACGGTGTCGCCGTCGAGGAGCGCGAGCGAAAAACCGTCCTGCGGATCGTCACCAGCGTCGCGCTGACCGTGGAAGTAGTCGGCGAACACCGTCACCAGACTGCCGGCGCCGACGCTCACCACCGGCGAGAGCGTCTCGCAGGTGCCGCCGTCGACGTCGTCGGTGCCAACACCGCCAGCATTGTTCTGGGTGAACCAGGCGAAGGTTCCGCTGGCCGCGCCGGCAGGTTGGGTGGTGACATTGCCGTCGATGACCTCGTCCGGAGTGCCGCGGATGAAGGCGCCGGTGGTGCAGGTGCTAGCGCCGTCCACCCAGCCGTCGTCGTTGGTCTCGTAGCCGGCGGAATTCATCAGCTCGACGCAGGCCGGTTGGACGTCGACGGTAATAGCGTCCGTCACGATGTTGGTGTCGGAGTCG
The DNA here is from genome assembly GCA_029263355.1 of Acidobacteriota bacterium. Classification (GTDB taxonomy): domain Bacteria; phylum Acidobacteriota; class Thermoanaerobaculia; order Multivoradales; family J023; genus JAAELT01. The sequence continues at coordinate 2,155 of JAJCXQ010000786.1, read as the reverse complement.
GTTGCCGAGGCCATGATTGTGTGAGTGCCCAGGCTGAGGGTCGACGTTGCGAACGAGGCGCCGGTGCCGATCGCGCCGTCGAGCGACGAAGTCCAGCTCAGGACCGCGGACAGATCTCCGTCCTCGGGATCCGTGGCGGTGCCGGTGAACACGACGGAGTCACCGCTGACCGACGTCGAGCCGGCGGCCGGACCGGTGATCGCAACCTCCGGGACGCCGATGCCGAAGTCGACGTCGGAAATGTCGAAGAAGATATTGCCCACGCACCGCACCTGGACCCGAGCCGCGAAGCTGGCGGCGTTGGGCAGAGTGACGGCTTGAGAGCCCGAGTTGGCGACGCCGGCAGCCAGGACGGTCGGATAGGTCAAGCCGCCGTCGTCCGACAGCAGAATGTCCACGGTAGCGCAGCTGACCGGCGCCAGGTCGGTGCCGGCGACGTCCCAGGTGACGGTCTGCATGCTGCCTTGGGGGAGACTACCGCCAGCGTTGGGAGCGGTGACGACGAAGGGGCCCGCGGCGTCGGAAACCGTGACGGTGGTTGCGTCGTCGCCGACTCCACCACCGCCGGAGCGGTTGTCGCGCGCCGTCAGACGGAAATTCATCGTCCGGGCATAGGTCGGCAACAGCTCACCGATCACCAGGGTGCCGGCGGCCAGATCGCTGATCCGAGGGAAGGTCCGGCAAGGCGACGCGGTCGGCGACCACGAGCGAAAGATGGCCGCGTTGCCCACCGGCATGTCCGGCGCCCCCGCCGGTCCGAGGTCGAATTCCTCCCAGGCGAAGGTCAGGGGATCCATGTCCGGATCAGCTCCGCTACCACACAGCTCGAACGGCGTTGACAGCGGGATGGTGTAGGCGGCTCCGGCGTCCGCAGTCGGCGGGCTGTTGCCGGTCGAAGTCTGTGCGGCGCAGCCATTACCGGCGCCGGCGGTGGAATAGCCGATGATCTCGTCCAGGCTGATGCCGTGGAAGTAGGGATCGCTGTTGGACTGGAGGTTTTGGGCGCCGCAGATGCCGGCATAAGCTTGAATGGTCGAGCCGCTCCCCGGCTCGTAGGCCGTGCCGCCATTGCGATTGCCGCCCGCACAGTTGCCGTCGTCGCCGTTGAAGGTGTGGTTGCCGGCCCACTGGTGGCCCATCTCGTGGGCCACGAAGTCGATCCAGAAGGGATCGCCGATGGGGCTACCCAGGCCGGTGACCCCCCGCGCCTTGACGCCGTTGATACAGGGCACGCCCAGCGACGCGACCCCACCGCCACCGGTCGAGAACACGTGTCCGATGTCGTAGTTCGCGCTGCCGATGACCGCGTCGACGTTGCTTTGGTTCTCGCCGAGCATGGTGACGCCGTCGTCGTTGGTGTAAGGGTCCGTCCCCGAGTCGGTGTAAACGATCTGATCGTTGTTGGCGACCAGAACCATGCGAATCGCTACCTCCGACTCATAAATCTCGTTGACCCGATTCATGGCGGTGACGATCGCCGCCTGCCCGAGCGGCACAGTGCCGCCGTGGAAGGTGGTGTATTCACCGGTGGCGGCCACCGCCGTGCGGTAGGTTCGCAGCATCAAACCGCCTCGTTCCGCCCGGCGGGACTCGACGTGGCTGGAACGGGCATGACCCTCGACCTCGCACTGAAAAAACCGATCACCGCTCTCGGCGTCGCTCGCCCGGTAGCTGATGTAGTGGTCGCGGTCATGGCGACTGTAGGGGTCGATATAAACGGTTCCCGCCGGCGACCGGATCATGGCGTGGAAACCGGCCGGCGTCAGATCGAACCGTCCGCTGGCTGAGGGATCGTCGATCCCTTGGCCGCGATAGGTCGTGATCTCGGGAAACTTGGCCGCCAGCCCGGGCTCCATGATCGGAGACTCGACGAGGCTGAAACGGCCAAAGCCGCCCGTCGGCAACGGCAGGCTCAGGATCGCTTCGTCGGTCCTCGAAATCTTCGTGAGGTCGGTGCTTTTCTCGAGCGGCGCCGCGGTGAGGATCGTCTCCAAGGCCGCCAGGTCGAGGGCCACGGTCCGATAACGACGGGGTACGATGTCGCGCTCGGCGACGGTCTTCAGAAACGAATCGTCGACGTCGGTCCAAAGATCCTCACCCTCAAACTGCGCGATCGCCGCGGACGGACTGAGGAGCACGGCTAGAAGGACGGCGG
>JAJCXQ010000785.1 GCA_029263355.1 Acidobacteriota bacterium | reverse complement strand
ATGACATTCTCGACTTCTCCCGTATGAGCCGCAAAGGCCTGGAGCTGCAAAAGCGGCCGGTCGATCTGAAGACCCTCGCCGAGGTTGTACTCACCCTCTCCCAGCCCCTCGCCGACGGCAAAGAGCTGGAGCTGGTCAATGCGATCGACCCCGACTTCCCGGCCGCCGAAGGAGACGAGAATCGACTCCAACAGATCCTTCTCAACCTGGTGGGCAACGCCATCAAGTTCACCGAGGCAGGTCGGGTCGAGGTATCGGCGGTGGCTGAGGAAGGGCGACTGGTTGTGCAGGTGCGAGACACCGGCATCGGTATCACCGCGGATCATCAAGACCGCATCTTCGAGTCCTTCGAGCAAGCGGATGCCTCGACCGAACGCGAGTTCGGCGGCACCGGCCTGGGTTTAGCTGTGACCAAGGAGTTGGTTTCCCTCCACGGCGGCAGCCTGTGGGTCGACTCGGAGCCAGGGAACGGTTCGACCTTCTTCTTCACTCTGTCACCGTCAGACCTTTCACCGTCAGACCTGTCCGCCTCAGATCCTTCGGCCGAAGTTACCGAGAGAGTCACCAACACTGTGCCCGGTCCGGCTTCCCCCAGTAGGCTGATCACGCCTCTACAGGTTCCCGTCGCACCCTCAACTGACACCGTGCTACCTGACACCGTGCCGCAGGATTTCCTGTCGACTGATCCGCCGACCGGCGGAATTCGACGCATCTTGATTGTCGATGACGAGCCGGTGATCCGCCAAGTGTTGTTGAACTATCTCGCGGTCAGCGATTTCCAGACCTTACAAGCCCCGAGCGGTGAGCAGGCTTTGAAGGTCATCGCTCGGGAGCCCCTCGACCTGGTTCTACTCGACGTCATGATGCCCAAGATGTCGGGCTATGACGTGTGTCGACGCATCCGCGAGCGCTATTCGCCGCAGGAGCTGCCCGTGATCTTCCTCACCGCCAAGGACCGGGTCGAAGATCTCGTCACCGGATTCAGCGTCGGCGCCAACGACTTTCTGACCAAACCCATCTCGAAAAGCGAGCTGCTGGCGCGGGTCCAGACGCACCTCGACCTGCTATTCGTCCACCGCAGCCGCGAACGTCTGCTGACCGAGAGGACCACACGCCTCCGCGAGCGCGAGCACCTCCTGGACCAACTCGAAGCTCGCAACACCGAGCTCACCCGATTCAACTACACCGTCTCCCATGATCTCAAGAACCCGCTGGTGACGATCCGCAACTTCGCTGGCCTGTTACGCCGTGACGCCGCCAGCGGTCGCCTCGAACACATCGAGCGCGACATCGACCGTATCGACTCGGCAGCTGAAAAGATGCATCGCCTGATCGAAGAGCTGCTACAGCTGGCCAGTAGTGGCCACGCCTCGGGTCCGTCGGAGGAGATATCGTATGGTGACCTCGTCGCCGAAGCCTTGGACGAGCTCGACGAGAGGATCAGAAAGCGCGGCGTGGAGATCGCCGTCGGCCCAAAGCTACCGACCGTGCTCGGAGATCGCACACGGCTGCTCGAAGTTGTCGAAAACCTGCTCGACAACGCGATCAAATACATGGGTGATCAAGCACAGCCCCGGATCGAGCTCGGATATCGCCACGAAGACGACCGCCACGTCTTCTTTGTCCGTGACAATGGCATGGGTATCGACGCGCAATATCACCAGAAGATCTTCGGATTGTTCGAGCGCTTACATCCGGACGACAAGCAGGGCACGGGACTCGGCTTGGCCTTGGTTCAACAAATCGTCGAGGCGCATGGCGGCACGGTCTGGGTCGAGTCCGCGGGGCGTGGACGAGGCACCTCACTCTGCTTCACAATACCGGTTGTCCAACCACCCAGGCCCAACTGAAAACTCATCGATGTTTGACTCCAGCCGCTTATTGACCGCAGCCGTGTATTGACCACAGCCGCGTATTGCAAGAGACTCCGCAGCGCCCATGAACAATTCCAAAGCGATCCGAGATCGCGTGCTCAAGCACATTCTCGACGCGTCTGACGAGGATGTCAGTCCAGACGACGTCAAGCCCGAGACTTCATTACGCGACGATCTCGACCTGAGCTCGATGCAGGCGATCACTTTGATGATGGATCTCGAGGACGAATTCGACATCACCGTCGAAGACGAAGAGCTCGAGGGGCTCAGGACGGTCGGTGACGTCACGACTCTGCTCGATCGCAAGCTCGGCGAATAACCGGACGCAAACCGAGCCGTGAAACGCCGTGTCGCCATCACCGGACTGGGTTTGGTGTCCTGCCTAGGGCATGACATCGCAACCGTTGTCAACGCGTTGCAGACCGGTACCAGTGGCATTCGCGCTCTGCCCGCCTGGCGCGAGCAGGGACTCAAGAGCTGGATCGCCGGAGTCGTCGATGGCCTGGAGGACAAACAGAAGGCGGCACGGCTGCCAAAAAAACTGGTCCCCGGGATGTCCAAAGCCGCGCTGTACTGCTGCTTGGCGGCCCGCGACGCGGTCGCTGATGCTGGTCTTGGCGAGCAAGGCCTTGGAGAACAGCTGCTCTCCGACCCTCAAACCGGCTGCATCGTCGGCAGCGGCGTGTCCGGTGTTCGTTCGGTGTATCGCGCTGGCGATCTCTTCACGTCGGGGCGCGGGCGACGTATCGATCCTTACACTGTGCTGCGCTCGATGTCGAGCTCGGCGAGCGCGTCGGTGTCGAACCTGCTCGGGATTCGCGGACGCAGCTACTCCCTGAGCTCTGCCTGCGCCACCTCCGCTCACAACATCGGCCACGCCTGCGAGTTGATCACCCATGGCGCCCTCGAACGGGCGGTCGCGGGCGGTGGCGAGGATGTCAGCGAGCTGGTGACCGCTGCCTTCCAAGCTCTGCGACTCGCACTTTCGACGCGTTTCGTCGAGACGCCGACTCGCGCCTCACGACCCTATGACGCGGACCGAGACGGTTTTGTCGTCTCGGGCGGCGCCGGCATCGTGATGCTCGAAGAGCTGGCAGCAGCTCGCCGACGCGGCGTTCGGCCACGGGCCGAGGTCTTGGGCTACGGTGCCAACTCGGACGGCTTCGATCTCGTGTTACCGCAGCCCGACGGTCTGCAGGCGGCAGCCTGTATGCAGGCCGCTCTCGACGACGCGGGCGTCACTCCCGAAGAGATCGACTATGTCAATACCCATGGCACCGCCACCGTCCATGGCGACCTGGCCGAAGTTGCGGCCTTACGCCAGCTCTTTGGCGATCGGGTGCCGCCGTTCTCATCCACCAAATCGATGACCGGCCATGCCCTCGGCGCTGCTGGCGCCCTCGAGCTCATTTTCTGCGTCGCGATGTTGGAGCACGGATTCCTGGCGCCGTCGATCAATATCGACAACCCCGATCCCGCTTTCGAGGGTCTGCCCATCGTCGTCGAGCCCACCCACCGCCCGGTAACGACGATCTTGACCAACAACTTCGGATTCGGCGGCACCAACGCTTCGCTGGTCCTCCGCAAGCTCAATGACTGAACCCACGTCGACGAAGCCCCACACGTCGACGATCGACGCCCTGCGCGCCGCCGATGGCAGCCTCGACCGCGCCGCTGTGCGAACGATCTTGCCTTATGGTGACGCGTTCCTATTTGTCGATCGAGTGACCCAACTGGTTGACCACAAGCTCGAAGCGGTCTTCCGGATCCCCGATAGCGCACCTTACCTCGACGGCCATTTTCGCGGCTTGCCGATCATGCCCGGTGCTTTGATGAGTGAGGCCTTTGCGCAAGCTGGCGCAATCCTGGTGCGTTACCATCTCGAGCTGGCGGGTGATCCGCGACCCAACACCGACATCGACATCGTCGGCCATCACGTCGAATCCGCCCGCTTCTTGAAGCCAGCCCTGCCGGGCGACCTCCTTCACTTCCAAGTCTCTCTGCGCACCATGAGTCGCCATGCCGCCCGACTCGAAGGCAAAGCGATGGTGGGGCCGCGTACCGTCGGCAAGATGCGCGTCGTGGTAGCGATCATGACCCGGCAAGCACTGCAACAGGAAATCCAACAGCTACGGGCCGACGGCTGACACAAAGCAAAGCGTCAGCCACCCACTGCGGTGAAGCCTTCATAGCTCGAGAAAGGCAGGCACATCGCACGCTCGAGATCGTCGAGAGTTATTTTTCCGGGATCGCGAGTGAAATCGAAGTAAATGGCGTTTTCCTCGCCGTTGTCGTGCCGCAGCTCAATCACAATCGTCGACTTACGACGCGAGATATCGGTCACCGTGACCGGCCCCGCTGGCGTCATCAAGACGCTCACCGCCGTCTCGCCGAAAGCCCAGCCCTTGAGCTCCTTGCCCTGGAGTTTCCAGGGTTGATCAACGTATCTTGTGCCGAACTTGGGGGCAAAGAGAAGTCTTTTGCCATCGACGACATGGGTGCTGGGCAGAAGGTTCTCCATGGTGCTGGTGACAACACGATACAACGGCACCACTAGATTCAACTCGCTACCAACCCAACGCGCTGCTAGAGCTTCCAGACTCTTCTCGACCAATCCACCCGAGCCGCTCGAACCCAAGTCGTAGCAGTAGTCGTCTGCGGGTACTTCGTCGAGCACCGCTTCGATGCCGCGGCTTTCTCCGCGCATCGCCGCCAACGTCTCACGATACGGTTCGCGACCAGGAACGATCAGCTCGAGATCGTACTCGCCGTCCTCGAGGATCAGCACGGTGGGTGTCTTGCCATCCACTTCGCCATTCAGCAGCACTATGGCCCCAGCTGGCTCCGAGGTCAGCTGAAACACCGCCTGCATGTCGAGCTCGACATGCAGTGTCCGGGTCTCACCCTCCCGGAGCACAATTCGCTCCCGATGTGACGCATGACCGGTGAGCTCGATCGTCAGCTCGTGTTCACCGGTCAGCAACTCGAGCCCAAGATTCGACCGTCCCACCGGTTTGCCGTCGACAAAAACCGCAGCGCCTTCGGGTACCGTCGTCAGCTTGACCCGGGCCCGCGACGAACAGGCTGACAACAACGCCGTGTTTTGCCGGTTTCGTAACTTGGCAGTGGTATTCAACGCCGGGTGGTCACGAAACTCGAAGCGTCCAAAGCCGGGCACGCTCTTGATCACCTTCTCGAGTTCGAGATGTTTGCCGGTGTGTTCCTTGATCAGTTTGAAGGTACCTTTGAACAGACTGCCGCCCTTACCCATCGCGGCACGCTCGTCGATCCAGTTGCCGGAGGTCAACTCGTAGATCACCTTCGGATAGTGATCTCGCGGTGAGATGTAGAACGGGTAGTCGGAAAGCGCCGGCTGAGCCGCAGCTCGGCGATAGATCTGACAGTTGAGGGTTTCGGACGTCTGCGACATCGAGCTGCATTGAACCGCAGCTTGCAAAACCTCTCGCGGGATGCTTCCTGAAAGGTCGATCAAGGCTTCGGGACCGACTTCGAAATCGACACAATCACGCTCCACCAGGGAAACGATCAAGGCGGTATCGGTGCCTGCGTCGACCATCTCCAGAAGCTGCTCGCGGGACAGCTTGGCCGACGCGGTGGAGGTCACGAAGAACAGTAGGAGGGCAGAAATCACAGGTCTCACGGCAGGCTCCGAGTTGGTTCAAGGGTCAAGAGGCAAAGGCAAGCGTCAAGAGGCCGAGGCAAGGCCACGAGCCAACTCGAGGCATCTACTCCATCCGCGCAAATCAGACTCATTTCCCCTCATCATGGTCTGAGATGGCGATCAGCAACTCGCGGATCGCTGGGGACCGTCCACCGCGGTCGACGCGTGCCGCACTGGGATTCTCGGGCGACGGCGTATAGAGTCAAGGTATGAGCTCGAACAAGTTACAGGTGGCGATTCAAGCGGGCGACCTAGAGAAGGTTCGCAAGTTGATTGCGAGCGGCGCCGATGTCGAAGCTGCGTTTGCCGACGGGACGACCCCGGTCCAGCTGGCGGCTCGCGAGCGCCAAACCACAATCCTCAGAGCTCTGGCTGGCGCCGGAGCGGACCTGGCGAGTCTCGCCACCTTGAGCCTCGAGGAGCGCCTGACACTGTTTCTCGACGCCTCCCTGGACACCACCTTCGAAGAGGACTTGATCAGTGCTGACGAGTTGTCTTCGTGGGCTGAGCAAGCGATCACCGATAAAATGGATAGCCGGCTGGCAGCTGAGATTTCAGCTCTCGAAGGCGAGCTCTGCCGTGCCATACGCATCGGCGACATCGAGCTACTGCAGGAACGCATCGCGGCGGGTGATGACGTCAATCAGGTACGGGAGCTCACCCGAGATACGCCCTTGACCTTGGCGCTGCGCGAAGGTGATGAAGAGATGGCCGAGGAACTGCTGCTGGCCGGCGCCAACGTCGATCACCAGGGCTTCAGTACGCCACTCGCTTTCGCCTTACCCAATTTGCGGCTGGTGAAGCTGCTGCTCGATGCTGGCGCCGACGTCTACGGGCGCGGGCTCGATCACCGCTCGGCTTTCGAGCGCGCAGTACACTGTGCCCTCGAGCCCAGCTCAGCGCAGGACTCTCCATTGTTGCTGCGACTCTTCTTGGAAACTGGCGTGCATCCCCCGAGCGCCGAGAGCGGCGACGGTTCGTTGCTGCTCGAAGCCGAGCTCGCTGAGGCGTGGGAGGTCTACCACGAGCTCCTGCCCCACTACCCAGCGGAGATCGCCGAAGAACGTTTTGACGCGATCCAGGACCGTGATCCACAAGACGACGATGGTGGCTGGCGCCACTGGATCTACAGCGTCGAGCACAGTGCCGTGCAGGGCGACGTGGACAGCTTGGGCGACCTCTTGGCTCATCCCCCTGAGAGCCCCCAGGACGAGGACGCTCGAGCCCCGCTCCTTAGCGATCCGCCGGCAAAAGCCAAGGCGCTGGGTAAGGCATTACATCGTACTCTCGGCCACCTGGAAGCGGCCCCCCAGCTGGCGGCAGTTCGTCAACTGATCGCGGCAGGGGCCGATCTCGACATCATCGCAGGCTACGACGACCAGCAGAGCTCGACCCCACTCGCCCGCGCTGCCGAATCGTGGCAGCCGCAGTGCAACAGGACCCTGCGCCTACTCATCGAAGCCGGCGCCAACGTCGATCAACGCGGCCTGCTCGGACGCACTCCTCTGATGCAGGCGACTCGCCTAGTCTACCGCCACGGCGCGCCGTTGAAGAAAAGCCTGCCGCTCCTGTTGGCGGCGGGGGCTGATCCCAATCTGCAGGACGAGCTTGGCTACACCGCGTGGACCTTGGCCAAGGCGCCCTTGATCGAAGCCGAGGAGCGCGAACGTCGGGGCGAATCCGAAAAACCCATTACGGAATCGCTGTTTGACAGCCTCGACCTCAGTGAGCGTTTCAGTGAGACTCAGAACCTGGCCGATCAACGCCGCGGGCGCTTGGCGCGATGCCGGAGCGCTGTCGAGCTGCTCGAAAAATCGGCAGCGCAACCCCATCGCGAGCTCGACCTGCAGTTGCTGGCCGCAGCAGCAGCCGGCGATGCCCTGCGGGTCGAAGAGCTGCTGACTGCTGGTGCCGATGCCGACAGCCGCAGCCCAGACGGCGATACAGCTCTCACCGCCGCAGCGCGGTGCGGTGCTCATCGGGTCGCCCAGCTTCTGCTCGACGCTGGCTGCCAGGTCGACCTCGGCAAAGCTGGCGGCGCCACAGCGCTGAAGGTGGCCCTCGGGCGATCGGATGCCGCCATGGTCCGTCTGCTGATCGATGCTGGCGCCAATATCGTGATGCTGGTCATCATGTCGCGACGATTGTTGGAAGAAGCTGAGGCTGCTGGGAATGGCGAGATCGTCCAGATGATCCGCGACGCCCTGCCGCCCGAGATCGCTAAAGTCGATCGCGAGATGGAGCGTGACCAGAAAGACGACGATCTTTACTGGGAAGCTCTGCGCGAGCTACCGCGTCAGGCAGCTCTCGGAGACCTCGAGCGAGTTCGCCGATACCTGGCGGTCGACGAAGTTGGGGTCGATGACTTCGACCCTTTGAAACGCACCGCCTTGATGGCTGCCGCAGAGGCTGGACGGTTGGCCATGGTTCGCGAGCTGATCGCAGCGGGCGCCGATGTCAACTTGTGCAACGAAGCGACGGGCAGCCCGCGTTCGACCCCCTTGACCTGCGCCGCGATCGGCGCCTCCGAGGATCGTGATCAGATCCTCCAACTCTTGATCGAGGCGGGCGCTGATCTCAATCAAATCGGCGCGGATGGCCGCACCGCCTTGATGCATGCGGCGGAGCGCGACGTCGGTTTTTTCGGTCGTATCGGCGACTTTGCCCTCTCGACCCGCACCTTGATCAGTGCCGGCGCTGATCTGGAAATTCGCGATCCCTACGGCCTCACAGCTTGGATGCGAGCCCGTAGCCTGGCGGCATCGATCGATCTCGACGAAGCCGAGCAACAGTACAAGGATATCGCCCAGCTGCTCGAGGACGCTGGGGCGTCCACCGACGGTCGGCTCAACCTCGACCTGATGTGGGCTGCCGAGATCGGCCACGCCCAACGCGTCCAAGAGTTGCTGGCGGCAGGAGCTGATGTTGAAGCCCGACGCCACGACGGCGCGACCGCCCTGATGCTCGCGGTGCGTGACGGTGAACACGGCTTGGTCCAGGTGCTCCTCGACGCGGGATGTGACGTCAACGCCCGCCAGTGGGTCGACCGTGGTCCCACCGCCCTCGCAGCCGCCTCCCGGGCAGGCGACAGCCAACTGTATCGACTGCTGCGCGCGGCGGGCGCGACACCTGACGAGGATTGACCCGAAGGTTCGACGATCCGCTCGCCCTCGTCAGTGACTAATTCGCGGTGCTGATGCGTACTTACCTTGAGCATTCCGCTACTCGATGGTTGAAGCGCAACTTTTTCCGTCGTAGAGCGTTTATTCAGTTAGGAGCAACCCTCGAACCTCGGCGTCAGCAAGCCTGAAAGGCTGTCCTGCTAAGAGCGGCCGTGCGAAAGGAGTCACCCATGGATCGACGAGAGTTTCTGATCGGCATGATGACACTCGCCGGAGGCGCCAGCGCCGGCCCGATGGCCGCTCACTATCGCGGCTACGACGCGGTCGGCAGCAGTGCTCGGATGCTGCTTTCGGCCCGCATCGCCAGCCGCGGCAGTCATGCCTTCACACGCGGCGTCACGGTCGATGTCTCATTCGTGGCCTTGTTGCCGCGCCACCCATCCGTCGAGGCCGCGGCAGACAGCTTTGGCAGCTTCTTGAATCGAAACGATCAGCGACGCCTGGAGCGCAACCTGTCGTACCTAGCAGACCATCTCGATGAACTGCTGGGCTCCGACGAAACGCGCCACGTCTGCTCCCAATGGCATCATCAGCAGCACCACGACTTCGTCGAGGCGCGGGCTCACATCGAGAAGTGTAAAGCTTGCCGGAAGACCTGGAAGATTGCGATCCACGGCACCGACATCGAACTGATCCCGCTCGCCTACAGCGAAGAGGTTATTGTGGTGGCCGGGCCGCACGGCCCCAATCCCAAGGACCGCCTCCACCTCCCCGAGGTGCCCAGAGCCCTGCGTCCAGCGCTTGCTGGCAAGGAGATGCGGGTGAGGGTACGGGTCAACGAATATGGTGTCGCCTCAGTGGAGGACGTTTGGTCTCCCGGTATCTCGGACTTCGTCGTCAAACGGGCGGTCGCTGAGATCGAGAGTACCCCTTGGGCCGCCGCGACGTCCCACGGTCGTGCTGTCGATGAGAACATCCGCGTGATCTTCCGCTGGCAGACCTAAGGGATTTGATCAGCGCACTCTCGTTTCTGCTATAAGAAGCGGATGGCGCGCACAGTAGCCAGCTTCTGCCGGATCTGCGAAGCGCATTGCGGCCTCCAGATCAGCGTTGACGACGACGATCGCGTCGTCCGGGTTCGGCCGGATCGCGCCCACCCAGTATCGCGCGGCTACGCCTGCATCAAAGGAGCCGCTCTCGGCGAGCTCCACCACGATCCCGATCGCCTCGACTTCCCGCAGAAGAAGTCCTCTAAGGGTTGGCAACGGATCAGCTGGCAACAGGCTCTGGCCGAAATTGGCGCCAAGGTAAAGCATCTGCGTCGGCAACACGGCCATCGCTCGATCGGCCTATATACCGGCAACCCGACGTACTTCAGTTTCCAGAACGCGCTCTACTCACAAGCCTTCCTGGAGGCCCTGGGCTCGCCCAACCTCTTCGCATCACATTCGATCGACGTCAACAACAAACTCTACGTCGCCACCAAAATGTACGGTCTTTCGCTGGTGCAGCCGGTACCGGACTTCAAGCGCTTGCGCTTCTTTGTCTGCCTGGGCAGCAACCCGGTGGTCAGCCAGATGTCGGTGGTCCAGCTGCCGCATGCGTTGGCTGCGTTGCAAGACATCGAGCGCCGTGGCGGACGGGTGATCTTCGTTGACCCACGCCGCAACGAGACTGCCCAGAGAGTCGGAGAGCATCTCGCGATTCGCCCGGGGACCGACGTTTATTTACTGCTCGCGATGTTGCACGTGATCGCTGTCGAAGGCTCTGTTGATCGAGTTGCGATAGATCGGGTCGCCAGCGGCTTAGATGCCTTCGTCGACGCGGCTCGTCCCTTCCCGCCAGAGCGCGTCGCTGCCCTCACCGGATTATCCGCCGACGCCATCCGCGAGCTAGCACTAGCGTTCGCTGCGGCGGATGGCGCTGCTCTTTACATGTCGACGGGCGTCAACATGGGCCCCTTTGGCTCTCTCGCCTTTTGGGTGCTGCAGGGGCTCAATCTGCTGACCGGTAATCTCGATCGCCGCGGAGGCCTGCTGGTTCCTCCCGGTCCATTTGACGTTTTGAAACTGATACGGACCCTCGGACTTGGTGGTGAGGACGCCCATCGCACGAGGGTCGACGGCTTGCGACGGGTGGCTGGCTGCTTCCCGGTCGCGGCCCTCGCCGACGAGATTCGGGTCGATGCTCCAGACCGTATTCGGGGCCTCTTCGTGTCAGCGGGCAACCCGGTGCATTCAGTGCCCCACAGCGGCCTCGATCAGGCCTTCGACGAGCTCGACCTACTGGTCGTAATCGATCTCTACCGAAATGAGACCGCCGAACATGCCGACTACCTGCTGCCAGCCACCGACATGCTGGAACGCTCCGACTACCCGATCTCATGGGCGCTGCTGCAACCCGAGCCCCATGCCCAATTCACCCCGGCGGTCGTGCCGCCGCTGGCAGAACGTCGCGAAGAATGGCGAATCTTCAGCGATCTCGCCTTAGCTTGTGGCGTTTCTCCCCTCGGCAAGACGGTGCTCAATGCTCTACCTCACCTCAACCGGCTACTCCGACGACTGCCGGGACACCTCGAGATCACCCCGGATCACCTACTGGCGATGCTGTTGCGGTGGGGACGCAAAGTTACCTTGGAGCAGCTACGCACTCAGCCACGTGGCGTCTTGTTGCCAACGACCGAGGCCAACAGCTTCCTCGGTCGGCGCGTCAACACCGAAGATGGCAAAGTCCACCTCGCTCCCGCTGAGCTTCTGGCTGACCTGCCACGCCTCGCATCGGAAGCGGAGCGTTTGGCTGCGGAAGCCACCGCCAGTGACAAACAACTGCTCTTGATCGGCCGTCGCGAGCGCCGATCCCATAACAGCTGGCTACACAACAATCGCTTCATCCGCCAACCCCATGCTCCTCGAGCCTGGATCCACCCCGAGGACGCGGCACATCGCGACATCGTCGAAGGCGACGAGATTATGATCAGCAGTGAGGTCGGAAACATTCGATTGCCGGCGAAGGTCACCTCCGACATCGTCTGCGGCGCGCTCTCGGTTCCCCACGGTTGGGGGCACCGTAAATCGGGTCTCCGCCGTGCCGCCGCCCTCGGTGGCGACAACGTCAATCGTGTGATCCCCGGTGGCGCCCAGAACATCGAACCGATCAGTGGACAGGCGATCATGCAAGCTCACAGAGTGAACGTCGATCTTTTTGAGCCCGAGCAGCACCCGACGGAGACTGGAGCCGCCTATCGTGAGAGCTTGGCCCGCGCCGTCCGCGCCCCATCTCGCGAGTAACGGACCGCAACCATCTCCCGCCCGGCCGAGTCGATGTAGCCCCATTCACCGCCAACGATCGACGTATGCTCGTCACCGGGCGCGCGCTCGGGGCGGCAGCCGCGACACACGAGGGCTGCACCGTCGGCAAACGGCCATCCCCAATCGTAAGTTGGCGGCAGCACGATGGCGAGAGACCGGTCGAGGTAGGCGATCTTGCCTTCAACGACAGTTCGGGCCAGCCCTTCAATAAAATAATCCGCTCCATTGTCCCACGTCATCACCGCAGCCGCTGTGCCATCTGCACGCACATAGTGCCAGTCGCCTCCAACCAGCATCACCCCCAGGCCATGCTCGTCATAACTCAGGGCTTTAAGGTGGCGTTCTTCGATCTGTAGTTTGCCTTCGATCCGCACGGCGCAGTCCGAGAACACATTTAGCTCAGGTGGATGCTCGACATCGAGATGACCGGAGGCAAGGTGGCCGGAATGCAGATCGGCAAGTTCTCCCTGCTGAGGCCAATAAGTACAAGGTAATTGCTCCCCGGTCTCGACACTCTTCGCCTCGGCACTCTGATCCCCGACACCCTCCGCACCAGCCGCTTCGACAGCGGGCTCCGAGACGGGGCCAACACATGCTACCGACGAGATAGCAAAGATGAGAGTCAGAGTCCTCATGACTCATCTGGCCGACAAGACGAAACAGCTAGGGCGCTAGGAGAAGATCTTCCGAATGGTTCCACAGAAGCGGTTCGGAATGGACCTTCTTCTGGTATCGAGGCCACGTAATGATCCCTGGTGCCGTCGGTTGGAGCTTTCATCCGCCAAGCTTACCACTCCCCCAACCGCCTATCCCTTCGAGCCGGAGGACAGCTTTAAGATGACCAACCCGCACAAAGTGAAAGACGACGCCATCTGCCTGGTGACCTGCGCTAGGGTCCCTGCCTTGACCGAAGATGACCAACTGGTCCACCACGCCTTGGCCGACGACGGATGGGATGTGGACATCGCGCGCTGGGACGACGGTGCTGTCGACTGGCAGCGCTACCGCGCAGTGATCCTCAGATCGACCTGGGACTACCATCTACGTATTGCCGAGTTTCGCAGCTGGCTCGACCGTTGCGAAGCTGCTGGCGTTCATCTGCTCAACCCACCAAGTTTGGTGCGCTGGAACCTGCACAAAGCCTATCTTTTCGACCTACAGGCCGCTGGGATTACGATCGTGCCGACGCAGATGGTCCGCCGCGGCGAAAGCTGCAACTTGCCGTCCCTACTCGACGCCCAAGACTGGGACGAGGTAGTGATCAAGCCAGCAATCTCGGCCACCGCCCACCGCACCTTTCGCGCGTCACGAGCGACGGCTGACGAGGCTGCTGTGCAACTTCTCACCTACGGCGCCGAGGCTGACTTTCTGATCCAGCCTTTTATCCCCGAGATCGCCTCGCAGGGCGAAATCTCTTTTCTCTTCTTTGCTGGTGACCTGAACCACACAGTCCTCAAACAGGCGCAAGCCGGCGATTACCGTGTACAGAATGACTTCGGTGGTACCGCGACTCTCTTCGAGCCTGACTCGGCGCTCTGCGACCAAGCCATGAAGATCGCCGAGGCAATCCCCGCACCATGGCTCTACGCCCGCATCGACGCCGTCGACCGCGGTGGCGAGTTGGCACTGATGGAGGCTGAGCTCATCGAGCCACAACTATTTTTTCAACAAAACGAGACGGCGGCAGAGGCCATGGTCTCTGCCCTTCGTCGGGTCCTCGACGTATCACTCCGGTGACCAGCGCCGGCTGCCCTACTCCGCAAGACCCGCCAGATTCAAGACAAAAGCGAAATCCCGAGCAGTCTCGAGATGGCGCTTGAAACGCCCGGTGGTGCCACCGTGGCCAGCCTCCATGTTGGTGTGCAGCAGCAACCGATTGGCGTCGGTCTTGTGGGCCCGCAGCTTGGCGACCCACTTGGCAGGCTCCCAATATTGAACCTGTGAATCGTGTAATCCGGTCGTGACCATAAGATGGGGATAGTCTTTGGCCTCGACGTTATCGTAAGGCGAATACGACAACATGTAGTCGTAGAATTCCTTCTTCCGCGGATCTCCCCACTCGTCCCATTCGCCGGCGGTTAACGGAATATCGGGGTCGAGCATGGTGGTCATCACGTCCACGAACGGTACGTGGGCGATCACGCCGTGGAAAAGGTCGGGACGCATATTGACGATGGCGCCCATCAGCAGCCCGCCAGCGCTTCCACCCATAGCGAAGAGCCGTTCAGACCGCGTGTAATCCTCTGCGATCAAGAACTCGCCGACGTCGATGAAGTCGTTGAAGGTGTTTTTCTTCTTCAATAACTTACCGTCTTCATACCAGCGACGGCCGAGAACTTGTCCTCCTCGGATATGTGCGATAGCGAACACGACGCCGCGATCGAGAATGCTGAGGCGTGCAGAATTGAAGGTCGGATCGATGGTCGCGCCGTAGGAGCCATAAGCGTATAGCAGCAAGGGTTGGCTACCGTCCCTAAGCAAGCCTTTACGGTAGACGATAGACACTGGGATCTTTTCACCATCCCGCGCCGGAGCGCTCAGGCGCTCCGTCACATAGTCCGCTGGATCGAAGCCACCCAGCACCTCGTCCTGCTTCAGCAGTGTCTTCTCGCCGGTGTCGAGATCAACGTCGAACACCGACCAAGGAGTTGTCATCGAGGTGTAGCGGTAGCGCAGCACCTTGCTGTTGAATTCATAGTTGGCGCTCGGCGAGGCCAAGTAAGCTGACTCTCCGAAATCCAGATAGTGCTCGGCGCCGGTCGACTGCTTGATGACCCGTATTCGAGGCAGACCGTCACTTCGCTCGGTCACCACTAGATGGTCTTTGAAGAGCTCGAAACCGGCCAGGAAGACATCCTCACGATGTGGGATAACCTCTTCCCAATGATCCATGCCCGTCTGGCTCACCAACGTCTTCATCAGCCGGCCGTTCTTGGCCTCATGATCGCTGCGAATATAGAAGTAGTCACCGTAGTGGTCAGCTTGGTACTCGTGATCGCGCTGACGCGGCTGCAGGATCCGCGGCTCACTCCCCGGTTGATCCGCATCCAAGTATCGAATCTCGCTACTCAGCGTCTGAAACGAACCGATCATCACGTACTTCTTCGACCGCGTCTTGTAGACGAAGCTGGAAAAAGTCTCGTCGGTCTCTTCGTAGACCAAATCGTCTGTCGCTGAATCGGTCCCGAGCACATGACGATAGATCCGATAGCGCCGCAGGTTCTCCGGATGTTGCTTGGAGTAGAAGAGTGTTCGATTGTCATTGGCCCAAACCGCGTTCGGCGTGACATCCGGGATGGTGTCTGCCAGGGTTTCGCCGGTTGTGAGGTTTTTGAAGTGCAGGGTGTAGAACCGTCGCCCAACCGTATCGACACCGTAGGCTAGAAGATCCTGGCCTGAGCTGACTGTCAGGCCGCGCAATGCGAAGAAGTCGTGCCCGGCAGCCAACTCGTTACCGTCGAGCATGACTTCCTCTTTCGCCTCCAGTGAGCCCTTCTTACGGCAATGGATCGGATACTCTCCGCCCTTGATGAAACGTGTGTAGTAGAAGTACCCGTCGCGCTGATACGGCACGCTGTTGTCATCTTTCTTGATGCGGCCGACGATCTCGTCGTATAGCTTCTCTTGCAGCGCTTCGGTGGGCTTCATCACCGCGTCGAAATAAGCGTTCTCGCTCTCCAGGTAGGAGATGACCTCCGGATCCTCCCGGTTTTTCAGCCAGAAGTAGTTGTCGGTTCGGATCTTGCCGTGCTCGTCCATGGCATGGGGAGCAATCTTCGCTCGCGGTGGCTTGACTCCCGCCGGCTCAACGGCGACCGAAGCCACTGTTGGAGGTTCCTCTGTCGAAGAAACTGGCTTGGTCGCGGAACCTGCTTCCGCACCCGCCACCAAATTGGATGAAGGCGGCGCCGAGGACGAGCAAGCGGTCGCGAGGCAGGCGATGAAGGTCACCATCACCGAACGGGTGGAAGATCTATTGGCGTGCATGGCGGGGTCATCTCTCGGGGAAATTTGGAGGGTCGAAGCCGGATGGCGGCTGGATGGCGACATATGACGTCAACCACGGACCTGAACATAGATCTGAGTCTACCTTCTCGACCTGGATAGATGTACGGCAATTCTTAACTACGTACCTAGGTAGCATTTAGTTCTCTCAGCGATATCGCTGAGACGCCCCACTGCAGTAGCCGGCAGCTCCCGAAGTCTCAAGAGGCGATCAACAGCAACTCGGGAGACGTCTGTGGGTCGTATGGCTTGCCATCGAAATCGCCGAACACCGCAACAGTTCGAAAGCGAGCAACGTCCAACAGGGTCTCGAGTTCAGACCGTGACCAACCCCGCAGCTGGTTGGCTTGAGTGGCGACAACATCGATCATCGGGTCACCTGCCGGACGGTGCCGAAGGGTGGACGTCGTGTGCGTCACGATACCATCTTGCCGCGCCTCCGCCAGACGCACGATCACCAGGTCACCGTCCACATCCGGCACAATCTCCGTCGCCAGGGCTTGCTTCTCTCCGACCGCAAACCGTTGATAGTTGAGCACTTGCAATAAGAAGGGCGCTCCAGGCAACAACCGACGCCGCAAGCCGAAGAACATCCGCGACAAAGATTCCGGCGACAATAAATACGGCAGCGAGTTGCCGAGGCACAGGGCGG
>JAJCXQ010000784.1 GCA_029263355.1 Acidobacteriota bacterium | reverse complement strand
TCTCACGACTCGGCTCTGATGCTTCTGGGAGGGCAACCGACCGCCGGCCCACCGGTGTTCTGCATTCACGGCCTGGGAGGCCACCTTTTCCGCCTCGAGCCGCTGGCGCGGGCCATACCGGGAGCCAGGCCTTTCTACGGAGTTCAAGGCTGGAAAAATTCCGACAACCTCCGCCATTTCGAGAGTATCGAAAGCATGGCCGATGCCTACCTTGCCGAGATCGTCCAGATGCAACCGCAAGGGCCTTACTTCCTGGGTGGCTACTCGATGGGCTGCATGGTCGCCTTCGAGATCGCGCGACGTCTTGAAGAAGCCGGTCAGCTGGTAGCGTTCATCGGCCTGCTCGACACGCCGGCCGACGTGGAGACGGATCCGGCGCAGCTTCAGCGCGTCAGCTTCGAGGCGGCCCTCGCCCAGGAGCTCCGGATCCCGATTTCGATGCCACGTCTGGCAGAGCTGGCGCCGGAGAAAAGGCTGGATACGTGGTAGCGCAGGGCCTCGAATCGGGCACCCTGCCCACCGGCTTCACCGAAGATGACGCAACCGCGTGCTCCTGAGGGCCCCGACTAAATATTGAAACGCAGACTGATCATAGATACAATAAATTCAGATTTTTAGAATCCATATCGCACTCGGGCTATCGGCTCACATCCAGACGGACCAGTCGCCTTGTATGGCTGGTCAGCGGGCTCGGCCGGCCTCTCGACTGGACAACCTCAGCGCGTCAGAAAGTCTCTCACGCCAAAGGAGCCACTATGCAGAAACTGAAGCGGGATCTGCGGTGGGCGTTTCGCCGCATGTCGAAGAATCCGGGCGCTACCCTCGTGATCATCCTGTCACTCGGTTTGGCCATCGGCGCCAATACGGCCATTTTCAGCGTCGTCAACGCGGTCTTCTTGCGACCGTTGGCGATCGAGGACATGGATCAACTGGTCAGGCTACGAGAGACCCACTCTGAGAACAGCCAAGAGGACGTGCGCAGCCTCAGACCGGCGGTCTACTTCCAGTGGCTAGACCACAACGATGTGTTCGACGGCATCGGCGCCGGCACCAGTCGGGAGCTCAATCTGACGGGTCCCGACGACTCCGAGCGCATCCGCGGTGCCGCCATCACCTCGACTCTGTTCCCCACCATCGGAGTCGAACCTCGGCTCGGGCGCAATTTTCTCGAGGAGGAAGATCAGCCCGGTCGCAACCGGGTCGTGATCATCAACCACGAAATGTGGCACCGCCGCTTTGGTGGCGCTGAGGACGTTCTCGGCAAATCGGTGACCCTCAACGAGGAGAAGTACGAGATCGTCGGTGTGATGCCGGCCAGATTCTCCTATCCCTATGATGCCCACATGTGGATACCGCTGGGCCTGTCACGAGATCCGGCAGTCAACCAACGTTGGTTCCTCAATACCCCGGCCAGGCTCAAGCCCGGAGTCACGATCGAGCAGGCCCAAGCCGCGATGAATCAGTTCGTGCAGCAGATGAACGAAAGCCTGCCACTACCGAGTCCGCCGCTAGGCGCTGACGTCTGGCCCATGCGCGCCGAGCTGACGCGCGACCTGAACAAGACCCTCTTGCTGCTGTTCGCTGCCGCCGCCTTCGTGCTCCTCATCGCCTGCGGCAATGTCTCGAACCTCCTCTTGGCACAGGGTTTTGGCCAAACTGCGGATTCCGCAGTACGGTTGGCCCTGGGAGCAAGTCGCTGGCGTTTGATTCGTCAGTCTTTGACCCAGAGCCTGGTCCTAGCCCTGCTTGGGGGCTTTGTCGGGATTCTCTTCACCTTCTGGAGCATCGGCTCGCTGATCGATCTCAATCCCCTGGCCGCTATCCGGCAGTTCGACGTCGTCCCGCGCATCGACGCTGCGAGCTTCGGTTTCACGCTTGCCGTATCGGTCGCGATAGGCCTGCTCTTCGGCTTGCTACCGGCCATTCGGGCGGCACGTGTCAAGAACTTTCAAGGGATCTTGAGCGACGGCGCTCGAGGCGCCAGCAACAGTTCGTCCCAGCACCGCGTCTTCAGTGCACTGGTGGTCGCCGAAGTGGCGATCACCATTGTCGTCCTGCTCGGTGCCGGCCTGATCATTCAGAGCTACCTACGGCTCCATGGCGCGGACCGCGGATTCTACCAAGAAGATATTCTGACGGTCAGAACCGCTTTCTCTCGGTCGAGTTTTCCCGAAACTCACGATCGAATCGCCTTCCAGGACCGTGTACTGGAAGAGTTGAACGGCTTGCCCGGAGTCCTCGCAGCCGGAGGTGTGACAACACTGCCACTTTATGTGGGACACCGCTACGCAACCTATCATGTCGAGGATCGGCCACACCCGACTCCCGACGGGGCCTACACTTTGCATAATCGCCTCGTGACACCAGGCTACTTCGAAACAATGGGGATCCAACTGATCAAAGGGCGAGTGTTGGAACAACCTCAAGACTGGGACAACCCCCAAGTCGCGGTGGTCAGCGAGTCCCTGGCGAATTTCCACTGGCCCAATGAGGATCCCATCGGCAAGCGGGTGAAGTTCGCGCGTTTTGACGGCTGGCTGGAGATAGTGGGTGTGGTCGAGGACGTCATGGAGAATCCTGGCCCGGCCCTCGAGCGTCCCGACACCTGGTACCTCCCCTATGCCCACGGGCTCACCGCCACCAATACCATCACCTTCGTCATCCGCACCGCAACAGATCCCGCAGCATTTATTCCAACGATGCGACAGGCCTTTCGCAAGGTGGATCGATTCCAACCCATCTACGACATCAAAACGATCGCAGCCATCGTTGACGAGCGTACTCAACAGGAACGCTTCATGGCGTTCCTGTACGGTGTCTTTGGCGTCTTGGCGATCCTGTTGGCGGTCATGGGCATCTATGCGGTGCTTTCCTTCGGTATCAATCAGCGACGGCGAGAGTTCGGAGTTCGTATCGCCATGGGCGCTGCGGGCGACGACATCCAACGATTGGTGATAAGAAAGGCATTCTTGCTAACCAGCGTCGGTATTGCTTTCGGCGTGCTGGCTTCCTTTTGGTTGACCCGGTTGCTCGAAACTCACCTCTACGGGATTCGCCCCAACGATCCGCTCACCTTGATCGCCATCATCGCCGGACTCGGAATGCTCGCCTTCATCGCGAGCTACCTACCAGCGCGGCGGGTCACCAAGATCAACCCGGTCCAGGCCCTGCGGAACGAATAAGCATGGATCGGGAAACGCATTCTCTCACGGCTCTGCTGGCGGAGCAGGCTGCATCGTTTCGCTTCGAGCCACCGTTCACCGCTATCGGCACGCCTGGCCTTTTGGCCACCAATGAAAGGACGCCGGAGGGTTTCTACAGCAACTGGCGCCAATCAGCTGAACCGAATGGTTACGTCTTCGGAGCCGGTTGCGGCAACATCATCGCGATGGTCGAAGCCTTCTCTGGTATGCCCCGCGGGCTCATCTGCGCCGACGTTGATCCAGCGGTGGTCTGCGCCGGCAGGATGTTCGTTGCTTGCCTCGAGAAGAATCCCGATGCTGAAGGATTCGCACGCCAACTCTTCTGCAGCGGTGAGCAGGCGTTGGTCGAGTTGGAAAACGAGGTGCTCACCGGCTCTGATCCGTTCGAGATCGCGCAACAGATGGAGATCCATCGCCCGCGACTACGGGCGAGCCTGCGTCAACTCACCAAGGACTTTTCTCTTGGCCCCGAAGACGCTCGCGAGCTCGTGGCATCCTGGCGCAAGACGCCAGAGGACCGCAACCAGCCGATTCCGGTAAGACATTTTGTCGTCCGCAACTATGGCAAATTGCATCGACTCGCCCGGGCCGGCAGCATCGCTCTTGTACAAGCGTCGATCTTCGAACCCAGTTTGCTCGACGCCATCTCCCAGCTGCCCCATTTTGCCGCCTCACGCAATGTCGCCTACATGTCCAACGCCGTAGATCACATGTTACGTCGCGGCTTGCTGCTCAGTGCCCGCACTGAGCTTGGGCTGAGCGATGGTCAGCAACAGCAGCCAGTATTCGGTTCGATCCAGGAGTTTGTCGAGTATCTCAACCAGGAGTTGTGCAAACCGCTGAAGAGCCTGACGACCGGAGCCGAAGACATCGTCTTCGTACATTCGACGTCGGGTCGAGACCTTCGCCTAACTTGGCAAACGACGTTCCCAGAATTTGTGATCAGCGACTTCAATATCCGATTCGATCTGCGGAAGATGATCTTGGGTTTCTTCGAGTCGTTCGTCCGCTCCGCAGACGCCCCACCGGTGGTGGAAACCGACGCTGAAAATCCCTGGCTTGATGCCGGCCGCATGCGCGCTAAAGCATTCGACCTCTACCTGGCAACGGTTCTGGGTGACCCCAACCGAGCCAGATCCGCTCTCAGCATGCTCCAGAGCCTGCTCCAGGACGCGACCGGGCTCCAGCCTTCGTATCTCGCATACTGTTGCACTGAAATCTGCCACGCGGCGCTCACTGCCCAGCGCAGCCAGCTAGCCGCCGAGCTCGCCGGATCTATCGTTGCGTTGCAGCAACAAGTCGACTCGGTACTGCAGCAGATTCCCGCAGGTCCGCGAGGGGACTGCCACATGGAGAATCTCCTGCACGCCACGGCTCATGACATCGGTCGGCACTTTTGCGGGGTCGACGCAGCCGCGCGGCTTGACCACAAGCCTTCGCAGTGGCTACAGGAGGTCCCGAATGGCCAAATAGGAGTCCTTGCCGAGTGCGTATGGCGCTCGCTCGTGCAGCAGATTCACCATCCCGATAGGCGATCAGCCAATCTCTCCCGTGGCATCGAAGCGATCATGGCAGCAATCACCCCCCATGGCGCCGTCTCCGATGTTGTGAACCAGGGCGAATTACCCGTCAGTGACTACCTGAACCACGTTACCCGTCACGAGACAATGTACGACAACCTGCGTCTCGCCCTACTCTTCGGCGGTCTTTGGTTGGAGACCGCGGAGCCCATCGAAGTCGCGCTGCGGGTCAATCATTATGCCCAACAGAAGCAGCACAGCGCGACGGCCCCCCGGCAGACCTCGGCCCTGCTCGAGCAATTGCATTCGTAACAGGCGTCAAGCGCGCGTCAGTCGATCGAGGGCACCTCGCAGGCTCTCCGCCCAACGTTCGACATGCGGCGCCCGGATCGCTGCATAGTGGTCGCCCGGCAACACCTCGAACTCCAGACCGGCGCCGGCCAACTCGGCCCAGCCCCAGCTAGGTTCGAGATCGGGGCACCGGTCCGCAGAGTCCTCGGCTCGGAGAAGAATCACGCGCGCGGCACAGGATCGGGGCACATAACGTTTGATCGCGCGGTGATTACGCCGGAAAACATCGAAGAGTTGTTGAACTCGAACCGAACTCACATCGTCGGGCACCAACCCGGCGGTCCGCGCAGCTTCGAGAACAAACTGCCAGCGCTCACCCTCACCCAACTGACGCAGCCCCTCCAGCAGCGACGAGACATCGAGGTGCTGCCTGTGAAGACCTGCCAGGTCGATGAAAAATCGCTTCAGCTCTAAGACCTCGTCAGGCTCAGTGTCGGCCGCGAGGGTGTTCGGCGCTTCGAGGGCGTTCGGTGACGCGACATCGAGCATCGCCAGAAACTCGACATCCTCCCCGACGGCCTGCAGCTGCCGGGTCATTTCAAAGGCGATCGAGCCGCCCATCGACCAGCCAGCCAAACGGTAGGGGCCGCGAGGTTGTACACCGCGTATTTCTTCGAGGTAGCTGGTGGCCATGTCTTCGATCGTCTCATGCGGTGTCGTGCCAGCGAACAGCCCACGGGACTGCAAACCATAAGAAGGCTGCTCCGGCCCGAAACACCTGGCCAGTTCGAGATAACAAAGCACACCGCCGCCTACCGGGTGGATCCAGAACAAGGGAGGCCGGGAATCGCCGGTCTGAATTGCGACCAACGACGCTGGAGTCGGCGGGCTCCAGCGCCGCAGGCGCCGGGCAAGGCGCTCGATCGTCGGTTCCTCGAAAAGCACGGTCAAAGGAACTTCGTGCTGATAGAGGCGTTCGATGCGGGATAGGAGACGCACAGCCAAGAGCGAGTGCCCCCCCAGGTCGAAAAAACTCTCGTCGACGCGGATGGGTCGTATTCCGAGCAATTCTTCCCAGATTTGCACCAGCCGCAACTCGTCGAGATCCCGTGGCGTACCCAGCGGGCCCTCGGTCAGCTGGCGACGACGCATCTCTGGCAAAGCGCGACGATCGACCTTGCCGTTCGGTGTCAGAGGCAGAGACTCGAGAAAGGCAAAGTTGGCGGGAACCATGTAGTCAGGTAAACGAGCACGCAGAAAAACTCGCAACTCGCCCTCTGTCGGTGGCGAGGAGTCCGTAGCCACCACATAGGCAACCAATCGCCGCTCCGAAGACGGCGACGACGGTTGCCGTCTGGCCACGACGGCAGCTTCGCGAAGTCGTGGATGTGCCGTCAGTGCTGCCTCGATCTCTCCCAACTCGACGCGAAATCCCCGAATCTTGACCTGTTGGTCGATCCGTCCCAGGAACTCGAGCTCGCCGTCGGCAAGCTGACGAACGAGATCGCCAGTGCGATAGAGACGTTCTCCGAAGCTGCCGTGTGGATCGGGCAGAAAGCGCTCCGCCGTCAAACCTGGCTGGCGCAGGTAGCCACGGGCCAAACCCAAACCGGCCAGCGTCAGCTCGCCAGGAACACCCAGCGGGGCCATCTCCAGGTAGCGATCCAGGATCGTCGTCCGAATGTTGTCGATCGGACGGCCGATGGTCGGCAAAGTTGTTTCTGCTGCCGCGGGTGCAACCGGGCCGGCGGTCGCCACCACTGAACATTCGGTCGGTCCGTAGTGGTTCACCAGGCGCCAATCCGCGTTCTTCGGCGGACGCTCGTGCAGACGGTCACCGCCCGTCAGCAGCACCTGTAGCGCCAACGCCTCGGGTTCCTCCAGATGCATGAGCCCCTCGGCGAGAGGGGTCGGCAAGAAAGCTTGCGAGACTTCAACCGCGGCCAACCACGGCAACAATTTCGCGGGGTCCAGCCGGACCTCTTCCCCCGCTAGGTGTAAAGCCGCTCCCGAGACGAGAGGCGGCCACAACTCCCAGACTGCGGCGTCAAAGCCCAAGCCGGCAAGGTGGCTAGTCTGTACCCTCGCGCTCAGCGCGTACTCTCGACGATGCCAGTCGAGCAGGTTCGTCAGCCCGCGATGAGGCAACCCCACCGCCTTGGGCTGCCCACTCGAGCCGGATGTATAAATCAAATAGGCTAGATTCTCCGGCCGTGGGCTCGCCGTTGAGCACTCGGGCTCGAGGGGAGATTGCAACAATGCCTCCAGGTCGACCGGCAAGACGGTCACCTCACTGCCCGCGAGCCTCTCCCCTGAATTCCCCTGACTGAGTACCAGAGCCGCGCCGCTGTCGGCAACACAAAACGCTAGACGCTCTGCGGGCAACGACGGATCGAGAGGCAGATAGGCCGCTCCAGCGCGCAAGATGCCGAGGGCAGCGACCACCATTTCGAGCGACCGAGACATCAGTAGAGCAACGATCGACTCAGATCCGACGCCACGTTTGGACAGCTGAGCAGCCTGGCGGCAGGCGAGACGGTAAAGCTCGCCATAGGTTAGCCGGCGCTCACCTTCCACCAAAGCCAGAGCGGCGGACTGCTTCGCCGCTTGCAGCTCAAGAAGCTCGGGCACACTGAGCCAACCTTCTCGGGTTGTCAACGTATCGTTCCATTCGAAGAGGATCTGCTGACGTTCGACCGGACTCAACAGCGCTAGCTCACTCAGGCGCAGGCGCGGTTGCTCCACCGCGGCCGTCATCAGCCTGTCGAGGTGACCCGCCAGCCGCCGGATCGTCGAAGCATCGAAGAGATCGCGGCTGTACTCGAAGTCGAGGAGGATCCCGTTGGCGTCCGCTTGGAACGACAGCGTCAGGTCGAATTTGGCAACGTTGCCCTCGACCCATAAGGGGCGTAGGTCCAAACCCGCCATTTCGAACGCGTCCCGGGGAGTGTCCTGCTGAACGATGGCGAGACGAAAAATCGGGTTGACGCTCAGCTCGCGGTTTGGCTGCACCGCGTCGACCAGACGCTCGAAGGGCAGATCCTGGTGAGCGTAGGCGTCGAGAGTCATGCTGCGGACCCGTTCCAAGAGCTCGGCGAAGGTCGGGTTACCCGAGGCGTCGGTACGCAGTACCAACGTGTTGACGAAAAACCCGATCAGGGCTTCGATCTCATAGTGGTTGCGACCGGCGATCGGGGATCCCACCACCAAATCCCGCTGCCCAGTGACGCGATAAAGTAAGGCGTCAAAACCGGTCAGCATCGTCATGAAGAGCGTCGACCCAACCCGTCGACCGAGCTCCATGACTCCAGTTGCCAACCGCTCACCCAACCGCTGCTGATATCTGCCACCACGACCGCTGCGAGTCGCCGGCAGAGGCCGGTCAGCGGGCAGATTCGTGGGCTCGGGAAGATCCTCCAGCTGCCTGAGCCAGTAGTCCAGATCCGGCACCAAGGCCGCGTCCTGCAACCAGCGATGCTGCCAAACAGCAAAATCGGCGTACTGAATCGGCAATCCTGGGAGCGTAACAGGCTGCCCCGAGGCGAGACCTGCGTAAGCCGTTGTCATCTCCTGCAAGAGGATCTGTATCGACCAACCGTCAGCAATAATGTGGTGCAGGACCAAGATGAAAAGGCAGCACTCCTGCCCTTCGCGAATCAGCAACGCCCGTAGTAGCGGACCGGTCTCGAGATCGAAAGAGAGTTTCAATTGATCCTTCGCCAGACACCGGGAAACACTCTCTCGGCCAACACCGTCGAGCCGACCGAGATCGACGACCGGCAGGTCTAATCGCAACTCGGGGGCGATGACCTGCAACGGCTCACCGTCGGTTGTAAGGAAGGTTGTCCGCAGGGTCTCGTGACGGCAGATCAGAACATTGAGACTCGCTTGCAGTCTGCTGACAGCGACCACCCCATCGATCCGCACGGCGCATGGAATCTTGTAACTGCTACCCGCCGAGCCGAGACGGTCGAGAAACCACAGGCGTTGTTGGGCGAACGACAGCGGTAGTGAGCCATCGCGAGGAACGCGGCGAAGCGGCTCAAGAGCGCTCCCCCGAGTCTGCCGATTAGCCAGCTCGACCTTTTCCGCCAGGCCCTCCAGGGTAGGCGCCTCGAATAAGTCCAGGGGAGCGAGCTCAATCGACAAGAGCCGCCGCAGGCGGGAGATCACCTGCAAAACCAGCAACGAATGGCCACCGCGATCAAAGAAATTGTCATGAATCCCCAGCCGGTCACAGCCGAGGACGTCCTGCCAGATGCCGGCCAGCAATTCTTCGGTCGGTGTGCGCGGGGCAACCGCAACTTCTCGCGACAACTCGTCCTGCGGGTCGATCGCCGTCAGCGCCCCACGATCGACCTTACCGTTAGGCGTCAGTGGTAAAACGTTGATGAAGACGAAGGCCGACGGTACCATGTAGTCGGGTAAGCTAGCGCTCAGCGCCAGACGCAAATCGCTGGCGCTCACCGCACCCTCTGTGCCCACCAAGTAAGCCACCAAGCGTTGATCGTCCGCTGTATCCTGGCGCACTAAAACGACCGCCCGCTCGACCGACCGCTGCTCCTCGAGCACCGCCTCGATCTCTCCCAGCTCGATACGGAAGCCGCGAAGCTTGATCTGATGATCGATCCGGCCGAGAAACTCCAGGTCGCCGTCAGCCAGGCGGCGCACCAGATCACCGGTGCGATACAACCGGTCTCCAAGGGTTAGCGAAAACGGAGACGCCACAAATCGCTCGGCGGTTAGCGTTGGCCGACGGAGATAACCCAGGCCCAGACCAGGGCCGGCAATACACAACTCGCCGGCAACCAGCGGCGCAACGGGCTCCAGCCGGGAATCGAGCACGTAGAGATGCAGGTCGCTGACTGGACCACCGATCCGGCTGCCCTGGGGCACCTCGATCTCGGACGCCTGCAGCGGACGATAGGAGGCGTAGACCGTAGTCTCAGTTGGTCCGTACATGTTGATCAATCGCGGCTGCCGGGCACCGTGGCGCTCACACCAAGGACGCAGGCTCTGAAAGTCCAACGCCTCACCGGCGAGGATCACCGCCCGCAATGAGGACACCGCGCCGCCGCGCTCGCGGTCCGCCCGAATGAGCTGGCGAAAGGCTGAAGGAGTCTGGCACAGCATGGTGACACGCCGCGTCACCAGGAGATCGAGAAAATCCTCGGGGGTTCGGCTGACCCAATACGGTGCCAGCACCAGCCGACTGCCGTGCAACAAGGCCCCCCAGATCTCCCACACCGAGACGTCGAAACCATAAGAATGAAAGAGGACAAACACGTCGTCGCTGGCTAGGTCGAACCAGGGGCGGGTGGCATGAAATAGCCGCCGCACATTGTCGTGACTGATCAACACTCCCTTGGGCTTGCCGGTCGACCCAGAAGTGTAGAGGACATAGGCCACGCGCCGCGCCGAGGTTTCGCACCGCG
>JAJCXQ010000783.1 GCA_029263355.1 Acidobacteriota bacterium | reverse complement strand
CTTGCGCCCCGCCGGCCGCCGCGTCACGCAGTGCTCGTTCCGTGGCATGCTCGGCGGTTCGGATCGAGCTTTCACCGGGCAGCATCCGTTCGATGGCTTGCAACTCGCGTTCTGCTGCCGGCAGCGGACCGAGCTCGAACCGTTGAGCCAGGCGCCCTGCCAGCGAACCGGCGCCCTCGAGTTGGCTGGGCACGCGCGGGGCGCCAAAGCCCGCCAGCATGAAGTTTCTGCCAGGCTCTGATCGGACGCTGTGACGCCGCGCCGAGGCACTTGGGAGGTAGGACACCACGTAGTTGTCGATCAACAGCTCGGAGGAGCCAGGTATCGGCAGGATCTCGAACGGCAGGTAATGTAAGCTGGCGTCCGGGGCTATCTGCAAATGGCTGGCCGCCGCGAGCTCGGTCTCGAGATTGGGAAAAAGCTTGTCTGCCAGGGAAGCGACAAGCGTTGACGGTGGGCTTGCTCGGTGTGACAGGACCGCGTAGGCGGCAGCAACGGCGTCGAGAATTGGCTCGATGGGTCCGAGCTCGAGCATCCGGATCGCCTTCGCGTGGATCACCCACAGAAAGAGGTTGTCCTCGCCGACAAAGTACTCGAGGACCAACGTATCGGTATCCTCGGAGTCCGCCTCCAATCTGTCGATCAGCTGATCAGCGGTTGCGGGCGTCATTGGCCCGCGTTCACCGCCCAGGCTCTCGAGTAGCTCGCGTGATTTGATGCGCTGCACAATGCTGAGAGCGTGCCGATCATGACCAGCGGCGGGTTCCTCGGCGCCAAGGGTAGCGAGCACGTCGACCATCTGGGAGTAGACGGGGCGTTTGTCGCCGAAGTAGCCTGAACGGAAAGCGCCTGCGGCAAGTCCGGAACGCACGGATTCGATCGCGTCGATGGCACGCTCCAGATGCTCTAGAGCTTGGCGCGGTTGTCCCCGCAAAGCAGCGACGCGGCCGAGTCCGGCCAACGCCGACCACTGGCCCTCGGCCGAGCCCGAACGTTCCGCGACCTGCAGGCAAGTCGTCAAGACGCTCTCTGCATCGTCCAGTCGCCCGTTGTCGAGCAGCAGACGTCCGAGGTAGAAGAGATCTTGGATCTCCTCCGATCGGTCGCCGCTTGCTCTGGCCAGCTCTAGAGCTCTGCGGTAAGCGGCCTCCGCATCCTCGGGGCGTGCCAGATTGAGGTGATAGGCCAACGCAAGATTGAGCAACGTGTTGGAGAGTGCGGCCGCATCTCCCAGCGTCTCGTAGGTGCCGGCCGCTTCTTGAAAAGCTCGCACCGCCTTTACTGGATCTCCCAGATTACGGTTGATCACTCCGAGGTTGACGAGTAACGACGCCTTGTCGGTATCCCCGAGGCCTTCAGGCTTGGCGGCCAAAGCATTGTAGAGATCGAGCGCTTCGCGGTAGGCGCCGACTTTCTCGAGCGCCACGCCGCGATTGAATCGAGCGAGAGAATTCTGGCGTGCCGCCCAGGGCTCGTCGGCATGCTGATCGGTCAACGCCTGAGCCAGGCTGAAGGCTTCCAAAGCCTGTCCGTAATGTCCAGCCGCGATCGCAACCAGGCCGAGATTCTGGTGATTGATCGCTTGTGCCTCAAAATCTTCGAGGTGCTCATTGATCGCCAGTGCCTCGCGGGTGCTGTTGGCGGCTTCCTCGTAGCGGCCCAAGTGTTCGAGCGCGACCGCGAGGTTGTTCAGCGTCCGAGCCAAGCGGCGTTCGTCGTCGAGGCCGCGTCGTAGACGCAAGGCTTGTTGGCATTGCTCCAGCGCGGCCGGATACTCGGCGAGGTGGTTGTAGATCGTGCAGGCGTTGTTGCGAGCAATCGCGGCCAGCGCTGGTTCGGCGGCTGCTGCGACCTCAGCATAAGCCGCCAGGGCTTCACGCCACTGGCCGGCGAGATGCAGGTTACGCGCGTCCTCGATCGTCGCGCCCGAACCTGCCAGTCCTGAAGACGGGCACAGCATGAGGCCGAGCAGAGCTAGTGATTTGAGGATGTTGGTCAATGCAGTTGTGGGCTCGTGCTGCTCTGCGTGCAACGTCTGGTGCGATAGCGGTTACAGTATTGAGCGCAGCTTGAAACTGCAAGTCTCACTCAGCACCGTGGGACGCGATTCATCCCTTGCAGGCCGATCGTGCGGATGGGCTGCGCGCGAAGACGCTGTCTCTACTGGTAGGTCACGACCAACTGCGGATGGTTAGCGGCGGTCGAGTTGTTGGCGGCGTAATAACCGATGTAGTCGTTGCCGCGATCGTCGTTGTCGTCGAGATCGAAGTAGACCCGCATCTGGGTGGCGCCGGTCTTGTTGACGACGGTCAGGCCGACGGTGTCGAGGTTGCCTTCGGACCAGTCGCCGTTGCTGGCGGCGTTGGACAACATGGCAGTCTTGGCGACGCTGGCGACGGCCTCGAAATCACTATTGGCGAGGGCAGTCGAGCCGCCGAGGCCTCCGGAGTGGACGTCGACCCAGCAGACGCCATGGGTGGTAAACGGGTTGGTGCCGGTGACTCGGCCGCGACGCAAGCGTAAGGTGGCAGTGACGATGGTGGCGCTGTCGGGGATCGCCGAGGTGTCGAACGACACGACGCTTTTGTACTGGCGGTCGCTTCGGTTGTCGCCAGCTCGCAACGCGCTGGTGCCGGTGTTGGTGGAGTTCCTGCTCCCCCCGATGTTGGAATTTTCGCTCGACTCTCGCACCCAGCCGTCGTCACCGGCGACGGAGGTGAAGGTGATCGTGGTCGGTGCGGGCGACGCGAGGGGTGTCGCGTTAGGGGTTGGCGTCGACTGGATCTGCCAGTTCCCAGCCAGGTCGACTCGTTCGATGGACGAGTCCGATGGCGCGTCGCCAACTTCAGCGGCGTTGGCATTGCCGCTTTCGTCGATCAAGCCACTATTGTTGTTGGGGCCGTAGATCACGGCGTCGATCGGCACCGTCGAGCCGGTGACCGAAGCGGCTGGCACGTTGAACAAAGCCACGCCATCACCGGTCGTGCCGCTGTTTTGGAAGTCCGGCGAGAAGTTGATCGCCTGATCGAAGGTTGGGTTGCTGCCCCCAGCGCTCGACGTCGGGCCGCCGACGACAAAGGTGGCTCCGGGTTGAAGAGTCCCCGATAGCTGCACCAAGCTGGTGGTGTAGGTGGTGCCGCCGTTACCCAAGCTGAAGCCCGAGAGATCGATGGCGACACTGTCGTTATTGTAGATCTCGACCCATTCGAGGCCATCGTCGGTGCCGCTAGGGTCGTAGAACACCTCACTCAACAGCAGGTTGCCAACATTGGGTTGTGTGGCGGTGATAGTGAGCGAGATGACGGCGGTGCCGGGCAAGCCACCCGAGTCGGTGACCGATGCGGTGATGGTGTGACTGCCGACGGACAATACGGTAGAGAAGGAGCCGCCGCTACCGATCGCGCCATCGAGGTTGGAGGCCCATGCCAGGCTAGCGGTGAGGCTGCCATCCTCAGTGTCGGTGGCGGAACCGGTGAAGGTGACCAGCGTGCCGCTGGTGAACGAGGCGCCGTTCGCCGGTGCGCTGATCGTCACGCCGGGGGCAGTATTCGGGTTGACGGTGAAGCTGACGGTGTCCGTCGCTTGCAGACTGCCGGAGTCGGTCACCGAGGCGGTGATGGTGTGACTGCCGACGGAAAGTACAGTGGAGAAGGAGCCTCCGCTACCGATCCCGCCGTCGAGATTGGAGGTCCAACTGATACTTGCGGTGAGGTTACCGTCCTCGGGGT
Organism: Acidobacteriota bacterium; assembly: GCA_029263355.1. Taxonomy (GTDB): domain Bacteria; phylum Acidobacteriota; class Thermoanaerobaculia; order Multivoradales; family J023; genus JAAELT01. Next base: position 8,453 of record JAJCXQ010000783.1, on the reverse strand, counting down.
CGCTGGCGGTGGCGTTGAAGCTGATGGCGGCGCCCTCGACGACGCTGCCGCCATCACTTGGGCTGCTGATGCTCACCGTCGGCGCCTGGTTGCCGGTCGGTGGCGCCAAGCTGGTGGTGTTGGGAGTTGGACTCGACTGGATCTGCCAGTCGCCCGCCAGATTGGTGCGCTCGAGGGAGGAGCCGGCGGACGCGTCACCCACCTCGGGGGCATTGGCTGCGCCGGTCTCGTCGATCAAGGCGTTGTTGTTGGCGCCGCCGTAGATCACCGCATCAACCGGTACGGTAGCGCTGTTGACCTGTACACAGGGCACGTCAAAGAGGGCGACACCGTCGGCAGTGGAGCCGCTGTTCTGGACGTCGGGATTGAAGTTGAAGACCTGATCGAAGCTTGGGTTGGAGTTGGTGGCGCTCGACGTCGGGCCGCCGATCACGAAGGTGGAGCCGGCGGCGACCGAGCCGCTGAGCTGTGCCGTGCTGGAGGTGTAGGCCGTGCCGCCGTTGCCGAGGCAGTAGCCCGACAGATTGACGGTGCCGGTGCCGCTGTTGAAGAGCTCGATCCATTCGAAGCCATCGTCACCACTGCTGACGTCGTAGAGCACTTCACTTAGCAGGATGCCACCGACGCCCGGTGCTTGTGGGGTGGCCGAGGCGACGGCGCTGTCGGCACTCTCGTTGGACGAGGTGTCGACGGCGGTCACGAGGTAATGGTAGGTGGTGCCGTTGGTCAGCCCACCGTCGACAAACGCAGTGGCGGTGACCAAGCTGCCGTTGGCCAGGCTAAAGGGGCCGGCGGCAGCGGTGGCGCGGTACACGTTGTAGCCCGCCAGGTCACTTTCAGTGCTGGCACTCCAAGCCAACTGGTTCTGGCCGTCGCCAGCCGTCGCCACGAGTCCGGTGGGCGCCGCGGGCGGCGTGGCATCAGGGATGCTGGCGTCGGGGGTGGCTGAAGCCTCGTTACTGGCGCTGCTTTCGTTGGAGGAAGTGTCGACGGCGGTCACGACGTAGTAGTAGGTGGTGCCGTTGGTGACGGTGTTGTCCACGAAGTCACTGATACCGAGTTGGGCGCCGTTGATCTTGGTTGTAGACCCGCCTGAACTGGTGGCGCGATAGACGTTGTAGCCGGAAAGGTCACTCTCGGAGTTATCCAACCAGTCGAGGCTCACTGAGCCATTACCGGCGGTGGCGATCAGGCTGACTGGGGCGGCGGGGGGTGTGGTGTCGGTGGAGCAGACCTCGTTGTGCAGGCATTCCACCCACTCCGGATGGTCGATGAAGGGATTACGGTTACCTTGGAAACTGAACACCACCTCGTTGCGCCACATCTCTCGACTATCGGGCGGATCTTGCGCATGCCATTGCAGCAGGACCGACAGCATGCCCATGTAGGCCACGGACTGGTTGGAGCCGGTGTTCGAGGCATCGATCAGCGTTTCGTTATCGGTGACGATCAGGTTCGGTTCGGTGAAGCCGGTGACGCTGTGGACGCCGCCTTCGTAGCGGATATCCATGTAGAAGATGGCGCGGGCGACGTCACCCTTGCGGCCGTTCCAGGTTTCCCAAGTGCCTTGGGTGAAGGATCCGGACTGCCAATTCGAGTTGCCGGGAAACACTCCGCTGCCGCCACCACGACCGTCGTTGAAATCGGTCGTTTGCTCGGTGCAGGAGGCGTCACACCAGCGGAAGGGGAGATTGCTGCGGGCCGAGTTGTAGCTGGCGTCGGAAGCGAAGAGATGGTGGCAGTCGGTGTAGGGGGAAACATCGGTGCCATCGTCGGGGAAGCCGTAGGACTTGGGCCACGAGTGCTCGCGGTTGTAGGCGCCGACGCCACCAGCAATCTTGGTGTAACTGGCGTTTTTGTAAATGTCGATGATGTTGTTGATGTTGTTGGGATCTTCGTCGGCGAGATTGATGATGTCCCAAGTGTCGGTCGTCGAGGCGGTGTAGGGAAAGCGAGTGTGATCATCGATCACATCATGCAGGGTCGCTCTCAGGGTCGTGCCGTTGGTTGAATCGATCGTGTTGTAGTAACCGGCTGGCGGCTGCCCGTGGGCGGCACCCGAGGTGAGGAGCGGAATGAGGATGAAAGCGAGCGTGGTCGCCGTCGCCGAGATTTTTTTACTTGGATGTACTGGCATGATGTTTCCCTTCTAATCTGCGGGTGACTGGCGCACCCATTGGTGCGCGGGCCGGGACGCACAAATTCTTCAGCTGCGACCTGGAGTCGCTTGTCAGCTGCAATCTCCGGCTCTACTCTGTGGATGAGACCTGATTTAGAAAGCAAGACTCGCGCCAGCCAACACCAGCGGAGTGAGACCCGGTCGTGTCTTCATGGTGTAGATATTCCGGTATTGGGAGAGCTATCTCCCGGTTTCCGGAACGGGTTGCACGGGTCGTTTCTCAGAGTTGAGATTGGGCGTTCTTAGACTTGAGACGGGCGAGCTTGGCCCTCGCGAGAAGAGAATTGGTGAACCGAGCGTTAGGGTTGTGCTATCGACGCCAAGACGGATTGAGGCGGCAGCTACAATCACCTCATGTGGGCAGCGATAACTCGACTCCAAGCACACCTGCCAGCTGCTTTGTTGATGGTGTTCAGCGGTTGGGCAGGGACGTTTTTCGGCGGCGCGTTCGGTGACTGGACGTTGATTGGCCATCTGGCATTGCTGTTGTTTGTGGCGGCGTTCGGAGAGATCTGGCCCGATCCTCTGCGCCTGGGGCGGAGCGGCAATATGCTGCTGCTGGCCTTCGTAGCAACGGTGATGGTGAGCCACGTGGTCTCGCCGGTGGCGCGGGCCGGGACGATGAGCCTGATCCTGCTACCAGCCTTCGTCATGGTGCCGTCAGCAGTGGTGCGATGCTGGGCCACCGCTGAACAGCGAAAACTTGGCCTGAAGTCGATGGCGGTTGTGGTTGCGATCATCGCGGGGTGGTCCTTGTTCAGCTGGTGGCAGTTGGAAACTCCCGGTACGTCGTTGCCCCTGGGACATCACAACTTGCTGGCGGCCTGGCTGCTCGTGTTATTGCCGGTCGTTTCAGCGCTTTGGCGTGATGGTGGCGCGGATCGTCTGCTCGCCAGCGTTGCACTCGTGCTGGGCAGCACCGCACTGATCCTCACCGAATCGCTCGGCGCCGCTGTTGCGGTCGCGGTGATCGCCTTGTGGGCGGCGACTCGCAATCGCTGGGGGCGTATCGGGCTGATAATCGCCGCAGCTCTGTTGGTTTTACAAAGTCCGCGGCTGGCGAAGATTGTCGCGGGTGCTGATTTCTCGACTATCGCGCGCTTGAGCTATCTCCAAGCTGGCTGGAAAGGGTTCATGGAGCGGCCGGCGGTCGGTTGGGGACCCGGAGCGGCCAGCTGGACGATCAGCGAGCATTTTCGACCTCTACCGGGGATTCATCCACCGGATCAAGTAGTCGCCGACCTGCACTCGGCGCCGCTTCAGATTGCCTACGAACTGGGGATCGTCGGTCTGTTGTTGGCAGTCGGGCTGGGGATCGTTTGGGTAGTGCGTCGTCGACGCGTGCAGCCACAGGATCCAGGATTGTGGCGCGGCGCTTTTCTAGGCCTCACCCTCTTGGCGCTGGTGAGTTGCGTTGGGAGGATGATGGCGATCTCGGCGCTGCCTTTGGCCGCGGCTTTGGTGGCGGGCATGGTGCTCTCGGCTGAAGGCGTACCGCGGACCGCCAGCAGACGCTGGCCAACGGTGGTGGCTGCCACCTTGATGATGCTGCTGGCTCTACCGCTAGATCTGGCCCAGCTGGCTTATGACGATGCGGTTGCAGCGTCGAGCAAGCTTGCCCAAGACCGCTATCTGCAGCGGGCTATCAAACTCGATCCGGGCTTTCCGCTCTACCGCATCCGCCAGGTGTTGCTCGGGAGCTCAGCGCCGGTTGGGAATGGCGAGCGGGCGGATCAAGCGCGGCAGGCAGCTGTTGATGCCCGCGGCCTAGCCGCGCTGTGGTTGACCGCCGGCCGACTCGGACAAGAGGTGGAGGCGCCATGGGCTCGAGCCGCATTGGTTCGAGCATGCCGCACCAGCCCACTCGGGGCACTGGCGCCTTTTTACCTTTCGACGGGCGACGCCTCGAGCAGGCCTGAGTGGGCTGCCCGGGCGCTGTTGGCTGAGCCGTTGCTGCTGTCGGCGAGCCGCTGGGAAAATCGTCAGGAGATGATCGCCGCCGCGGTTGAGCTCTCCGGCCAGGTCGAAGGAGTGGATGCTTGGTGGCGCCACCAGCTCGAAGAGACCTATTTGTGGCTGGGAGAGTTTGAACCATCGTCGTCGGCGCCCCGTCGCCTGGCCTTGACGTTGGATGGTGATGACACGACATCGGTATCGTTACACGCGTTCCGGCGCCAGCCGTGGCCGACAACCCTGGCGGAGATCGAGGTGGATGAGGCGTGGGTCGGAGAGATCGATCTCGTTGCTGCCACCGAGTTGAGGTCAACAGATCCAGCGGTATTTGCGCAGTCGGAGTGCAGACTGGGCTCGGAGCAAGTACCCTGACTAACTAAACGACTTATCCCCAAACGACAAAACGGGACGCCAGGCGTCCCGTTGATCGATGCGTTGGCAGCGAGTGCCTCCTAGTCTGGTCGACTGCTATTCTGGCGGCTCGAGATCGAAGTGCTCGTAGTTCTTGGCGATGTAGCTCTCCCACTTCTCGGGCACTTCCTCTTCCGGCACGATGGCCTCGACTGGGCACGCATCCACGCACAGGCCACAATCGATACATTCCTCCGGCTGGATGTAGAGCATCGGAAAATCTTCCTCGTCCGCTCCGTAGATACAGTCCACCGGACACACATCGACGCAGGCCGTATCCTTCACGCCGATGCACGGTTCCATGATGATATGAGTCATTTTTGGGCTCTCCTTGGGCCAGGTTCTGAGAGGCTGCGTCGATCCGTTTGAATATGGGTTGGAATTGGCTAAAACCGAGTCTGTCAAAAGCCGAGCTTGGTAAGCCGTCATCGTACTCGTGTCATGGTCTCTTGATGGGCCGGGAGTATAACAATCTCAGACAGGCGGGCCAAGCCAGATGGATCAGCGAGTGTGGTACTCTCCGCCCTGCTCGCCGCGTTGCGGCGTAGACGTCTGCCGCACCACGATATCTCGCCATGTCCGATACTTCAGCCTGTCCTTAAGCCCATGCCTGTTTTAGAACGTTTGCTCCAGCGTCGACTGATCGTCGTCACAGGCAAAGGTGGCGTCGGCAAGAGCGCGATGACCTCGGTGCTGGGTCGCAGCCTGGCGCGTCGCGGTCGGCGGGCGCTGGTGCTCGAGGTTGATCCGCGTGAGAACCTGCATCAGATGTTGGGGGTGGCCCCTTCCGGCGGCGCGATCGTCGAAGTTGAGCCCAACTTCTACCTGCAAAATCTCAAGCCTCGACACGTGGTTGATTGGGTAGTAGAAAAGCAGGTTCGGATCAAAATGATCGCCAAGCGGGTGATGCGTAGTCCGATCTATCATCGTTTTGTCGAAGGCGCGCCAGGGCTGACTGAAATCGCGATCCTCGGGCACGCGTTGCGCTTAGCGCGCGGGGAGTTGTCTGGCACCCCGGACATCGACGTCGTGGTGCTCGACGCCCCTGCCACCGGCCATGGGGTCTACCTGTTGACCGCCCCCAGGTTATTCGCCGAGGCGATTGGAGACGGGCCGTTTGCGCAGCTGGCTGGGGAAGTCGCGGACTACGTGGCGGATCCGGTGGCGTCGGGGGTGGTGGTGGTGACGCAGGCCGAAGAGATGCCGGTGCAGGAGGCCTTGGAGCTGCGCCGCGCTCTTGCCGAACGATTCGGACGCGAGCCCGAGCTGTTGATCGCCAACGGACTTTATCCACCGGCCCCAGAGGGTGACGGTGAGGACGAGCTGACCGCACTGTGGCGCCGCCGTTATCAGCTCAACGCGAGTCAGCTCGAGCGTCTTGATCGCCAGTGGGCTGGGCCGCGGATCGATCTGCCGTTGTTGCCAATCGACGGTGGGGCCGAGCTGGTAGCCGCGCTTGGTGATCGATTTGATTCAGCGCTCACCAACCTGGAGGAGGCGTAGTTGGATCTCGGTTCGCGATTGACGGTGGTTGTCGGCTCGGGCGGCGTTGGCAAGACGACCCTGGCGGCAGCCCTTGGTCTGCGCTCGGCGGCGGCAGGGGTGAACACCCTGGTGATGACTTTCGACCCGTCGCGGCGTCTCAAGGATGCCCTCGGTATCGGTAATGCGGAGGGTAACGCCGAACTCGCGGTCAGCGGCACTGGCGGTTGTCTTCACGCCAGTCTGCTGGACGCTCGGGCAACCTTCGACGATCTGGTCGCACGTTATGCCGAGGACGACGAAACACGTCGCAGGATTCTGGGCAACTCGTACTACCGCCATTTGGCCGGGCATCTCGGTGGGATCCTGGAGTACATGGCGGTCGAGCGTTTGTTCGAGGTCGCGTCGTCAGGACGTTACGATCGCATCATCCTCGATACACCGCCTACAACCCAGGCGATCGATTTCCTCGAAGCGCCGACGCGGATCGTCGATTTTCTCGACAGTGGTGCGCTCAAGATCGCGCTCGCGCCCTGGTTCGACGCTGAGGGTGGCTTGCGAGCCACATCGAGACTGGGTTTTGTCGGCCGTGGTTTGGAGCAATTCCTCGATCGTGTCGTCGGCATGCAGTTGCTGCGTGACATGTCCGAGTTCTTTCGTGCCTTCGGCCCGTTGTTCGGCGGCTTCCGGGACCGGGCCAGTGAAACCGAGTCCTTGCTTGCCGGTGAAGAGACCCGCTTCGTCTTGGTGACCGGAGCTGGGGAAGCCCGGATCCCCGACACTTTGTTTTTTGCCCGCAAGCTCGAAGAAGCGGGCTATCGTCTCGGCCCGGTGGTGGTCAATCGTGTGCATCCGAATGTCGCGGGTAGCGTTTCTGGCGACAAGAATTCGGCGGGGCAGCGTCTATTTCGTTGGTTGGGCGACAGAGATCAGCGCGGATTGGTGGCGTTGCGCGAGCTGCTGAAATCCGAACAATCGCTGGTTGCAATGCCGCTGGCGGGGGATGAACCGACCGATCTGGGGTCGCTGGATGCCCTCGGCCAAGAGCTCGAGCGGCGGTGGGTTGACGAGGCTCTTCGCTCGAGCTGATGAGCGTGGTCGCTCCCATGACTGGAATCCTAGATTCCGGTCTGACTTTCAGGGGCGTTAGTAACGATGCGGACGTCCGAGCGATCCCCTAATCCTTGAAGCGCGGCGTCTGGTAGGTCAGGAGCGAGGAGGCAGAGTCTCCTGTCCTTCCGATTCGAACTGCTCGAGAAGCAGCCGGCTGAGCTCGGGAGGGAGATCATCCCGGCGGCTGATGTCGCGACAGAGGTCGCGACCGAGATCGAGGGTCGCAAAGAGAGCTGCGCATCTCGAGCAGAGCTCTTGCTCAGCAAGGGGGAAATCAGCGCCACGATCCAGGGCCTCTTGCTTGCTGCTCAAGAGATCCAGACAGACCTGGCGCGAATGGTTCGGCGCAGGGGCCTCCCGTCCAGGCAACAGCTCGGCCAGGTGCTTTCTCAGTCGGAGCCGAGCGCGGTGGACCCGGGTCTTGACGGTCGCCTCCTTGAGGCCTAGGATTCCCGCCACTTCCGACACCTTCAGCTCCGCGAGATCCTTGAGCACCAAGGGAATGCGAAAAGCTCGCGGTAGGTCGGCGATCGCGAACTCGATGGTCTCCCGGGCCTCGCGGCGCAACTGAGCATCCATCGGACCTTCCTCCGGCGAAGGGATGTCAGGAACCTGCGGCTCCCCGCTAGGGAGGAGCTGAGAAAGCGATTCCAGGTAGCGCGGCTCGCCGGAGCGTAAACGCTTGCTGCGCCGACAGGCTCTGACCGCGATGCTGTAGAGCCACGTAGACGCCTTGGATCGGCCCGCGAACTGGTTCCAATGACGAAACGCCAGTAGAAACGTCTCCTGAACCAGGTCTTCGGCGGCCTGAGGCGAGCCGCATAGGGACAAGCCCATCCGATAGACAAGACTCCCATTCTCGCGGAGGAGCTGCGGGATTGCCGTCTCCGCAGAAACCTGGCCGGTTGTCATACGTCGAGCCTCGCTCTGCTGCAAAGACGTGAATCGTCAACGGGTCTCATCACGTAGTTGATCTTGCCATATTATTGGATCAGAAAGATGGAAACCTCCTCAAGTTTAGTGTCTCTCAGCATCTGACGGGCTCGGTAGAGCTCACTTGTGTAGGGGGACTCGGGGGGCAGGCATTGGTCGCGCGGTGGACCCGCGGTCGCCTTCTAGACAACCGGTCCAGCCCACCGCTCGGGACCATCATCAGAGCCCAACTCGCCAGCCGGTGGACAGCAGGTAGTCAGGAGCTGACTCGGTCAGGCCTGCCGACAATGTCAGATTGAAGCTACGGCCCGAGCTCCTGAGCCGGCTGACCGTGACGCCGGCCTGTATCGGGCCGTCGACACCGTCCACTGTTTCCGTGTAG
>JAJCXQ010000782.1 GCA_029263355.1 Acidobacteriota bacterium | reverse complement strand
GGCTTCGGTTTCGGCCATCTCGTCGGCCGGTGCCATCTCGTCGTGCATGGCCGAGCGCAGGTCGAGCTTGATCAATACCTCGTCACGAATCAGGTCATCGGGTTTACCCGGGTACTGAATTTCGAAATCCATGCGGTTGATCGAAAACTCCGCGGTCGCGGAGAAGCCGTGCTCGCCGACTTCAATGTTGGCGGGGAAACTGATTTGCTTGGTGACGCCATGGAGTTCGAGGTTACCGGTCAAGGTGTATCCGCCTTCTGTGCCAGCGGCGATCTCGGTGGACGTGAACGTCGCGGTCGGATAAGTCTCGACGTCGAAGAAGTCGGGGCTCTTGAGGTGACCGGTGAGGTTGTCCGCATCGGACCACAAGGATGTTGTGTCGATGACGACTTCGACGCTCGATCCTTCAGGAGTCCCGTCGGTCATCGAGACGGTGCCTTCGAAAGCTTTGAAGCCGCCGTCGTGGGAGCCAGTGACTTTGGCGCCAACGAAGCCGATTGTGGAATCCGCGGCCAGCGCGAAGACTTTTGCTTCGGCCATCTCTGCTGGTGTGGGCTCGGTGACGGCTGCGGCTTCTTGGACCACGGCATCCGGCGCGTCGTCGGCGGGGTTGGCGCAGCCGACGGCGAGCAGCAACAGCAGCCCGGTGAGCAAAATCGCATTGAGTTCTATCAGACGTTTCATGTTTCGTATCTCCTGTCGAGTGTGCATGGGAATCGGTTCGGGAGGCCCCGAAGAGCGAATACTAAGGGCGGCTGGTCAAAATTGCCACCACGGCCCGATTCGTCGCAGGTCGCGAACCTCAGATCAACTCGGGATCCGCGATCACTTCGACCAGGCTCGGGCCGTCGTGGGCCAGGGCCTCGGAGATCGCTTCGTCGAGCTTGTCCTTGTCCGTGACTCGAATCCCCTGAGCGCCGCAAATGCGCGCGAACTCGGCAAAACTCGGATTGTGCAGCGACGTCTGCCAGACGTGCCAATTCCCCGAGCGTTGCTCCTTCGAGATCTTTCCGAGTTGGCCGTTGTTGAGGAGTACATGGGTGATGTTCATGTCGTATTTGACAGCGGTGGTGATCTCCCCCATATATTGACCGAATCCGCCGTCGCCAGAGATCGAGACCACCGGCCGGCCGGCAAACCGTGGATCGTCTTCTTGGGTCGCCGCCCAGGCACCCATGGCCGCCGGAAACGAAAAACCGATCGAGCCGAGGTAACCCGACATCAGAACCGCTTGTCGCGCGCACTCGAAATAGCGGCCAAAGGAGTAGGTGTTGTTACCGACATCAACGGCGATGATCGCGTCTTCCGGCACCTGACGGTTCAAAGCCGCGAAGATCGACGCCGAGTTGACGCCTTGGCAGCGCGAGTCGTTCTCACGCCGGGTCTTTTCAGTACGCCAGATCTGCCACCGCTCCGCGACTTCCTTAGTCTGGTCGACGGTGTGATTCGCGCCTTCGAGCTGCCGCCTGAAGATCTCGACGGTGACTCCGATCTCGCCCCACACCGCGACGTCGATCGGATGGAACTTGCCGAGCGCCATCGGATCGAAATCGACTTGGATGGTCGGTAGTTTGGGAGTGATGCCGGTGTGGTTCGAGAAACTGGCGCCGAGTACCAGCAGACAATCCGACTCGTTCATGAACCAACTGGCGATCGGCGTACCGCTACGCCCCAGTACCCCGCAACCTAGAGGATGGTGGTCAGAAACCAGGCCTTTGCCCTTGAAGGTCGTGATCACCGGGGCGTGGATCGACTCAGCGAATTCAAGCACTGCGGGCATATCGAAACGTGCCCCGTGGCCGACGATGATGACCGGACGTTTAGACTTGCGCAGCAAGGCCACGGCCTCATCGGCCGACTCCGCCGGTGGCGCGATCGCCCGGGGGGTGATGCGTCCCGCGGGGCCGCTGGCTTTGGCGCCTTCCGCCGCTGGCAGCACTTGAACTTCGTCAGGGAAGATCAAATGCGAGACGCCACGGTTGAGAATCGCGCTCTTGCAGGCCAGGTTGACCAATTCCGCGTGTTTGGAAGTATGTAGGACCGGCTGGCTCCATTGTGCGACTTTGCCGAAGGCGGCAGCAAGGTCAACCTCTTGAAAGGCGCCAGCGCCGAGCACTTGGGTGTCAACTTGCCCGGTCAACGCCACTACCGGTGAACGGTCGACATTGGCGTCCCATAGGCCGGTGAGCAGGTTGGTGGCGCCGGGACCGGCGATCGCTAGACATGCTGCCGGGCGCCCGGTGAGCTTGCCATAGGCCGAGCAAGCGAAAGATGCCGCGCCCTCGTGGCGGATGCCGTAGAAGCTGAGGGCGCCCGCTTGTTCCTGTATCCGTAGACCGTCGGCGAGTCCGAGGTTCGAATGCCCGACCATACCCCAAACCTGGCGGACTCCCCAGTTGACCAAGGTCTCGGCCATCACGTCCGACACGGTTCTGACGTGTGGCGCCTCTTCCTCGAAGCCGACGTAGACGCCGTCCTCGCGAACTTCGGTGGGGAAGGTTTCGACCCCGTCGTCGAATTCTCCCGGCGACTTACCGGTCAAAGGATTGTAGTCCCAACCGTGCCAGGGGCAGCGGAGCCAGCCATTCTCGATCGAGCCTTCGCCTAGGGGCCCACCCTGATGTGGACACTTGTTGGAGAGTGCAGAGTATTGTCCTTGGTAGTGAGCCAGGCAGATCGTCTGCACACCGCAGGTGACCGATTTGACACGATTTTCCGGAAGATCGTCCAACCCAGCCACTTTCTGCCAGACCCGTAGGGTCTTCGTAGAAGAGGTTGCCGACTTGTTGTCCTCGAGGTCAGATGGGCTCGCTTCGCTCATGCTCTCTCCTAGGGCGTTTGACGCTGCGCGATCGCGCGGCTGTGATCTGGGTCAACAGAATTTCGATCAAAAGAGGGGTCTCGATGCTTCTATGTTGTTGCCAATAGCGCAGCTGGTTACAGGTCGCGAAGACGTCATGTCGGACTGCCCGGGTTGTCAGAGCCACGGCTGCGGGAGCCGCGGGTTGTCGAAGCGTCGAATCGGTCTTATAGACTGTTTGAAAAGGATATACCAGCCGGAGTTTCGAAGCGGATTCTGTGACCGTCTTCGGGGCTGAGATGGATCTCGCGAGTAGATCCAAGAATTTGCTCTTACCGGCACTGATATTCGGAGGAAATATGCTATGCTGGAGAAGCTATGAGAATCGCTGATGCATTACGTCTTCTTCGTACCCGTGAGGGCCTGACTCAGACCGCCGCGTCGAAACGTGAGGGAGCGCCCGATTTTCGGACCCTGTCTCATTGGGAAACGCGACGCAAAATGCCCAGTCTGAAGCTCCTTGGAGCTTATCTGCTGAGCCTTGGGTTCGACTTTCACGATCTCCAGGACGCTCTCGACCAGATCGAAGGCAAGACACCGAAGCGCCTCGAGCAGGCTGACATCTTGTTGCGAGACGGCTTGGAGAAACTGGGCAGTGACCCGGAATTTTGCCGCAAAGTATCCGACGCCCTAGGGCTCGGTCTAGGCGCGCAGCTCAAGGATCTGGAGCATCGAGTCAAGCAACTCGAAGGGTTTGGAGGCCGTTTGGATCCCCGTTGATGATGGTCAATGTCGAGTCTTTGCTCGCTGCTCCAGCCTGATAAGCTGCTGAGCGAAAGGATTCCTCATGAGCCGATCAACAGCGAAAGTTTGGGGGTTCGTCTTGGCTGCAAACCTGCTGGTTGCCGCGCCCGGTGTCCTGGGTGGACCACAAGACGCTCCCGAGGCGTCTGAGAAAGAGTTGTCGGGTCACCATGGGCATGGCGAGCCGTCGTCGCACGCGCACGGTAAGACCGATCACGGAAAGACGAATCACGGCGAGACCCATCAAGGGGAGGCTTCTCACGAGCATGCCTACCAACATGGGTCAATCCATCACGACTTCAGCAACGCTGAAGAATGGTCAGCAAGGTTCGATAACCCAGAGCGATTGGCCTGGCAGAAGCCCGCTGAAGTGACGGAATTGCTCGCGATCGAGCCCGGTATGACGGTGGTCGATATCGGCGCTGGCACCGGCTATTTCCTGAGCCATCTTTCGCGCGCGGTGGGTGCCCAAGGCAAGGTGCAGGCGCTCGATCCGGAAGTCGAAATGGTTCGATTCATGGAGCACCGAGCCGCCACCGAAGGGCTGGCCAACGTTGCACCACGGCAAATTCCCCTCGACGATCCCGAACTTGCTGCGGGACAGGTTGACCGGATACTGATCGTCAATACTTGGCATCACATTGCGCAACGTGAGGCATATAGCCGGAAGCTAGCTGAAGCCCTCGCGCCAGGTGGCCGGGTCGCGATTGTCGACTTTACCCGCGACAGTCCAAGCGGTCCGCCGGTGGCAGATCGCTTGACGGCAGAGCAGGTCATCGCCGAGTTGGCTGCAGGCGGGTTACGAGCCGAGGTCATCGAAGAGTCTCTGCCACGGCAATATGTCGTGGTGGGCCAGAGGTAGTCTCTGGAGCGGCTCGGATTCGAGCTTTATGTCCAAGGTTAACTTCAGGCGACAGCCGGTGAAATTCCTAGGCTTCGCCTGCGCCTAGCCTAGCCACTCGCGAACCGTCGACCCAACCCGTTCGACACCGAGGAAGTCGACACGAGTGGCACCTAGCTCCAGCGCTGGATGATCTCCTTGCCCAACCATGAGCAGGCGTTCGGGCGAGTACGCTTCGACGAAGCTGCGATGCCCGCGCCCGAATCGCCCCCGGGTATCGCCTGCTTTGACTTCGACGGCAAGTAAGCGACCTTGATGCTCGATTACAAAATCGATTTCCGTACCTGCCTTGGTGCGCCAATACCTGAGGCTATCGAGCACCGGGTTGAGCACTTTCGACAGCTCCGAGAAGACCAGATTCTCTATTAGAGCCCCGCGGTCGGCTCGCTCCTCGAGTTTCTGGAAGCCGCCGAAGATCTGATTTCTGAGACCGTTATCGAGAAAGTAGACCTTGGGAGCGCTGATGATCTCAGCCCGTTTACCACCGACGAAGGGGCGAACAAGGCGCAGAATATGAGCCTCTTCGAGCAGACGACAATATTCAGTGACGGTATCACTGCTGATGGCAGCTAGACTTGCCCAGTCGCTGAAGTTGACCAAGTTGCCAATCTGGCTAGCCGCTAGTTGGACGAGTTTTCGAAAGCCGATCAAGTGGCGGATTCGGAATCGATCAGAGACGTCGCGTAATACGAAGGCCTCGGCTAGATCCGCCAACTCTCTTTCGGGTTGTGGCGCTGCCAGCACTGCCGGGTAACCGCCGTACACCGCCATGTCCAACGCTACTTGACGTCGCTTCAGCTGGGTCAGTGGGTTCTTCTCGGAGGCGTTGCCAGCGACGGCTCGCAGCCGCTCAATGATCGAGAACGGTAGCAGGAGATGGCGGTGAGCGCGACCGGCAAGGCTTTCCCGGTGCTGTGCCTCGAGGTCGAACGCGGAGCTACCCGTCGCGTAGATCGGGCGGTTGATGTGACGGTCGATCAGTCCTTTCAGAAAGAGTCCCGCATCGTCGAGCGCCTGCACCTCTTCGAAGAAGATTGGACTCTCGCCGGTTTCGAGATCGGAAAGATCAGCGACGAAGACAGCCGGAGAGCTCAACCACTGCTTGACCGAAGGGTCCTCGCAGTTTAGAAAAAGTGCTGGCTTCCCCTTCTCTCGGAGCGTTGTCCAGATCAAAGTGGATTTTCCGGCTTGACGAGGGCCAACCACCAAGCTGACCCGTCGTGGCTCGGCGGTTAGCTCCAGATCCCTCGACCAGAGAGGTTCTGGAAGAAATCGATTGAACCAATCGGTGAGGCCCTCACCCACTAACCAGGAATTGTCCGAGGTCAAAGCTCGGAGGGTTTGACTCTCCACTATTCTAAATTAGCATGCCTAATTCCTGGTTGCAATCGGAACTAGCATGGTTAATTCCGATCGCTATCCGGAATTAGCATGGTTAATTCCGGATAGCGATGTCGTCTCAGTGGCCCAACCGGGTGCGAGCTGCCCTGGGCAGCTTGCTGGCCAACAGTGGCTGATAAAGCTCTCGCCGCGGCCGCTACTCGGTTACCCGGGAGTAGGTTGCTTTGCTGGCGACGAACCAATTCTCACCGCCGTCGACCGAGGTCTCGGCTTCGATCTTGAAGCCATCTGCGCTCAGGTCGAAAATCGACAGCCGTTGGTGGAAGGTCTGGCCGAAGCCGATCCACGGTGTGCCGGTTTCGACGTTCGAGGTGGTGAGGCGGCCGTCTTCGAATTGCCCTTCCTGGATATCCAAGTGACCGGTGAAATCAGTCAGCTGGCTGATGCGGTAGCGTTCCTTGAAACGATCGAAGGTCAGTGACCGCAAGGCCTGAAAGCCTTGCTGGGTGAGACGCTCCTCGAGCAGGGCACCATCCATCCGACGCTCGATGGTGGAAGTTCGCTCACTCTCCGCCCACGGCGCCTGGGGACTGTCGCGCTGCTCGACTTTGACGTTCCACTCTCCGACCATCGACTGAAACGCCTCCATGTCCCCCGGCAATGGCCGACTGAAGACGGCATCGTCGATCTCGGCGTTGATCTCGACCTTCTCGATCTCCATGATGCGGTGACGGGTGTACCATTGCTTCTCGATGAGGTGTGGCATCACCAGCCCGTCAACCTGCCGGAAGTCCTCGAAATAGGTACGCTGTGGATTCGGGGTGCCGAAGTCGGATCCCTGAGCATCGTAGGCGACTTCGAGGTGAGTTTCGGGATCGAGGTACCAGGTTTCGACCGAGTCGTCGGGCCGGGTGAGTTGCAGCTTGATGACCTTCTGGCCGTCGACATCGTCCTCACCTTGAAGCTCTACTTTGTAGCCCTTCTCGCGGTGGTGGAAGAAAGGGCTCTCGAAGTCGACGTCCTGCATCAGGACGGCCCGATCCAAGCCCGTGATCGGCTGCGACCAGGGGATGCCGTTCCACAGGTTGACCCACCACGCGATCTCGCCGTCGAAGCCGATTTCGACCGGCTTGTCGCCGAGCACATGATCGAGATGGAATTTGTTATCGCGTTTGCGATGCAAAGTGAAAGGGCCGACCTTGCTGAATGCAGTGAACGAGCCGGTCGCTTTCAGGGTCTGGGCCTTCTCCCAGGCTTCCAATCCGCCCCGTGCGGCGATGTGTTTGGCGATGACCTCATCGACGGTTGACCCTGAAGCGGGCGCTGTCGAAAGGACCATGAGGCAGCTGGCGATCAGGTAGAGCGTTATTTGTCGCATGTGATCGTCCTCCTCAACCCTTGAGGTCGTAGCTGATCATCTCGGTCTGATTGCGTAAGTAGAGCTTGCCACCGGCCAAGGTCGGCGCGGTCCAGCACAACCCTTCCAGGGCCTGGACTTTGCCTTTCTCCTTGTAGCCCTCGGCGGTCGCCTCGATCTGCACCAGCTTGCCGCGATCCGACAGCACCAGTAGGTGGCCGTCGGCATAAATCAGCGAGCCTTTGCCGAAACCGCGCTTGGCCCAGGCCTGCTCTCCGGTCTCCACCGAGAGGCATTTCAAGGTCGCGTTGTCGAAGCCGTAGATATACCCGTCATGGATGATCGAGGTGCTGAAGTGGTTGCGCATGACCCGGTTGGACCAGACCTCTTCGACGGTGACGCTGTCGCCGTCGTGTTTGATCTGCACCAAAGCTGCGCCAACGCCTTCGGCCCCTGATGCAAAGATTTTGTCCGGCGGGATGAAGATTGGCATGGCGTGGGTTTCACCTTCCGGCCAGGGATGAGACCATATCTCCTTGCCGGCGGTGTCGATGGCGCGGAGCTTGCCATTCGTAACATAAATCAAGCGCCGCTTGCCATCCATCGTGACGGCCAGCGGTGAGCTATAACCGGAACGGGTCCCCTCGCCGGTAGTCCAGCGGACTTTGCCGGTGGCCTTCTCGAGTCCGGCGTAAGACTTGCCCTCTGGGCCGCCGCTCTCGATCACCAGCAAGTCGTCTTCGACCAACGCCGAGGTCGAGAAGCCCCAATAGGGGCGTTGCGTGCCGAACTCCTCGGTGAGTTGGACCTGCCAACGCTTGGCGCCATCTGCCGCCGCCAAGGCCACCAACTCGCCGTGAGCTCCCAGGACATAAACGGCGTCGCCATCGACCGTGGGGGTCGAGCGTGGACCGTTCCCGAACTCGGTGACGATGCGTTCGCCGACCGCCGTCCGCCACAGCTCTTTACCGGTGGCGGCATCGAAGGCGGCAGCGTACTCGGTGGTCGCTACGGGCTTGACCGCTTCCTCGGCGGGCTCCGAATCCTGTGCCGTCTCGGCAGCCGCCTCGGTGGTCACCTCTGCAGGCGCCTCGGCATACATCGTGTAGAGCCGCCCGTCAGCGACCGAGATGGCGGAATAACCTTCACCGAGGGGCTGGCGCCAGCGCTCCTTGGGACCACCTTCGGGCCAGCTGTCGAGCAGGCCGGTTTCGCGCGAGATGCCGTCACGATAAGTGCCGCGAAACTGCGGCCAATCGTCGGTTCCGGATTCCGCGCCGACGGCGCCGGTCAAGGACGCGACGAGTCCAGAGATGACGAAGAGGGCCCACCCGCGTGGGCGTCGTGATTCCATACCGGGTCTCCTTAGAATAACGGAAGAGGTGATCCTCGAAGAGTACGTTCTCGACGAGTGAAAGTTGCTGGGTGTGAGGTCGATTCGGCGCCCAGGCAGGCTCAGGGTGACGACGGAGAACTGTCAATCGCTGTCACCTTGATGGCTTCGAGACGCACCGTCGAGATGTGCCGGAGTCGATCGCGAACCACGGCAGCGTCGAGATCGTCAACTGAGATGTCAGCGTCTTCGGTCCCCAAGTTCTCCTGATCGAAGAAGAGGATGCCGCCGATCCGTCGGTGGTGGACGGCGCGACGGAACCTGAGCCCGCCGCCGTTGTTGTCGTAGCTGTAAGCAAAGAATTCCAGGCGCGCGGTGTCGGGGTCGAACCAATACATGAACTCGTCACTGGCGTCGGTGCTCGAATCTGCTTCGAAGGTCACTTTGACCTTGTGTAGCTTACGACCGTCCCAATCGACTAGCCCGAGATCTTGCTGGATCACGCTAGGGTCGTTGAGGCGAAAGGGCAGGAAGCAGAAGTAGACACGCGCCATCGCCCAGTCGCGGTAGCTCTGAGCTTTGGCGGCCTCGACGTCCACATTGGCGCCGTCTCGCACCACCTCGAGAGTGTCGTTGGTGGACCTGACTTCGATCGCGGATTCAGCGGTCTCGCGGCTGACGCGATAGTCGAAACGACCGCCGTCAACTTCCGCCACGAGGTGAAAGCAGCCCGATTTCGAGCACAGATCAAGCTCCGTCCGACTGGTTTGGTAGGCATCGCCGCCATGGTAAGCGATCGCTCGATCGACGATGTCGAGATGCCGAGACGTCTCGGCATCAACACTAGCTGCCAGAACTGCGGTGAGTGAAAGGACGACGAGGGGACGATAGGTTCTCATGATCAAGATGCTACACCGTTGTCAGGTCCCGGCGCATTCGACGAATCTACTCCGGGCTCGCTCACCCATCACGTCATCCCGCAGGTGTAGGGTTGTTGCCGCAGAGCGAGGGACTTCCGTCAACCTTTGGCTGGGTTGGCTCTGTCTCCACTGCCGGGCCTCGTTTTCGGTGTATGTGGTTCCAGCAGGGGCTGAGCCGTCAGAATCTTCCGCATCTCTCTCGCCAGCGCCTCGAGGGTGAAGGGCTTGGGTAGAAATCCGGTGTTCGATCTCGAATCGAGTCGATCGATCAGTGACGTTTGGTCTTCGGAATACCCAGAGACCAACAGCACACCCAGATCTGGGCGATGTTGCCGCATCTTTTCGGCCAGCTCGAGGCCACTCATTTGCGGCATGACGACATCGGTCAACAGCAGATCAATGCGTTCTGACTGTTGCTCGAAGATCTGCCAACCGTCCAGGCCATCGCGGGCGGTAAGCACCTGGTACCCCTGTGCCGTCAAGAATTCCTTTAGGAGATTTCGCACCGTTGCCTCGTCTTCCACCAGTAGAACTAGCTCACTGCCGCCTATTGGTCCCGGAGTGTCCCGGGGCTGACGTGCGGTTTCTGGCTTCTCGCCAACGATGGGCAGATACACCGTGAAGGTCGTGCCCCTGCCAGGTGCGCTTTCGACCCGGATTTGGCCTTCACTCTGTTGGACGACGCCATAGACCGTCGCCAGCCCAAGCCCGGTACCGGTGCGTTTGGTGGTAAAGAAGGGCTCGAAAATTTGATCCTTCAAGGACTCGTCGAACCCCATTCCTGTGTCTTCGATCTCCAGCACCACATAGCTGCCGGGCTCGAGGGAGGTGCCTTTCGGTGGGTTGGTGCGGCTCTCGAAATTGCGGGTGCGCAAGAATAGGTGGCCACCGTCTGGCATTGCGTCGCGGCTGTTGACCACTAGATTCAGGATCACTTGCTCAATATGGCTGGGATCGGCGAGCACGGAGCCCAATGCCAGGTCGAAGTCGGTCTCGAGCTGGATGTCTTCGCCGATTACCCGCTCGAGGAGCTTTTCGATATCCGAGACCGCACGGTTGAGGTTGATGACTCGTGGGCTCAGGACCTGCTGGCGACTGAAGGTGAGAAGTTGCCGCACCAGATTGGCGCCGCGGTCGGCGGCGAGCTGAATTTGTTCGAGATGAGGTTGGTGCTCCCCGCGTCGGCCGAGTGTGGCGGCCAGCAGATCGGCATAACCGATGACCGCGGTCAACAGGTTGTTGAAGTCGTGGGCGACGCCGCCCGCCAAGCGCCCGATTGCTTCCATCTTTTGTGACTGGTGTAGTTGGTCCTTCAAGGCGCGCTGTTCGGTGATGTCGCGAAGGATGCCGCGGATACCGAAGATCTCTCCATCTTGGTCGCGTATGGCGGTAGCGGTGGCGAGAACGTAGAGCTCCTCACCGTCTACCGTCTGCAGGTCGAGTTCGTAGTTCTTGACCACGCCTTGTTCAATCACCTGCTGTTGGAAGCGCGTCCGGTCTTCGGGGCGGCGGTAAATGGCGTGCGCCAAATCAGCTTGTAACATCTCCTGTCTTGACGCGAATCCGAATAACTCGACGCCAGCGGGATTGATGTCCAAGAGCCTTGAATCTGAGCTGGCGATGAAGATCACATCATGGGATTCCTCGAACAGGCTCCGGTACTTCTGCTCGCTGATGCGCGAGGCGCGGGTGCGATCTTCAACTCGGTGCTCGAGAGCTCGTCGCTCGCGCCTCAGGTCACGGTTGGTCTCGAGCAGCTCCTTTGAGGCCAGCTCGAGAGAGCTCTCGAGGGCTAGTCGGTCTTTGTCCGCGCGTCGATAGGCATCATCCACCAGTCCTAGGAGACCTCTGATGCCCCCTGGGGCGTCGTCGATAGATCCGAAGGCCTGGCGGAGCTGCCGTGCTAAGAGCTTGTGCAAGTCTAAAAACGTCCTCGTGTGTCGTGGGTCCCAACATTGAGATTCCGACACGGAGGTTTGAGCTCGCGCGGATATTGCAGGATGCTGTCGTGGCGCAGAAACTGCTGACGTGGGACCGAGACTACTGTAACAATCGGTGGGCGAGTCGAGGGCACAGTGGAATCGACAAAGGCGATCGATCTTCGGCCCCGTCGATCGTGAAACTATGCTGGCGACGAGCCAATACTCTTGATCCAGGCCTCATGATCTCAAAAATCACAACCCGCAGGATATTACCCGATGGGCTGGCTCGATGACCCGGTGGCGGCGGCGCTGACCTTGCCGCCGCTTGCGTTGCCGCTGTTTGTGCTCGTGTCGGCGTTTCTCGAATACGTCTTCCCGCCCTATTGGGGAGATATGTTCGTGTTGCTCGGCTTTTTCCTCGCTGGCCAAGGAGCGGTGTCACCGTCGGTGGTTTTTCTCGCCGCGATGGTAGGCAGTGCGGTCGGTTCGGTGATCGCATACCAGTTGGGTCGTAGATATGGCCTAGCTGTCATGCGTCGCATCCCTCTTGGGCGTCGCCGCGGAGCAGCGAGCGCAAGAGCTGTCCGGCTCTTTCAGCGCTTCGGTGAGAAGTTGTTGATCGTCAATCGTTTCCTGCCGGTGGTGCGCGCTTTCTTGCTTTATGGTGCTGGCGCCCTCGAACTGCGGTTTCGGCCGGTGGTGTTCTACTGTTTCATCAGTAACCTGGCGTTCATCAGCATGTTGATGTGGGCAGGCTTGTGGACCGCAGATTCCTGGCCCGAGATCCAAGCCGGGTTTCGCCAATCCAATCAGATTCTGGGGATTGTCGCCCTGCTGATCGCAGGCGTGTGGGGCGGTCTGTTGATCTGGCGCCTGCGCCGCGAGTCCACGGAGGTGGCATCGAGCGGTGATGATGGGGACGCTAGCCAGATTTAGTCCAGAAATAGCGATTCGAGTCCGTGAGGTCGCGCTGGTGGAGCGAGCACAGGCGAGTATGTTTGAGCAGAACACAAACAGCTAGCCTACAAGTATTGTGAACAATAAGGTTGGGAGATTTGACGCTGCCAAGGCGAGTTACGCAGCGCTGCGCGCAGCCCATCTGCGCGACCAGCAGAGGGACATTCTTGGATGGAATCTAGCCAGCTTTGGACACAACCTGCTCTAGCTATGGCCTGCTTTGGCCCCTCGACTTCGAAGGCTTCGGCCAGCTATCATCAATGATCGGCTAAAAGCAGACTGGAGCTCATGTCTGATCGTTGTGAGCCCGGCTCTGCGAGAGCCGTTTCGGCGTCTATCCAAGGGCACCAAGGCACACCAGTGAGGCAGTGACATCACAGGGGATCTGATCATGAGCCACCGCAGCCGAACCCATCGTAACTTACAGACTCACGTACTGGAGCACGGCCGCCGAGTCAGTGCGAGTTGGATCGTCGGCGCGGTGCTGATGGCCGCCGCGGCTCCGAGCTGGGCCCGGGTCACGGAATTGCCGAAGAGTTTTCGGCAGCCCGTCGGGGCGTCGTCGTCGGTGCAGAGCGTCGCAATGCCAGCAGTGGACATCGAAGCTCTGCGGGCCGAAGATGCGATCCTCGACAACGACCTCGAGCCTGGTCCGATCCGTTTCGCCGCCTCGATCCCCGTGAGCTACGATCTCGACAACTCGGGCACCTGGGAAGATCTCGAAGGTGGCGGGCGCCTGTGGCGGCTGCGGGTTCAGTCGGAAGGTGCGCTCAGCCTCAACTTGGGCTTTCACCGCTTCGACTTGCCGCCGGGCGCCGGATTGTGGCTGTACGATAGCGTAGGTGACCGTATCGAAGGCCCTTACACTTGGCGCCATCGGTCGCAGGATGGAAAGCTCTGGACGCCGGTCATCCTCGGTGACGAAGTGGTGTTGGAGGTTCACTTACCCGCTGAAGCCGGCCCCGCTGCTCTCGAGCTGAGTGAAGTCAACCATGGTTACCGTTATTTCGGCGACCTGACGGCGAAGCAGGGGTCGTGCAATATCGACGTGATTTGCCCCGAAGCGGCGCCTTACAACGATCAGGTGCGGGCCGTCGCTCGGTACACGGTTGGCCCCTTTTTGTGCACCGGCCAGTTGGTCAACAACACTGCTGGCGATTTCCGGCCACTGTTCTTGACCGCTGAACACTGCGGCGTCAACACCACTACCGCCAGCTCGGTGGTCGTTTATTGGAACTACGAGTCACCGAGTTGTGGCATGTTGAGCGGCGGTAGCCTCGACGACAATCAAACCGGTTCGACCCATCTTGCCAGTTATGAACCCTCGGACTTCACCCTGGTGGAGCTCAGTCAAACGCCGGATGCGGCATCGGGAGTCTTCTACACCGGTTGGGATGCCGGGGGAGCAGTGCCTCAGAGCGTGGTCGGTATCCACCACCCGCGGGGAGACGAGAAAGCGATCGCTTTCGAGGGCGATACCCTGGTCAGCGTCGACATCGGCGAAGGCAGTGAGACTCATTGGCAGGTTACCGCCTGGGACACCGGCACCACTGAAGGCGGCTCTTCCGGGTCCTGCATCTTCGACCAGACCACTAAAGCCTGTGTTGGCACCCTCACCGGCGGCTTTGCATCATGCGAAAACCCCACCGGCTTCGACGTCTACGGCAAGTTTTCCGACCATTGGAGCGGCGGCGGGTCCGACGACACGCGCCTGAGTAACTGGCTCGATCCTGCGGCCGGCGGCACGACGTTCCTCGAGGGCGCGGACCCCGTGGGTGATCCCGGTCCCGGTGACGACGACGATGATGATGACGACGACGATGATGACGATGGCGAGCCGTTCGTCTGCATGCCCAACAGTCGCACCATGTGTCTCGACGGTGGACGTTTCGAGACCAAAATCGAATGGCGTGACTTCAATGGCATGACCGGTGACGGATTCGTCTCGCCCCTCGGCAGCGACTACTTTGGCGTCTACTGGTTCTTCTCTCAAATGAACGGCGAGGTGCTGGTCAAGGTGCTGGATGGCTGCGCGTACAACGGTCACTATTGGGTGTTCGTGGCCGCGGCGACCAACGTCGGGTTTGATCTCACCGTCGCTGATTCGACCACCGGTAGCTCCAAGACCTACAGCAACGGCCTCGGCGAAGTGGCGCGCTCGGTGGTCGACACCACTGCGTTTGCCACCTGCCCGTAGTCACACGGCTGCTACCCACGGGGCGCGAGAGCGCCCCGTCTCGCCACGTCCATGTATTTGTGTCCATGGGTTGTCAGGACCTGTGTTTTGGCCACCAGCGATTCGTCGGCGAGCTTACTGGTGGTTAGCGCTGTGCCGTTTCGATCACCATGAGGTCAAGTCGTCGTCGAGCAGGGTCGTGGCTCGGTGCTGTCGTAGAGCTCGGTAGATCCCGCGGCTCGTTAGGGTTTCGACTCAGCGCGGTTTCGGACCTTGGGCAGGGTCTGGCGCGGTGCCGTAGAATGTCAGTCTATTGATCGAGTCCCTCGTTTTTGCGACCCTGCTGCTGCCGGTAATGGCTACGGGGCTGCCCGCTACAGCGCTCTCCCCCGACGATGCTCGGACGGTGGTGCTGCCTGCAGGTGAGGTCCACACCTATGAGGCACACCTAGAGGTTGGTGACTTTCTCCACGTCCTCATCGAGCAACAGGAAGTGGACGTGGTTGTGACCGTCATGGGGCCTGCGGGTCGCCAGCTGTTGGAGGTTGACGGTCCCTACGGCCGGGATGTTCCCGAGTCCGTTGCACTGGTAGCCAACACTGCCGGTGCTCATCGTTTGGACGTTCGCCCGTTCTCGGGCGTTGCAGACGCCACCGCCAGCAGTTATCACCTGGCGGTTGTGGCTTGGCGACCGGCGACAATCGCTGATCGACTGCGGGCCGAGGCAGAGCTCGAGACCAACGCTGCCCATCGACAGGCGAGTAGGCGAACTGCCGACGATCGACGGCAGGCGGTTGCGGCTTATGGCTTGGCTTTGGGGCTTTGGCGTCAAGTGGGAGACCGCCTTCAGGAAGCGCGAGCGTTCGGTCGGCTGGGGCGACTCCAGCGGCTGCTGGGGGAGCATCAGGCCGCACTCGCCAGCCACCAGCAGGCTCTCAACCTCTTCCACAGTTTGCAAGATTTGGCAGGAATCGCCTCGACCCAAGGTGAAATGGCGACCGTCCACCGACACCGAGGTGAAAATGATCGGGCGCTCGCGCTTTACCATGAGGCTCTGGCGATCTGGCAGCGCCTGGATGACGCCTCACATGAGGCCCGGGTGCGCAACAATGTGGCGACGCTGTTGCATTCGGCCAAGGGTGAGTTGCGGGCCGCCCTGCCTCATTACGAGCATGCTTTGACAATCTTCCGTCGCCTTGGAGATCGGGTGCGGGAGGCGAAGGTACTGGTGAGCCTCGGCCACCTCCACAGTCAGCTCGGTGAGCTCGATCGAGCGGTGGTGGTTTTTGAACGGGCACTGGCTCTGTGTGAGGCTCTCGGTCGTCGTGATCTTGCCGCCGACGTGCTCAACAATTTAGGGGTCACCCTCGACCGTCTCGGCGAGATCCATGACGCCCTCGGCAACTTCAGCGCCGCTCGTGAGATCTACCGCGAGCTCGGCGACTCGCGTCGTCAAGCTGCTGCCCTCAACAGCCAAGGTAGCTTGCTGCTCGATATGGGCCTTCCCGAGGAGGCCCAGCAGTTGTTGTCAACGGCGTCGGAGCTGCTGCGAGAGCATGGCGATGTCACTCTCGAGAGCCAGGTTCTCCTCGGCCTTGGAGCCGCCGCCCGAGACCTTGGCGACCTCGCTGGCTCCCTCGACTTTTTTAAGCAAGCCTTGGATCTGCAGCGCCGCGCCGACGATCGTGGTGGGCAGGCTCTTGCGCTTTATCATCAAGCCGGCATCCACGAGCGGACCGGCAACAGCGCGATGGCTCATGGGTTGGCGGCGCAGGTGCTCACACTCTTTCGCGACATCGGCAACGTGCCAGGCGAGATCTGGGCGTTGCGGATCTTCGGCCAGAGCGCCGCGGGCAGTGGCCAAATCGATATCGCCCGCGGCGCCTTTGAGCAGGCGGTCATCCTTGCCGAAGCGACGGATGGCGTCACAGAAGTGGCCCGCAGCCTGCACGAGCTCGGCCGCCTAGAGCATCGGCAGGGCCGCTACCCGGCCGCGTTGGAGCACTTCGAGCGCGCACTCAAGCAATTCGAATCGTTGCGGGTGAGGATCTCCGGTGAACATCTGCGCTCGACGCATTTCGCCACCATCCGGGAAACCTACGAGCTGACAATTGACACCTTGATGCAACTCCATGGCGAACATGCCGAGGCCGGTTTCGACCGTCGCGCCTTGGCCTTGTCGGAGCGTGCCAGGGCGCGCGGCCTGCTCGACGTGGTGAGTCGAGCCCGAGTCCGCGTCGACCCTGGGGATCCCGAGCTGCGAACCCGAGAACAGCAGGTCCGTCGTGAGCTCAACACTCTGGCTTTGCGTCGCCGTCGGGCGACTCCGGACGAAGACCTCGAGGCCCGCATCGTCGCCTTGACTGCCGAGTATCGACTGCTCGAGGGCCGCCTGTCACTGCCTGAGGAAGCCGAAGTGAGAGGTTTGGCGCGCTCGCCGCACTTCCTTGATGAGCTCGTAGAGTTAATTAGTGAAGAAACGGTGTTACTCGAAATCACTCTGGGTGAGCCCCGCAGTTATCTCTGGGTGGTCTCGGCTGGCCACCTGGGGAGCTTCGAGCTGCCCGGCCGGTCGACCCTCGAGGCCGCCGCCGAGCGCCTTCATCGCCACCTCCGGCAACCCATGACGGACCGTGCCGGGCATCAGGCGGCGCTCGAGGAACTGAGCCAGATGGTGCTCGCCCCGGCCTTTGATCACCTGTCGATCCGGCGTTGGGTGATCGTTCCGGAAGGTGCGTTGCACTATGTGCCGTTTGCCGCCTTGCCGGTGCCAAGCTCGACGCCGGGTCAGACGCCGGAACCGTTGATGGTGGCGCACGAAGTGGTCCACTTACCGTCGATGGCGGTGCTGGCTCAACTACGGAGCGCCGAACGACGCGCGCCCACCGGTCGTTTGGGGCTTATAGCCCATACCCGTTAACACACCCCGGGACCCCGCGGGGGTTTGCACCCCGCAGCCCCAGAACGATGGGGTAGAGAGTA
>JAJCXQ010000781.1 GCA_029263355.1 Acidobacteriota bacterium | reverse complement strand
CGCGGCGAATGGGGCGGCTTCAGCAGGTCTAGGACGGCCGCCAGGAGTCTCATCAAGAAAGGGCTCATCAGTCGCTTTCCTATTCTCCGCCCTCACTAATTTCAACGGACTCGACTGTCTCACCTACATTGGCACAGAGGGTGGCTGCAAAGCTATAAGAGCGATCTGGAATCACGCATATTCCACCTTGAAGAAATGGCAAGAAGCTTGTTACTACTCGCGTCCCGGGAATCCCGGAGATTGCTGTCGGCGGCTTTGCAGAGAGTTGAGAGTCTGGTTCCAACAGATAGGCGTCACGAACACTACGCCGAGGGCCTCTGCAAGCTACTTGTGACGTGGACCGAGCCCAAAGATACTGCGGCGGTAGCCTCGGCAGGAGCGGTGCTCGACTATATGCACCGGTTTCCAATGCCCAAGAGGCTTTGGCACCAGGATCATGAGTACGCGACCCGGACGCGTTTCCTTCTCTGGCTACACAAGCTTCCAGTTGGAGTGCTGAGACAGAATCTCGAGCGGCTGAAGCGATGTGCCCGGTCTGTCGCCGCGAACGACGCTTGGGAAGTACAGGCGTTTGCCAGCCTCGCTGGAAAAACCGGGGACTATGATCTTGAGAGTGAACTGCTTGAGTCTACCATCCAGTCAATTGAATCGGAAAGGATGTGGGAGGAGACAACATCCGAACTCCGGATACTTGCATTAGCAGCACGCGCTAATAGGGCGAAGCAGACTGGAGATTGGGATCAGGCGAGAACAATGCTAGACGGCATTCATCGAGATGGAGAGTAGGTACTTCAAGCTAGAGATGGCGCATGCGGTTGGGTCAGCGCACCTCGCTGCGAGGATCTCAGGCATCGCAGCTGAATCTGCCGAGAGTGATCTCGACATTACGTCTTTTGCCGAGAAACTTCGCTTGCTGTCGGACGCCGCCGAGAAGATCTCAGAATCTGGTCCATCAAGCGAACATCTTCAAGCTTGGACCACTGTTTCGCTGGCGCTGCGACTAGCAGAATGTGCTTTCCTTCAGTCGAGTGCGGCCAGAGGACAGGGGAACGCATCTGAGATCAGGGACCGAATCAGGCTACTTCGTCCAGAGCTTGACCGCCTTTCCACGAGCGAGGGAGAAGGTGGGCTTGCTACGGCACTTCTGGAAGCGGTCGATGGTGACGGGATCATCAACGCATCACCCACCAAACTGCTCCTGCGGATAGCCAGGGCGGATCTTCCTACGCTTTACTACAAGAATGAAAGCGAGAACAGCCATTCGCACGGATATCTACAACACGAGAGGGAATCCTCACCTGCGGTTATCAAGCTCGTCGCTTTTCTTGATGGGTTACCGCTCGCCTCTCCCCAACTCGTTAGGGCAAACATATCTTATACCTTAGAAATCGAGCTGCATTGGGAAGAATGGCCTACAGAAGCTACCGGGCTTCGGTTTCGATTTCTCACGACAATGCCGGCTACATCCTATGAACATTCAAAGTTTCAACTAGATAGAGGCGATAGCAGGGAATCCATTTCAGGTCACGTCAAAGGGTCGCTCCTGTTGAGATCACCGCAAAGCCTCCTTGCCGAACCGGTGGCGTTCTCGGTCTGCGGCGAGTGGTGTACCGCGACAGACGCGAAGGCTCTGCCAGCACCCGAGATTGTCGGCCACAATGTTCTCACTCTACGAGTCGCTGGTAGCGATGATGTCTTTACTAGTGGGTACAGGCGCCTAGATAGCCATATAGCCCATCTACTGCGTGACGCTCTTGCCGAGGAACCCACGCTGCGAGATGAGCTCAGGGAGTTGGTTCCGCTCCTTGAAGCTCTGACGAATCTGTTAGGTCAGTTTGCCCAAGGCGGCGTCCTGAAGAGTGAACAACAGGTTTCCGAGCGTGAATTCCGACAGGAAGCACTAAAGTTGCTTCGCGTTCGTCTCGGCGAAGATGCCCAGGAGCACGTCAATCAGGCAGGCGGCGAGTCCGATATTCGGTATCGCGGTGTAGTCCTAGAACTCAAAGTAGTCCATCAAACAGTTGAACAAGCCACCCTCGCCAAGAAGTATGGCGAGCAGACTACTCAGTATGAGGGAATCGAAGCTCGACGAATCGGAGTTCTTCTAATCTTGGACTTGGCTGAGAAGATCAAACCACCGGGCGATCTCCGAAACTACATCTCGCTTCATGAAATCGCTGTTCATGGCGACGCGGAGCCGTCGAGAGTATTCGTATTTGTGGTTAACGGCAATCTCAGATCGCCATCGACCTATTCACGCTAGGCAGGCGAGATTTCGTTGGCGCTGGGACGTGGGCTCCCACAGCCCCGCCCCGGGGACCATACAAGGGTCAGCGAGCTTCAAGGCCCGTGCTGAGCGCCGTTTTCGCGGAGAGTAACAATCCTTAAATGCTTGACTGGCCTTAGTTTGCTCCCGTCGTGCCCATGATATCCAGGGCCGAGCGGTATCGGCCAGCTCGCGACCAGGCTTGGAATGGCTCATCGCTTATCTCTACCCAGATAGCGTGAGCGTTCCTAGTCTTTCCAAAACGGGGGTTTTTGCTCGCCAATATGAATCGGTATCGCATTAGACCTTAGACGGTAGATTGTAATATACAGCGATCCGTGTCTAAAGATGTAGTCGTATTTAGTTGGCTCGAAGTTCGCCTTGGCTTCATCGAGGTAGGCCTGGTGGGCCTTCCCCCCCTGAACATAGTCTGGATACCTGACTTCATAGGATAGCTCCGTACCATCATGAACAAAAGTGAATCGGTTTCTGTGCTGATTATTGAAATCGGGTCCGGAGTTCGTGATTCTACAGCCTCCATATCCGAGGCTGGTGGATGAAGGAGAGATATCGGCGACTGAGCCGATCGACCCAAAAGCGTTCGAAATCTTGATCAGATAGTAGCCGCGGTCTGTGAGGCTGGCGTGCCTTCTTTTGCTCTGGTGCAGCTCTAGTAGGTCTGAAAACTTCCAAGGTGAGCATGTGGCCTCTTTCGATTGATAGGGGTCCCCAACGACTGCTATGTCGTCCTCGGTTATCACCTTCCACTGTTCTGGACTCAGGGAATATATTCTGTCTTTGTACACCTGGAGCTCTTGCTCCGTTACGAAGCCTTGGGTTCCGTCACCTGACTGCGCGGCTGCAACTCGGCAGTTTGCAAGAAGGGGAACTAGAGCCAGAACAATCAGCACAAACGGTTTCATACTTTCTCCGGTAGAGGGTTGTTTCGTCACGAGTTGCGACAGAGATCTTGGGCACTCGAGTAAGGCACGACGCCATCTTGACCTGCGTTTCCCGGGTCATCATTTCGCACCCGGGTGGTTCATTGGCGGATTCTGAGTTGTGGGCTGTAGTAGCGGAGTAGGTGGTTTCAGGAGGCGTTGGGGGAAGCGCAGCGGCCCGTGCCAAGCCCCGCCGCTTGCCGCCATCTACATCTGTATGGCCCCTCCGAACCTCCGGCTCTCCGTTCTAGCCTCTCTACCCGCATCTCCAGATCTGGACGATGCTGGTTCCACGTTGCCGCAGCTCTGACTTGTATCCGCCTCTGTGTGGCGGTGGTCTTGGGGCGACGGCTGCGGGCTCGTCCTTTTGTCATCCAGCCGTCTCAAGTGGTGACGGCGCGTATGATAGCAGACGCAGCGTCGCACCTTGGAAAAGGGGGAATGAGGGGGATTTCTGGTCTCCCCTTTGATAAAGGGGTAGGGCGTTGATCAACGGGCTTCAAGGCGCCTCGTCCAACCACTTTTGCGTTTGCAAACTCGCCCTGGCGCGCCTCGTCCAAGCACTTTTGCGTTTGCAAACTCGCCCTGGCGCGCCTCGTCCAACCACTTTTGCGTTTGCAAATTCGATCTGACGAGCCTCGTCCGGCCACTTTTGCGTTTGCAAATTCGCCCTGGCGCGCCTCGTCAACCAGGTTTGCGAATGCAAATTCGCCCCGACGAGCCTCGTTGAGGCGATTTCCGCTTGCAAAATCGCGCTGACGAGCGCCACACCCCAGATTAGCGCGCAGACCCACCACGAAAGTGGTGATAACAGTAGCGCTGGTCGCCGGTGAGAAATTCACCCTTGAAGTCACCTGACCACAGATCATTCGGCGACTTCACATCGATCTTAGGGCATCCCAGCCTACGGCGAGGCCGGCGACGCCGGCGCGGCTCCACCAAGCCATGCCGCTTGAGGATGGCCCCTGCCGTGCTGGCAGCCGGCCATGGCCAATACGGCTGTCGCTTTCGTAGGTACGCCAGCAGTTTCCGAGGCCCCCAGCGAGGGTGCTTGCCCGGGCCGCTACAAGCGCCTCGACCACCCGATCCTCCGTCCGGTGACGGCATCGCTTCGGCGCTCGAGACCGGTCTTTGAGACCTTCGACGCCTTCAGCGACGTAGCGCTCAGCCCACTTGTAACCCGTCTTACGGCTGATGCCGTGACGTTCACATAACTCCGTCATGGAATACAGATTCCTCTCCAAATCCGCAATAAAGCACAGTCGTTCGCTCATCAGTATTGTCTCGCTCCAGGGCATCGAAATACCTCCTCGATGCCTGAGTTTGACCCACCTGAGTGTTACCCATGTGCCCGGTCTAGTCTGTAACCCCATGTACCCGGTCTGTACCCCTCAAGGGGTACTCTCGGGGCAGCACTGGCCAACTCACCACAACGGTTCACCACTATCGCTACCACCAAATGGAATCCGCAGACGGCTCGGGATTCCGCCGAAAAAGGGGAAGTGAGGGGGATTTCTGGACTCCGGTTGCATAACCAGCTGCTCGCGTGTCCAACACACATGTCTGCAACACTGGGAACCGAGAGGTCGAACGCATCGTCCAACACTGCTGAAACCAAACCCGTTGAAACCGATCGTGACCTCGCGAGTATGGGGACAACATGAGGGCAGAGGCACAAGTCGCAAGCGCTGGCGAGACCGAAACTCGGAGTCCCGGCGTCCCGCGGGTCGATCGCGATCCGGGAGCCGTTGAGACGAAGGTGAAGGCGGCGGCTGCTGACGAGCGGCAGCTGTTGTTGCGCCACCGCGAAGGTGACCGCGAGGCGTTCACCGCTCTGGTCGCCGAGTATCGGTCACCGGTGTATTCATATCTGTCGCGCTGCGGGGTTGATCCCGAGGATCGCGACGATCTCTTCCAAGAAATATTCATCAAGATCCATCGCGCCGCGGCGAGCTACCAAGCCCACCGGCCGGCGCATCCTTGGATCTTCACCATCGTCGCCAATACCGTTCGCAGCCACCTACGCAAGCGTCGGGTGCGGCAACTGGTGTTTGCCGACTCCCGCCAACCGGGTTCGCCGGATGTGACCGATCCGTCACCGGACGGTGAGCGTCAGACGGCGGCGCGGCAGACGGTCGCACTGGTGGAGCGTGAGATCGGCCGACTCAGGCGGGTGCAGCGTGAGGTGGTGCTGTTGGCCTGTGTCGAGAAACTGGCTCTCAAGGATGTGGCCGAGGCGCTCGGTCTGCCAGTCAACACGGTCAAGACCCATTTGCGGCGGGCGCGGTTGGCCTTGGCCGGCGCGTTGAGCCGACAGCAGGGGGAGGTGGCGACGTCATGAAGCGATTCTGTGAGCAAGTGCAGCGGACGCTCGGCGAGCTCGGGCCGGGCGCCCTTCGCGAGGACGCAGCGGCACAGCTTCATCTCGAAGACTGTGAGGAATGTTTTACGCTGCTCGAGTCGATGGCTCGGCTCGATGAGGTGTTCGATGTGATGCCGGCTCTCGACGCCTCGGACGACCTCGTCGAGCAGCTGCTGGCGCGGGAAGAGCTGCAGTCGACGGTTGAGGCTTCTCAGGTCGACTCGATCATTTTGCCACGCTGGCGCACTGCGCTGACTGAAGGTCTTCAGCGGATTTTTGGCCCCGGGCAGCTGCGGCTCAAAGCGTCGATGGCGCTGGTGGCGCTGGTCTTGGTGAGCTCGTCGTTTTACCTGCGCCAGATGTCGTCATTGCAACTGGACCTGGAACTGACGACGCCTAGCGAGAGTGAGATCGTTGCCGCGATGGTCGTTCCGGAAGTCGAGGAGATGGTTGTTGGCATACCCGAGGTTGCGCAGGAGGAGTCGGGCTTTTCCGGCGAATATACCGGTGGAGTCCTCCCAGAGCTGAAGGCGCAGCTGGAAGCCCTGGGACCTATCGCCTCCGATGAGCTCGATCCGGACCTGGAACGGGATGACGAGGGGGCGGGAAACAAGATCGATGTCACAACAGTGTCCGGTAGTCGGCGTATGGTCGGTACGTTCTCGATCCCGCCGCCACCGCCGCCACCGCTGGCGCCTCCCGGACGGGCTCAGCCGTCCTCTCCGAGTCCGGTCGCAAAACAGGGGCGGGTTTCTGAGTCCAAGCCGGTCCGAGGGGTCTCCGAGGGTTCGATGGATGGCCGCGAGCAGAGTCATCGCGGCGGAGCGCCTCGGGTTGAGTCCAATGTTACGGGGCCGTTCGATGATTCGAGCCGTGACGAGACGCGCGAGCGTCTGCAGCAGCGCTTGCGTGAGTTGCCACGAAGCGCCGGTAAAGATGAAGCCGCCGCTTCGTTGGATCGTGATGCGGCGCAGGCCAAGAACAAACCAGCCGGGCTGGACAAGGGTGAAGCCGAGGCGAACGCTTCTATCGAGGACGCTGAGTCACTGGGTGCCGAGCTATCGGAATCTGCTTTCGGCAGTTTCATAAAGGTCGACGACACCAAGAAGGAGATGGCGAAGCTAGAGGTCGATAAGCCGCGTGACCAAGCTGCCGAGAAGAGACGCGAGATGGTGATTTTCGAAGACGTCGATCGGGAGAATGTGGCTCTGGAAGACGTGGCTCTGGAAGACGTGTCCCGGGAGCAGGCGCAGAAGTTCCTTGCCGAGCGCGAACGGGTCGATGGTCTGAGCTTTCAGCCGGCGATCGGCTATTGGAGCAATACTTACGTGCCGGGAGATCCGGCCCTGCGTTACCTTCAGGCGCGGTTGTCAGGTCGAGATCGCGCGATCTTCGAAACCACCAGTGACGCGCCGCTCCGTCTGCACGATGCGGCACGGCGCACCACGCAACCCTTTGACCCGCCGACCGACGCCGCCCTGGCGGTGGTGCTCAACGCCGATCGACGGGGAGTCCGAGGTGAATCTCGCCTGTTGCTACAGGTTGGATTGGTCGGCACTGAGCGCCACGGCGGGCGTCGCCCGGGGATGAACGTCGCATTGGTAGTCGATTTACGCAATGCGACCCTATCCACCGAAGTCGCCGCCAGCTTGCGAGCATTGATGGTCGCCCTCGGCGAGGCGCGTGATCTCGGGGATCGTTTTCGGTTGATCGTAGCCGGGCCCCTCGGAGGCGAGATCCTTGGCCCGGAAGATTTCAAACACGGACCGTTGACGGTCGCCTTGCAGCGACTCTTCCCGACCCAGGGCGTTGAGCCTGTCGGAGTGCCCATGGAGCTGGTCGACGCGGTGCGTCTGGCCTTCGAGCGGGTGGGCCAGAACGACGATCCGTCCTCGCCGTTGGGATCGAGCGCCGTGGTCCTGGTGACTCCCCAGTCGGTGCAGGCAGATCTCCAGGCGCTGGTCGAGATGGCCCATGCCGGAGCGGTTGCGGGGGTCCCGCTGAGCGTGGTTGGGGTCGGTGATGGTGCGCAGCTCGACGAGCTCGATCGGTTGGCGCTTGCCGGCCAAGGTAACCGTCGCCTGATGCGTCAGCCGGCGGACGCTCGTGGCCTGGTCGATC
>JAJCXQ010000780.1 GCA_029263355.1 Acidobacteriota bacterium | reverse complement strand
CTGAATCCTTGGAGGATTCAGTTCCGTGCTCTTGAGATAGCTCTCGACTCCTTCGAGTACATCGAGACTGATACTCACGACGACAGCAACGTCCTTGCTCTGTTTCCAAGGAAATCTCCTCAGAGGCTTCCTTGAAGATAGCCAGGAAAAGCGTCGGCCTCGTACGCGTAATCGTTTCCATTTGGGCGCAGCGATTGGGACTGCGCTGTAGAAGTCCCAGTGCGATGGACCATTTTCACCTAGCTGTATGAACTTTAATCGGTTGCCACTCTTGGTCTGCAGTAGATAACCAGCTGCAAAAGCAATGCTGCTCAGGGCTGCGAAATCGAGATCATACGGAGTGCTATCCTCAAGGTCGAAACCCAGTCGGTTTACGAGAGGTTCAAGGATGTCGGTATTCCAATCCGTACCGGCATTCAAACGTCTCCCATCGAAGTGGGATGTCAAATCAACCTGAAGGTCTGCTTCGTCGATATGTTCTCTCCTGATATCTCTGAAGTTGAAAATGACAATTCGTTTTGGAGGTGGCATGACATCATTTCTGATGTCGATAAGTTTTCCATGTGGAGAATGTAGAAAAAGAATGGGTGTTGCCCATTCAAATGAAGGCCGATCCTCAGCTTTCGCCTCCATCGTTCGGCGGGCGGCAGCGACTGCTAGGTCTACCGAATAACCTTGTCCAAGCTTAGCGTAGAAGGTTAAGCTGAGGCGACAGGCTGCGTCTTCAGAGATAGGTGACTGCATGGCCAAGACGGCGGGAATACCGCTGCTAACTAAGCGAGAAGCAACGCCAGAGAAAGGATGTTGGCCGGATTGAGTGAGCATCCGAGCGCCAACGCATGCATTGAGCACTACCAGTCGCACGGTCGATACGTTCTTGAGTTGCGCGATGAGCTCGGTGCTCGTCACGGTCCGAGTGGCGTCGCTGTCGTCTTGAAAAAATAAGATCCCTTCGCCATTATGGCTACGGAAGCCCCCGTGGCCCAGGAAATGTAGAATATGTGGCTTGACTTTCTCGAGATGACGATCCAAGCGTGCTAAGGTTGCCCGCTCGAGGAAACGCAGCTCCACATTTGGATACTTCATCATTCGCCGCTGTAAGCGGAGTTTTTGTTTGGCATAGCCAATTGGATGTTGATCTTTAGGGGCGCTGAAGACGACAAGCACTTTGATCGGTGGGGCGATTGAAAGGGTCGGGAAGCGCGTTTCCGTATCGAGATAACGAACAATATGAAGATCGCTTTCGTAACCTAAGAACACTCCCTCCTTGGAGCTATACATGAGCTCCCAGGGGAGTCCGATCACTTCAGGGATATATTGTTCCTGGTCGCCGAAGCTAAGGCGGATTCGAAGTCCGGTCGATTTTTCGGCTAGCACTCGACATTGCTGGATGGTTTCGCCGACCTTGCCATGAAAGATTGCCGCGTACAACCTCTCACCGACTTTCTTAGCGAGCAACTGCCGGCACTGAGACCTCGGAGATCCAGCTGACCGCTGATTGCTGTCTTTAAATACTGAATCGAGCTCATCTTCTCGAAAGAGCTTGCGGCGGAGGTTCGCGGGAACCACAGCGTCGAAGAGTTTGCGACAGTCATCGTTTTGGGGTTTGTGTAGCCTTGCCTCGGTTCCATTGGAAGGCAGCACTAGAGAGTCCCAGGCCGTCATGAACGCATCGACCTCCGCGGGCTCGAACGGCCTGATAAAGCGCTCGCGGGGTCGCCCGAGGGCTGACTGCAGGATCCGGACCTCAAGCTCTTCTTCGCGACCGGCCGATGCCGAAGGACCCTCAGATACCGTATTCGTAAGGCTTCGGCTGATTTCGATCTCTAAGCTGTCGTATTCGTTCGTCATGCTCGAGGTCCGGGTTGAGTGAGTGGGTACCGTCTACTCTTCGCCGCTGAGGCCGGCTTTGGTCGTCGGCGGAGTGCCGGTGTCGCCCGTGGGCCTACCGGCAGAGGTTTCCTTGCCACTGAGACCGGCCTTGGTCTTGCCGCCAGGGTTAGTGTCGTCCGGACGCTCGGATTCCGCGTTGTCTTCGACGGGTTGGCTCAGGAGATTTCTCCTGGGTGATCGCCATCTGACGTTCGACGGGGCCATCGCCATGGCCCGTCTTGGTGCGCCAGCGAACGGCTCGCCGGCCTTCAGACAGTTGGTTCCCGCCTCGCGGGTTTTCTTGAAAAGAAACTGCCGCCGATTCAGGAATCGGCACCCTGGAGGACAAACGCGGCCCAGTAGTAGGGGGCGCGCCACCGCGGTTGCTGGCGCATCCAGCGCTGGGCGGCGCGCAGGGCCGCGGCGGGGGACTCATGACGCTCGATCATTCCGTGGTAGAGCTGCGCCATGAGTTGTGCGGTGGCTTCATCGTCAACGCTCCATAGGCTCACTAGCACTTGGGAGCTGCCGGCATAAAGGAAGCCGCGGGTGAGGCTGAGCAGGCCGTCGCCGCGGACGCGCTGGCCGAGGGCGGTCTGGCAGCCGCTGAGGACCACCAAATCGGCGGCCAGTTGGAGGTTGTAGATTTCGTGCAAGTGCAGGTTGCCGTCGATTTCACGGCCCGCTGCGTCGAGGCGCGAGAGAACCAGGCCGGAGAGCTCGGGGAAACGCTCGTCGATCAGGGCATGGGTGGCGAAGTGTACGATGCGGTAGGGATCGAGAGGCTTGGTCAAAACGGCTTGCTTGGTGGCGGCATAGTCGAGGTTCGCGGACCTCTGATGTTCTGGCAGCAAGGCGAGGATGCTCAGGGCCTCGTCTCGGGTGAAAGGCAGGCGCGGTAGTGGGCCTTCGGGTAGTCGCTCGACGCTCACCGAGCGGGTCTGGGGTTGAGGTTCTCGATCGGTCACCTCGGTGAGTTGGGCATCGTCGACGGAAAAGATCGCGTCAGCAAAAATCGCGACCGTCTTGGGCGCTGTCGGCCGCCTAGCGTCTCTCCTGCGCAGGGCCGCCAGCACCGAGGCTGAGGGCAGATATTGGATCTCGAAATCGTCCACCAGCAAGCGATCCTCGTCGTCCTCGGAATCACGGCGTGGCGACGGTAAGACAGCGAAGGGGACGTAATGCAACATGCCGCCTGAGACCACTAGCAACCGCTTGGCCGATCCTGGAATCGCCCCTGGCGGTAGCAGCTTTTCCGCCATCGCCGCTGCCGTCAATTGGTATTGGATCTGATTGGAGCGGCTTTGTCCGAGGGCTCGGTAGAGTGCTTCTCCTTGGGCATTCAAGTGCGCCCTGGGCTCGAGGCTCCAGCTCTCGAAAGACGATCGGCCTACGACAAACAGTGTGCTCTGCTTCTCGCCGAGGGCGTAGCTCAGCAGCACGGTCTGGGGATCGAGCAGGGCTTGCAGCTCCGCTAGGCGGACCGATCGTGGCTCGGCGAGCTCCGCGTACCGGGGATCGGCCCGGCGGATCTCCGCTCGCGCTCGCTCCAGCTCCAGGGAGGTCTCCCCTAATCGGCGCTCGAGGGTGGCGACCTCCTCCGGTAATGCCGTGCCCGTGAGCAGGTCCCGGCGCCGGGTTTCGAGGCTGTTGAGCCGTGTCTGGATCTGGTGCTCGCGCTCTAGCAACTCGGGGGCGGCGGTCGAGCGCACGCCGACGAGGGATTCGAGCACTAGCTCGAAGAGATTGCGGGCCCGGGCCAGATCCGAAGCTTCGAAGGCCCGCACCGCGAACCGTTGGTCACCGGTGGCCCGAGACTGGGCCATCAGCAGCTCGACCTGCAGCTCGGCGTAGTCTTGCCACAGCCAGATCGGCCGATGGCGAGCGCCTCGATGTCGCGCCGTCCTCCGTAGGCGATCGACGATCGCCAGCGATGCTTCGATATGGCTGAGAGCGGCGGCGAGGTCGCCACGCTGCTGCGCTACCCCCGCCAGACAATACTCGGCATGGGACAGCGCCAGCGGATCGTCGATCACCTGCAAGCGATCCTTTGCCGCTTCTAGGTGCAGCGCCGCCTGGGCTGTTTGACCCCAGCGCTGGTAGAGGCAGCCGATATTGGCCGCGGTGTTGGCGGCGTCGCGCGTGCTGCCGTCGTGCTCGGAGAGCTCGAAGGCTCTGTTGTAGGCGTCGAGAGCAGCGGCATAGTCTCCGGTTTCGAGCAGCGCGGTGCCCAGCCGATCGAGCAATGCCACCTCCGCGTTGCGATTGCCGAGCTCACGCTCCAGTTCGAGCGCCTGCCGAAAAACTGGCACGGCCTGCTCGGCTTGGTCGCTCAGCACATGCAGCCAGCCGATCGAGAGTAGGACACCGGCCTCGGTGGCAGGGTCCGGAGAGCTGCGAGACATCTGTAGCGCGTCGTTCAAGAATCCGAGCGCTTCTTGATGATGGTCGAGCAGGGCATAGGCGTCACCCAGCCGATGTAGCGTCCTGGTACGATCGCTGATCAGGTCGAGCTCTTGCCAGATCGCCATCGCTTGCTGATAGAGCTCGATCGCACGATGTGGCTCGCCGGCGAAGAGGCGTACGTTGCCCAGCGCATGCCGGATATCCGCCTCCAGGTGCCGATCCCGCGCC
The DNA here is from genome assembly GCA_029263355.1 of Acidobacteriota bacterium. Classification (GTDB taxonomy): domain Bacteria; phylum Acidobacteriota; class Thermoanaerobaculia; order Multivoradales; family J023; genus JAAELT01. The sequence continues at coordinate 4,402 of JAJCXQ010000780.1, read as the reverse complement.
CATCGAGCCAGGGTAAGCGCCTGGTTGAGCAGCTCCTCGCTTGGTCTGATCTCGCCTTGCTCGAGCAGCACCGCGGCGAGGCGATCGAGCAAATTGATCTCCAGGTAACTGCTGTCGGTCTCGCGAGCCAGGGGCAGAGCCTGCCGGAAGAGCTCCACTGCTTGGTGGTTGCGATTGAGTCCGAATGCTGCTGATCCTGCCTCGCGCAGGGCGAGGGCGGCCAGGAACGGCTCCCCGGCCTGGCGCCAGAGGCCGTGGGCCTGTTCAAAATCCGCCAGCACGTCCGCCGAAGGGCCGTTCTTCAGCTGGCGACGGTCGGCTGCCGCGAAGAGGCGCTGGGCCTGGTCGCAGGCTTGATCGGCCGCGGTTGCCGGCCGTTGACGCAGCAACTCGACGCGGTAAGCGCCAACTTGGTCGAAGGGGGCGACCAGCAAGGTGAAGGTGCCCGCCGTCCGCGCCACCAAACAGAGTTTCTCCGGCGCCGCCCGCCCGACCGGGGTATCCACCAGCAGGATCTGCTGGCCCAGCGGATCTACAATCGCCACTTCGACGTCGGCAGTGCTCTGAGAGACCTCGAGAGCGACGGCCTCGTCAATCTTCAGATCGAAGTTGTAGCGATGGACCTTCCCCACCTCGAGGGTGCCGTCACGGGGCGTCTCGAGGTCCAGCGGTACCGACTCCTCGGTGGCTATCGGGGAAGACGTGGCCGCCGTCTCGGGGTGGGGCTCGAGAGCGGCAGCCGGCTGCTGCGGCCCCGATCGCTCACAGCCGGCGAGGCACAGGGCGGCGGCCAGGATCGTGGCAACCAGGATCGCGACGCCGAATGGCCTAGCCCTGGCGGTTCCGATCACGGCTCGGATGCGTACCGGAGCTGAAAAGAGTAGGTCGCGAGTACCGACTCTTCTTTGGCGATCGCTCCCAGCAGCCGGAGACGATGGTGGCCGACAGGCAGCTGGTCGCGTCCGATCGTGACCACAAATTCTCCGGCCGGCTGGCGGATCAGCTGCCTTTGCAGCCAGATCATACCGTCTTGATCGTCGGCTTCGATCTCGCGCGGGATCTCGGCGCGATAGGCATCGTACACCGTCTGATCGCCGAGATTGAGTCGCAGAATCAGGCCATCCATGCCAACGGGCACTGTGATTTCCTCGATGACTGTCGCGTCGCGCTCCTGATTCTGGCCGTCCGGCCTCAGATCCTTGAGTAGTGGGTTGGCCGGCGGCTGGTCGCTCATCGTCGCGCCATCTTGCAAGCCGGCCGACCAGAACCACAGCCCACTGAGAGACAGCACGAGAGATGCCGCCAAAGTCCACCATGGTCGAGAGCTGGCCTTTGATCCGGCCGTCGCGCCCGGCTCGGTGTTTGCCGCAGAGCTCATGGGTGCGGTAGGTCTTGCGGCATCTGCCTCCGTTGAATGCCTCGCATCCGGCATGGCGAGTACTTTGGCGCCCTGGGGTTGTTCACCGATCTGTTCCTGAAAGGCAGCCCACGCAGCGCCGGTTGCCTCGCGGTTGGGCTCGAGCTCGGCGTCGTCCACATCGTCGACATCGAAAGCCGCAAGCTGCAACAGCTCGTCGGCACATCGCGTGCAGGCCACGACATGCTGGCGGACGCGTTGGCGCTCCAGGTCTTCGAGGCGGCTCTCCTGGTAGGCCACCAAAACGTCGGTTTCAGGGTGGTCGCTCAAGGCTTGCGCCGCCTCGTCCGCGAGGTTGCGGGCCGCTTGGGCCACGGCAGTCTCGAAAGTGGGGTCGATGTCTGTGGGATCTGGCATGGCACAAAGGGCTGACGTGGTGCCGTCTGACGGCATGGAGTCGTGCGGCCGCCGAGTCCGGCGGTCACGTGGGAAATTGCCGACGGAGCTTCGAGCGTGCCTGGTGTATCAAGGAGGATACTCGATTCTCGTTGACTCCCAGAACCACTGCGATGTCGCGATATTTGCGGCCCTTCACAAAAAGCAACAGGGCTTGCTGCATCTGCTCCGGCAGCGACTTGATTGCCTCTTGAATCCTTGCCATGAGGTCGTGGCTCAGAGTCTCTGCCTCGGGATCTGGGCGGGTGTCGCTGGGAGCGGCTTGTTGCAGAGTTTCGATCGGCATCTCGGTGGCCTGGCGTTTCAGGCGACCTTGATTGCGAAGATGCTGCAGCCACTTGTTTTTGGCAATCGAGATCACCCAAGTGTCGAAGTCGGCATGGCCTTGGAAGGAGTCGCAGCCGCGATGGGCTTCCATCAGGGTCTTCTGGCTCAGATCCTGAGCATCTTCCTCGGAGGCTCCCAAACGCCGAAACCTCGCGACCAGCTTGGGCCACAGTCGATCGAAAGTCTCCTCGTCGATGCCCTTCTGCACAGGGCTCATCCCCCCTGAAAGCTCGCCATCCCTGACTGGAGTCACTCGGCCAGAGTGGCGACGGACACTCCGGAAAAGCCATCGCCTGCCCGCTTCGGCTGGACGTGTGAGGTCGCGTTCGGCGGGTCGGACAACGAATCGTCTGTGTTTGCCCATACATCTTAGTCCATTGTTTCGAGTTGTGGATGGTGACCGGGGGGCTTGGCGGGGCCGACTCGGTGGGAAGAGTGTGAGCTCGCCGGTGTGAAGGGCAGTTGAGCTTCGGGGGATTGGTTCCTGTTCGGAGCAGATTCTTGGCAAGGTCGGGGAGAAGACGACAAGAAAGATGGGTGAAGGGGAACCAACTCCGTACGGGCCGGCGCGACGTTGCGTCGGTCGAGATGTAACAGCGATTGAAGGAGCGAGAGGAAGAGCCATGAAACGAGTGTTTCTCAGCTACTCGTCGAAGAACGCGAGCGAGGTCGAACGTTTCGATCGCGAGCTGCGGCGGCGCGGGGTTCCGTTGTGGCGTGACCGTGACAACTTGGCCGCAGGTCGTCTTACCCATAAGGTGATCGAGAAGGCATCCAAGGAGGCGGCCGGCTTTGTGTTTTACCTCACGCGCCAGGCGGCGGAGAGCCGTTGGGTGCGTGAGACCGAGCGGGCCTACGCGCTCGAGAATCAGCGGCAGTGGTCGGGCTTCGGCATCGTACCGGTCTTTCGTGACGGTATCGCCGAGGTGACGGAGCACATGAAGCGGCTCGGGGAGGATGCCGCGAGTGATCCGGCTGCCTACGATCTGAGCGCGTTTACCGGCCATGTGGTTGATCCAGCGCGGGTGAAGTCTGGGAGGCTGGGGGAGGAGCATCGCACCGCGGCGCGCAAGGTGCTTGCGTCCCTGTTGTCGACGATCGCTGACGGCGCCGGTCGCGGGAGCCGCTTGAACGTGGGGTTGATGACGCGCGAGGGGCCGGCTCTCGGCAAGTATCCGATCGATTGTCTGCTGGATTGGACAGCGGACTACGCCTCTCCGCCGACGCCCGGCGTGTGTCGCGAGAATCTTCTGCCGGCGCTTCAGGCGTTCCGCTCCGAAGTGCAGGGGTATCTGCCGCGGCTCCCTCTTCACGTGGTGCCTCAGTGCCATCTCACCATGGCGTTGGCGTTCGGCTTCGAGTTTCGGCGGAACACTGGCATTGCTTTGGAGGTTCGTGAGCCGCATAGCGGCGCCATCTGGCTTGGCCCGGCCGCGCCGCTGGAGCCTTTGGCCGACGCCTGGAGCTTCACGAAGCTTCCGGTTGGCGAATCGGGTGATGTTGGCTTGGCGGTCAATATCACGCGCGAGGCAAAGCAGTTCCAGGGGGAGATCAAAGACTACCTGCGTGGCGCTGGGCCGCCGGTTTCGCGAGTGCTTTACTTCGAGCCGAAGGTGGGGCCGTCGATTCGGGCGTTGAGCGATCTGAAGCCGGAGGTGGCGCACCGTATGGCCGTGGCGGTGGTAGAGCGGCTGATAAAGGATCCGAAGGTTCACGAGAGCAACGCCGTTCACCTGTTCTACGCCGGGCCACCTGGGTTGGCGATTCTGATCGCGCAGCAGCTTTCGAACACGCGGCCGGTTCAGACCTATGAATGGTCGTCGGGTGAAAGAACTTATGCTCCGAGCTTCGAGTTGGTGAGCTCTTGACGCTTTGATCGTCTTCTAGCTTCGGAATGGGTCCGGTGTCATCCGTGGGGTGGCATCGGATTTTTTGGTTCTTTGACAACTGAATCATTGTGGAAGATCGGGCGGTCGGTGGTGGCGGCCGACCGCTCGGTGCCAGGTCGATTCGGACCCTGGATTCGCCATAAGTTTTTTTCTGGGTAGACCACGGTGCTGTTGATTTGATTGGTCCCAGTCGTTCGTTGTCTCTTCGGTGGATTGAGTCATTTCCTCGTTCGGGCAGATCCGCGGGTCAAGGTCGGTCGCAATCGGACATTGCCTCTTCGGGGGATTGAGACATTCCTCCATCAAGAGCGAGGAACAGACCGATGTCATATGTCGCAATCGATCGTTTCCTCTTCGGAGGATTGAGACATCT
>JAJCXQ010000779.1 GCA_029263355.1 Acidobacteriota bacterium | reverse complement strand
GGGTTTGCCGGTGGTTTATTGCGACTCTACGGAGAGCGCCCTGAGTGAGCTCGTGGTGGACGGTCACCAAGGCGTCATGGTTCGGCCGGATGCTGAGGCCTTGAGCAGCGGTCTCGACACGTTGTTGCGTGATGAGCCCACTTGGCAGAGGCTCAGCAGGAACGCTAGCGAACGGGCCGATCGTTATGGCTGGGATCAGGTCGCTGACCGGTTCGAAGCCATCCTGCTGGAGCTGTGCTCGGGCTCCCGGTGAACATGCGATCTAGGCGACCGTGGCCAGAGCCTCTTCGGTTTTGGCCAGCACAACCATTTGCGACCAGCGTTCCCGCGGCCAACTGCGTCGGAAGGTGAGCATGCGATGGGGTAGCCGATCGAGCTCTGCTGAACCCTTGTAACGAGGGTGGAGGGTGAAGGCTCCGATGGACCGATCGGTCATCAGGCCTAGGATCTCGTCGAGAAAATGTTCGATGGACCAATGCCATCCGACGGCAAAGAACGAGTAGATGAAATCGTAGGGGCCAGGCAGCGCGGACAACTTGGCTCCGAGATCACCGGCATCGAAAATTTCGAAGGCAGTGGTCTCGTTGTGCGCTAGGACTGTCCCAAGAAGGTCCAAGCTGCCGCAGAATGAGTCGTCGAATCGCGGCCCGGCCTTGGTGTATTTGGTGGTTTTCCCGGTGCTTTCGTAGAGGTGAAACGGAGTCTCCCGCCAATCCATGATGTTCTTGAAGAACACCACGGATCGTCCCATGCCAGGCCCGATGTCGAGCACTTTCGAGGGCGACCCAAGATGGCTCAGGAAGGGCTGTAGCGCTTCGTACTCCCCCCAGCACAGGCCATTCTGATTGAGCTCCCAGAATCGTCGGGATTCCTCAGTGGGCCGCAGATGGAACTGCGGCGAGATCAACTTGATCGCCCGCAGGAGCTCGGGGGTGATCGGCGGTGCTCGAAAAAACAGCTCCTTGTCCGCCAAATAGGGGTCGAGCTCACTGATGGACGGTTCGAGGCGCAGCTTCTTGCGGATTTTGGTGCCGAGGTGGCTCAGGTAGCTGTTCAAGGGTTCCTCTCGATCCTGCCCGGGAAGGCTTCAAAATCGTTCGACGGTGCCGGTGGACTGTGCCGGTCGAACTGACTTACGCGACGCGAGCTCGCTCAGAGCCCGCGTGACAGCCATGTGTTGACGGAGGGCTGAGTGTACAGGAGATCGATGTGCGAGCCCTAGGCTGATGCGCGACGTCGTGCGTTCCGCAGCTTGCGGCAGTCCGTGCAGACGCTGTGAATCTGTAGAGTGTGCTCTTCGGGATCGAAGTCGTGGGCACTGCAGATCGCCTTCTGCATGGCGACGATACCGGGGCTCACAAACTCGGCGACTCGGCCGCATTCGGTACACACTAAATGATCGTGCCGTTGGCCAGCGTGGACGTGCTCATAGTGAAAGCGGCTCGTGCCCAACCGGTACTTGCGCACAAACCCGAGATCCGCCATCAGATCGAGGTTGCGGTAGAGGGTTGCCCGGGAGACTTTCAGGCCTTGGCGTTGGATGGACTCCAACAGCGCTTCGGCGTCGATATGGCCGTGTTGGGCGTAAACCTCACGGAACAGAGCGAGACGTTCCGGAGTCACCCGATGCCCTTTGTCGCGGAGGATTGAGATGTATTGTTCGCGTTCGTGAAAAGACATAAAACTCGCCTCGCCCTTGCTAACATCTTAACGTAGCTGTTGATTCCGAACGGGCACATTGATATCGAGGCGTCAAAAATCATGAACCGACAAGAAGCGGTCGAGGCGCTGCTGCGCGCCTTTTCGCGCCGCGACCTGACGTTGATTCGCGCCTTGGCTGAAGACGGTGTGGACCTCGATGTTCCGGGTGGCGCCGGTCTGACGGCGCTCCAGCGAGCCGTTCTGCGGGGTCATGCAGTGACCGTAGAGTGGATGCTGGCAGCTGGTGCCGATCCAGATGCTCCAGGCGATGACGGTGTGCCAGCACTCACCTTGGCGCACCAGGCGGGGAGAGCGGACTTGGTGGATCTTCTGCTCGCTGCTGGCGCCCAACCGGAAGAACCCGAGGTGGCGCCTCAGCCTCCACCCGTCGAGTCGCCGTTAACGGAGCCACCGGCAGAGTGGGCAGCCGAGCCGCCAGCCGAGCCGCCAGTCGAGCGGATTGCCGAGGTCGAGAGCATCGTGACGCTGGGCGACAAGCAGATCGACTGGATCGATGATCAAAGGCCAGACGCCTTTGCGGATCGAATCACGGATCGGCTGTGAGACCGCGCTAGTCAAGGAATTGCGGACCCGGGCCTTGACGCGGTAGGCTTACCGTGGCGGAGCCAGTCATCGTTGTACCGGACGTCTCGGAAAGATGAGGAGGTTGTGATGTTGAGAGCTACCGTAGTCGTTTTGGCCGCGAGCACACTCATGACTTTGGTTGCTTGGGCCTCGCCGCCCGCGCCCGAGGAAACCTCCGTCAACCAGCTTCGCCTGGCAGTCCCCGCGGGCGCTGGAGATGTTCCGTTTGAGGGTACTTATCGTGCTTTGTCGCTCGAACAGCGTCAGGCTTTGTCGGATGGGTGGATCACCTTCCGGACAAGCCCGCCCGCCCGAAAGGTGCGCCAGATCTGTCTGGCGGCAGGCGAGAACGCGACCGATGGCGAAGCAACCGACATCTGTCAGTTCGGCGCTGCGGTCAGCCAAGCGCCGCCTTGTCTGGCGAGTGGCGATTGTCCAGCTTACGAATCTTGGGAACGGGTGATGGGCTCGCCAGGGATTCAGCAGGCGCCGGAGACCAAGGTCCGCGCCGCGGTGGTGGCTAGGGAGCTCGTCGAAGTGCCGAAGTAGGAGTGGTCGTGGCCTCATACGGTCGACAACAGGCCCGATCTTCTACTGTTGTCGAACCTCGATGAAGCTGTCAACTAGAGGCCCGAGACCGGCCGCCCGTGATCCAGGCGACCGAGCGGCTGAGCCTCCTAGAGTCGCTACCTGAATGTTTGTGGTGCCGCGGCAGATCGTGCCGGCGGCTGGGAAATAGCGTTCGGAAGCGTTAGGTGTGGCCGCAATAAGTTGTTGCCACCAGGCAGGGGGAGGTACCATGAAGTTGTGGAGTTCATTCAATCCAATGAATCGAAATAGATCAAGAGGGGTAGAGTCGTGGGCATGACCGAAGCCCGGCAGGAAGTTGAGAAACCCAGAATCTCGCTGCTTGACGATCAAGTCAGATCGCCCAAGGGACATTATCGGTCATCAACCGAGCAAGAGGTTTTGCGAGTTTTATGGGCGAGCCCAAAGCGGC
>JAJCXQ010000778.1 GCA_029263355.1 Acidobacteriota bacterium | reverse complement strand
CGCCTCTGGATCTTCGATTGTAAGCGATTCGTCCGGCATCCGCGAAGCGATCATGACCGGTGCCGTTTCCGGGCGCAGCGCGGAAAGGCCGAGAGCGATGGCGTCAGCGTTGACGAACTCCTGGACCTGCAAAGCCTCGCGCAGGAGCTCGGGCGCCGTGGTGCTCTTGCCGGCGCCATTGGGGCCGGCGACCACCACCGCGAGGGGAGGATTCGAAGCTACGCTCACAGGCTCTCGAACAGGCTGCGCTGCTCTTGGCTGGGCTGCCCCTGCTCGCGCGACAAGCGTAGGATTTCCGGCCAGCTCTGCACCAGCGCATTGTACGACAGTGCCTCATGGGCGCGCTTCTTACGCTCGCACAAGGTGTAGAGCCGGTAGGCCAGCTCACGAGCGATGTCGGCTCTTGCACCGAGCTTGGCGACGAGCTGTGCCGCCGCACCTTCGCCGCCGCTTGCGAGCGCACGGATCAGGTGGTGCACAATCTCCCACGCGGTGAGGCGGGGGTCGGTTGCGGGATCCCAGTCAGCAGGTAGCTCCTCTGGCCGAAGCAACCGTACCTCGCCGCGGCCCGATTCAATGATCCCGGCTTCGACCATCCCGGCGACACTCGTGTTCTTGGACTTGGAGAGCTGCTCGGCTACGCCATACTCGGCCTCGTCGAAGCCGGACTGCTCGAACCACGTCAACGCCCAGCGGGTGTCGGAGTCGAAGTCGCCTTCCTGCTCGGCCAGCGCCTCGTCGAGAACCTGGTTGATTAGGGCCAGCGCCTCGCGCACGTTTAGAGGCTTGCCTTCGGCGTCGAGCACCTTGGAGTAGCGGGTGTAGACCGCCATGCCCGGGCCGATGGCCGCTTGCGCGAGGTCCACCGGGGCGATGTTGCCGCGCTGGAGGTGGGCGAGCGCCGCGGGCAACTCGGCCTTGAGCGCGTTGACGAACTCGCGGCGGGTGGCGGTGAGCGCATCGGCATTGCTCGGTCGGCAGACGAGGATAATGCTGGAGGCGAGGGCGTTGGTGCCTATACCAGTTGACCGAGTGCTTCGTTCAGTCCTCATCGGCCAAGTACCGCTGATCATCAGGCCAGCTCGGATTACGGCTTCGAGGAATGTGTCCCAGCCTGTGCTAGCAGTGCCGCCTATCGCATCGGTCTCCGATTGCCTAACGGCATAATAGATCGAGACCGGGAAAGCCTGGTGCGCTTGCTCAGCGAGCCGGTGCATCGCCTCCGTCATGCCCTCAAGGAAGAAAACTTCTGCCTCCTCCTTGCTTCCGTGGCGATAAGGGGTTGCAACCAACTCGTCACTCTTGGGAACCGCGAGAGTGGCGAAAAGGTCGGGAAAGGTGGGCTTCAGCGATCGGCGCAGCCAGACGTAGAAGAAGTCTGAAAGGTCGGCGTAGCCTATGTTGTCGTAATAGGGTGGATCGGTCGAGACGGCCTTCCCGCTCGACAGGGTCTGAGTCTGTGCACCGGCTTGAGCAGATGCACCGCCAGGGCCCGTGCCAAGCTGTTCGAGCACGCGGCATAAGCTCTTGAGGCTCGTAACCAAGTCTCCGGCGGCGCCGGAGAAGACACTAGACTCAGCGTAGTCCCAGACCATGGGCACCGCCTGTCGGCGAAAGAGGTGCTGGGTCTGGTTCGCACTCGGCCCCCACTGGCAGAGTGAGTTCTGTGCGTCTGCCAGCCGGCTGACCCCAAGACTTAAGTAGAGTGCAACGGCCTCAGCGTATGCCTGGCTGCCAGCACCGCCGTCCCGGAAAGACTTATCGTTGTCTGCCAGACCTGCGAGGAGAGCGTCGCACTTCGCCTGCTCGCGAGCTTCCTGTACCAAGTCGGAGAAAGTTGTCAGCGCCACGAGTTGGCGAGAGGTAAAGAGGTCGCCATAGGTCTTCAACCCGTAAAGCGGCGGCGAAAACCAGCGCGGATTCTCGGGCATAACCACTTCTGGCTTCCACGCTGGCTGCGCAGTCAGTGCTATAGCCTCCATCTCCGGGGTCGGTGCCAGAAATACGCGCCCGCGCTGACCCATAGCCACGATTGACATTAATCGCGCACCCATACGACCAGCGTTGGCTTCGCCGTAGATATGATCAGATGCGATTGGCGTCGCCGACATCAAGCACTGAAAGTTGGCGCCGCGCGACAATTTGGTACCGCTCTTCGCAGCCGCATCCTTCGGCTTCCCCACCTTCACCGTGAAGCGGTAGCCTCCGCTGTCGACCACCGGCTCGACATACGCCTCCTTGCCCGCCTTGGTGGAAAGCATGAAAGTCGAGGCGAGCGGCACATCCACCTGCGCGAAGGCCGGGTTTGGGCTCTTCACCGTGCGCGCCCAAAGCCAGGCGATCACGGTCAGCTTCCTGCCGACGTAGGCCTTCAGGTCCGGCCGCTCCTTCGCCATCTCAGGGGTGACTTCGACTTTCGGGTAAAGGTGGCCGATGCGCTTCTCAGCTTCATCGCGCATCCACTTGCCGTAGTAGCGCACGTCCTCAGCGAGACCCTGGGCGCCCTTCCATTTCCTGGTTCCCAGCTCAGCCGCTTTGCGAGCCTCGGGGTTTATTGGCACCTGCCCCGCGAACTTCGGCGGGATCTCGATCATCGCCTTGTTGATCAGCACCGCCACCGGATTCAGATCGCTGGCGTAACTCTCGAGCCCCAGTCGCTGCGCCTCGAGCGGCAATGTACCACCGCCAGCAAACGGGTCGTGGAAGGCGGGCAGCTTGTGCCGGTCGAAAAGCTCCTTGGCCCGTGGATGCTCGACGTTCTCCGCGCAGGCCCGACGCCAGCTCTGCCAGATCTCGTCGCGCGCCGCCTGCAGCACCGTCTCGTTGGTGGTGTTCTTCCACAGCACCAGGTCCTCGATGATGCGGAAGAGCCGCTGGCGCTCTTGGTCAGCCAGCATGTCGTCGAGGGTCGGTGCCGGGCCCGGTTCGACCACCGGGAGCCCGGATCCCCTGGCTTTCTCGGCGAGAGCCCGGGCCTCCTCCCATAGCTTCAGCCGGGCCTTGAGGGCAGTCTTCGCTTTCCGGGTCAGCTTCGGGTCTGCCCGAAGCACATCCACATAGGCTGAGGGGTCGTCTACCATCTGCGCGAAGATCACCGCCCGCGCCGCCGCCAACGGTCGCCGCGCCCACCACAGGTGTAGCGTACTCGGATGTCCGTGGCGGATGGACTTCTCCCGCGCGCAAGCCTTGTTGATGGCGTCGAGCGGGAGGGCGACTTCAATCAGCTTTTTCTTGATGACAGTCATTTCTCTTCTTCTTCCACAGCTTCCAGATCCGTCGCCTCCGTCACCCGCTGGATAGGCAGCACCATCCGCCCAAATCGGATGATTCCCGCTGACGATCGGATGATTGTCGGATGATTCCGTCATTCCTGTGCCACCTCGCGCGGCACATAGATCGTCGCACGGCCGGAGCCCTTGCGGGTGAGCAGATCGAGCTTCACCAGTTCGACGAGATCACGGTAGGCGGTATCCCTGACGACCCCCAAAGCCTCCATGCACCAACCGGTCGTTACGGAACCAGCCTCGAGAGCATGCGCCAGGATTTGCCGCTGACGCTCGCTCAACCGCGCTTCCATGGCCGGCGTCACCATCAGGCGTTCTGGCGGCACCGGCAGGCGGTCGAGCCCGTCGCCAGGTCCACGGAAAGTTACCTGGAAGTAACCCATGTCGGTTCCGAGTAACGGTTGCTCCAACCCGTGGTCGAGCATCTGCTGGCGCATCCTCCGAAAGCCACTGCCGCGTTCTTCGACGCGGTGGAAATATGAGAGGCACTGCGCCAGGACCGGATTGCGCGAACATGGGCGATATCTCCCTCGGCGCAGGCTGGCGAGCGTGATCGGGGTGGGAGGCAAACCCGGGCTCGAGATCACCACTCGATCGGCGAAGACCTCCAGGAGGATCTTGCGGCCAGCGTCTTCATACTGGCGATGCGCCACCGCGTTGACCAGCGCCTCGCGCAAAGCTTCCACGGGGTACTCGTCGAGGCGCACGCGGTTGAGCCCGACGACGTGCATCGGATGCCGAGTGTTGCGATCGATGAAGCCGACAGCGCGCTCGATGGCCAGCGGCATCGGTGCCCGGATGTCCTCGTGGTCGCGCGGGTCACCATCGGGCTCCGTGCTCCGGAAGGCGTCGGCGAGGATGCGGCACTGAGGAAACACCGCTGAAGGGTCCTTGCCCAACAAGACGATCCCGGCAGCTGTGGCGTAATGCTCGCCCGAGTTGGGTTCGTGCCACACGAGACCCCGAAGCGTCGCGCCCGCCAGTAGGTCGCCCTCGGAGAGATCGCCTGTCCTTCGCCCCTCGGCAGCGACGATCAAACTGCGCGCCACTTCAAGATCGAGATCTGCCCACCGGGCCCGGTCGAGCTGGCGAGACTCGAACGGCGACGTGGCCTCGATGGTCTGCTTTGCTATCTTGTTTTCGTCACTGGTCGGAGCAATACCGAACTGATCCTCCAGGAGCTTCACGAGAGCCGCCCGCACCTCCTTCTGGAGTGCAACAACGTTTCCGAACCGCTTGTACTTGAAACCGTCGGCATGCAGCTCCGCGAGCAGGGCTTCGGTCCCTTCCTCGCGTTTCATGCTCCCGGCGCCCCGGATGAAAGCGAGGACCGGCAGACTCAGCGCTTTCGCCCGGCGATACTCCGCATGGGTGATCGATACGTCGCCAACCCGAGTGCCGTACCCCACACCCACGATCAGCAGATAGACCTGACAGCGGTCGAGAGAGAGGAGACAGCCTTCAAGGGCGTTCTCCGGAGACGCTGGCTCGAGCTCGTAGAGTACCGGCGTGCAGTGAGCCGACAGGAAGGGGTCGGTGCTCACCAGGTTCTGGACAATTAGGCGCTCGTCCTCGAGTTCCTTCTGCACCGAGCTGACAAAGACATGCAGCGTGGTGCTCACCACGGCTCCTCCGCCCGCGCCAGCAGCTTGGCGAAGTCGTAGTTGACACTCGTCACATCGAAGTCCGGCTCACGCTGGAACGGGCACCGCAGGTAGTGGACGCGGTGCCTCACGTCATCGAGAAACTCGACGATGGCGAGGATGAAGTCCTCGGGCTTGTTTAGCGAGGTGAGGATCTCGTTCTTCGTCACAGTAACCGTCGCCGCGCCGGTGACTCGCCCCTTGACCTCGATGAAGCGCAGCCGCCCCGAATCCGGCACCCGACTCTCGATGTCATAACCCATCTTCTCGAATTCCCGGTCCACTGGCTCGAACCCGAGCCCGCGCTCGACCTGCATGACAGCGGCGCGGGCACGGGCAGCGGCCGCTTGCCGGTCGACCAGGGCAACCAACTCGGCCTGCCCGGTGCCGGTCATTTTGGCCAGCAGGCCTTTCGGCACCACCACCAGGCCGCCGAGGACCACCGGTGGCAAAGCTGCAATCTGGCCTTCGAGGTCGAGCTGTTGTAGACGCTTCTGGATTCGTTCCTGCAAGTCGTCCGCCCGCCGCCGTGCCTCCTGGGAGTTGAGCCGGGCATTCGGTTTGCCCGCTTGCTCTTGCAGCTTCAGTTCTTCCGCCCGGTGGTCCCAATGCATGATCTCTTTAGTCAGGCGATCCTTCACCGCTGCCCGCGTCTTGGCAATCCACTCGAGACGCCTGCCGCGCACTTCTTCCAGGTGCTCGGGGACCATGTGCTGGATGGCATGCGCTTGAGCCTTCTGTTCTAGTTGGCGACTGATCCATGCACATTCCGGGCGGTCGAGGATCGACGCAAGCTCTGGCTCACCGGGTTGAAGTGGCCGATAGTCGAGGTAGGGCGCGTAGTGCAAATTCCTGGCATGGCCTTCCTCGTCCAGCTCGACGTAGAGCATCCGCCGCGAGACCGTGCGACGATCACCGCTCTTCGCCACGCTAGCGTCCTGGACGGCGTGCTCGAGGTAGAAGAGAACCCGCGGCGCCTCGCCCGGGTCGCGCTCGTCAACCAGCACGGTCCCGCGGCGCAGGAGGTCGCGGTGGCGCTCGAGGGTGAGATCGAGAGTGGCGTCGAGGAGCGCATTGCCGGGGCAAACGAAGGCGGCGAGCGTCTGACCCGGCGGAGCGATGAGGGGCTTCTCGAAGGCGATGCGCTCATAGCGCCGCAGCACCGGCTCACCCATGCCGAGCTGACGGTCACGGTTACGCACCGGGGCAGGCACATGGGTGACCTCGTAGCGGCGAGGTTCGCGCTCGCGGACCGTACCACCCAGGCGCTTGAAGGCCTCGAGAAAGAATGACTCGATGTAGTGAGGTTGGAGACGCCGCGCCTCCGCTCGCTCCATCTCTTCGCGCACTCGACGAACGCCGCTGACATCCATCGCGTCGTGGGCCAGGGCGCCTGCCTCGAGCAAATCGGCGATCCGCTCGGGGTCGATGGCGTCGGCGACGACCTGGGTCAAGTGAGCGCGAACGTCGTCCTTTTCGCCGTAGCGGACCGCCTCGATCAGCAAGTCGCGCAACGGCTTGCCCTCGAACTGAAGCATGCCTAGCACGTCGAAGACCTGGCCTCCGAGCGCCTGGCGCGCTTTTTCCAGCTTGTCGAGCAGCGTTCGGTAGACGTCACCTTCGCGGGTCTCCTCCGCGACCAAGTTCCATAGGTGGCAGACCTCAGTCTGGCCAATGCGGTGGATACGGCCGAAGCGCTGCTCGATGCGGTTCGGGTTCCATGGCAGGTCGTAGTTCACCATCAGGTGGGCGCGTTGGAGGTTGATGCCCTCCCCCGCCGCATCGGTGGCGAGTAGCACCTGCACTTCCGGGTCGTGACGGAACGCCTCCTGCGCCTTCATGCGCACCTCACGGCCCAGGCTGCCGTGGATGACGACCACGGCCTCACTGCGTCCGAGGAGCGTTCTGATGCGACTCTCGAGGTAGCTCAGGGTGTCGCGATGCTCGGTGAAGATGACCAGCTTCTGCTGTGGTGACGGAAGCGGCGGCGGGATCTCGCCACCGCCGTAGGGCACCGCCGGCTCCGCAATCGCGCCACTGAGGGTCGTGGGGGTGAAGACCTCAGAGAGGAGGTCGGCCAACTCCGTCCACTTACGGTCTTCGCCACTACGCCGAACGGAAAGTGCAAGACTCTCCAAACGTCGGAGGGTCGCGATCTCAGCCTCGAGCTCACCGATGGTGCGCGCCGCCGTTGCTTGGTCGAGGATCTCCTCCTCGGCGTTTTCAACCTCGTCCTCCGGCGCGTCTTCCAGATCTTCGAAGTCCTCGGCGTCGAGCATCGGCATGCTGGCCGCGATCGCCGCAGCATCGGTGCCCCGCTGCATCAGCTCGAGCTCACGGATACGCTTTTCCAGCCGCTCGCGGCGGCGGCGCAGCGACTGGTAGATGGCCTCGGGTGATGAGGCGAGGCGTCGTTGTAGCAAGGTGAGGGCGAAGCCGACGGTATTCGAGCGTTTGCCGTTCTTCAGCGCCTCGGCGCGGTTGAACTCCTCGCGCACGTACTCAGTGACTTGTTTGTAGAGCCGGGCTTCCGCGTCCGAGAGCTTGTAGGGTACGGTGTGGGCGATGCGCGGCGGGAAGAGCCGTTTGCCGTCGAACTTGAACAGGCGCTCCTTGACCATACGGCGCATCAAATCGGAGACATCGGCCTTGTGCACGCCGTCGCGGAAGCGGCCCTCGAAACGGTCGCCGTCCAGCAGCGACATGAAGAGCTGGAAGTCTTCCTCCTTACCGTTGTGCGGTGTCGCCGTCATCAGCAGGAAGTGGCGTGTCAAGGTCGAAAGCAGCTGGCCGAGCTTGTGGCGCTTGGTGTACTTGATTTCGCCGCCGAAGAATGTCGCTGAGAGCTTGTGTGCATAATCGCAC
>JAJCXQ010000777.1 GCA_029263355.1 Acidobacteriota bacterium | reverse complement strand
TTGGGCGGATGGACGTAGCGGAGCCCGTGGATCGCCTAGCGTCCGCGATCATCGAAGCTCTCGGTGACCGCAAGCTGATGTTCGTCTACTACAGCCGCGATCGTCTGTTCTCCAGGCGGGCCAGAAGACGATAGGTGGAGCCGGATCTGCGGCCGTTGCCTTGACCGTCGCAGACGATCGTAGCGTGGGTTTCGGCGGCCACTTCGTTCATCGGATGAAGTTCTCGAAGACCAATGGGTTTGCGCTAACGCTCGCGGATCTGTCTGCTGGAGACGAACACATGACAGATCCTCGCTGAGGACTTCAACCTTCCTAAACATTCTGTATCTCATCTATCGAGCCCGACCCCTGGGCAACGAGTCGGCTTCAGTGGGTTGAGTCGGCTAGAGAATAATCTGAGACAGAGGAGATTGAAGATGAGTGCAAGATTCGAAAAGTACACCGACGGAGCGGGAGAGTACCGTTTCCGCTACTACGGCAAGTCCGGAGCCCAGATCCTAAAGAGCGAGGGCTATAAAAGCACCTCGGGACGCCAGAACGGTATCGATTCGGTGAAGACCAATGCCACGAAAGATAGCGCCTATGATCGACAGACGACCGTTGATAGCCGGTACTACTTCAACATGAAGGCTGCGAACGGGGAGATTATCGCCACCAGCGTCTACTATGTCTCAACAGATGCCCGAGCCACGGCCATTGCCGACGTCAAGGCCAATGCTCCGAGTGCTCCCATCGAGAGTTGACAATCGCGAAGTATCGGAGTTGTGGCACTAGCCTCATGCGTTCGCGCAGTCCACACAGGGTAGGTTAGAGTTGTGGCATGACTCCGATGCCGTGGGACGAAATCCGAAAGCGAATCGGTCGCGGCGAAGACGACGAGACCGAATTCAAAGAATGGCGAGCGTTCCCCAAGAAGGTCGCTGAGGCGGCCTGCGCTCTGGCCAACTCCGACGGTGGTTTGATCATCCTCGGGATCGCCGACTCAGGCGAGATCCTGGGTGTCGATGAAGATCCCGAGTCCGTTCAGGAGCGGCTGACGTCGTTCTTGCACAGTGCCCTCAATGCGCCGCTGCGGGCTGCCCTTGGACATCATCAGGAAGGCTCGGCGTGGATCCACTGGATCGAGGTCAGAAGATACCGCGGCCCCGAACCTCTCAGGTCTCGCGGTCGGGTGTTTATCCGCCGCGGGCGCGCCAGTGTTGAGCCCTCTCCGGCAGAGCTGCAGAGTCTCTTCAATAGCTTCGGCTTTATCCTCACCGAAGAGCAAGATATCCCCGAATCGCGGCCTGAAGATGTCGATGAAAGAATCTTTCGTTCCTTCCTCAAGCGCCAAGGTGTCGAGCTCGAGGATGAGCCGCAACCCGACCTGCTGAAGGATCTCCGCAATCGCGGGATCGTGACCCGTGACGGCGACGAAGATCGTCTCACCCTCTACGGACTCATGTGTTTCGGGCGATCCCCTCAAAGCTACCGGCTGACCCGCAGTGCCTGGATCGAGATGGTGGCCTATGCCGGGAGCGACCGTGCCGACGACGTGATTCTCCGTGGCGAAGCGGCCGGTCGCATCGACGAGCAGGTCGAGCGCGCCCTCGGCTGGTCACGCGCTCTCGGCTCTCGCGAGACCTACGAAGATCCGCTCTATCGCACCGATCATCCGCTCATCCCTGAGAAGGCCTTGCGGGAGGGCTTGGTCAACGCCGTTGTCCATCGAGATTACGCGATCCTGGGCTCCAAGATCCTGCTGGAAGTCTTCAGCGACCGTGTCGACATCACGAGTCCGGGGGAGCTCCCGAACCACCTGACCGTCGAAAGTGCCCTCGGCGGCCATCCCCGTTCCCGCAATGAGCTGATGGCTCACTACATGCTGGTGCGGCGCATGATGGAGATGCGCGGTCGTGGTTTGCCGATTGTCCGACGTGAGATGCGAGCCTTCAACAAAACCGAACCGGAGCTCATCAACGATGTCGATGGGCGGTTCGTGCGTCTACGGCTGCGGCGCTGATGGCTGACACGCCTCAACCGAGCTTTGAAGCGCGGCACAATATGTCGCTCGTGTTGCTGGCGACGTTGATGGGCTTCTGTGTCGCCAGTGCTGGCCACGCCGAGATTTTCGCCCGTGACGGCCTGAAGATTTACGGCGACTTCCGGGCTCGGTTGGAGGCCGACTTCGACTCTAGGACGGCCGACGGCACGCCGCGTGAGGATCGCACGCGGCTGCGAGTCCGCGTCCGGTTGGGTCTCGATTATGCGGCCAGCGACCGCTTCTCGTTCGGCGCTCGTCTGCGCTCGGGCTCGGACGACAGTCATCAATCGCCCCACGTCACCGTCGTCGATTTTGATAACAACGAGACCGGCGATGCTCACTTCAATCTCGACAAATGGTACGCAAAAGCCAAGGGTGAGAAGGCCTGGGGCTGGATCGGACGCAACAGCCTGCCGTTGTGGCAGCAGAACGAGCTTTTGTGGGACGACGATGTGACCCCCGCCGGCCTCGCCCTGGGAGTCGAGACCACCGTCGGCGGCGGCAGCAAGCTGGCCCTCAACACCGGCTATTTCTCGTTGCCGGTTGGGATGCGAGATTTCGCAGGCAATCTCGGCGTTGGCCAACTGGTGTTGTCATCGGGACATTTCACTGCCGCCTGTGGCCTGTTGGCTTTTGACGCCAACCCCGACGATACCGACGGCGGTCGGCTGTTGCGGGGTAACGGCCGGCGCGACTACAACGTGTGGGTAGGGAGCGTGCAGACCAAGCTCGCCGTCGGCAGTCACACGCTCACCCTCGGTGCCGATGTGATGCACAACAGCGAGTCCTACTCCGCCTCCGATCCCGATCCCTTCACCGCCGCCAATCGCGACCAGACCGACGGCCTTGTTCTGTCGGCCGAGCTCGGCGGGTCGCGGCAGCAACGAGACTGGCGGGTGGCCTACACCTATGCCGAGATCGAAACCCTGGCGGTCAACGCCTCCTATTCCGAGGACGATTGGATGCGTTGGGGAAGCGCCGTCGAGACCCGCTCGAGCGATTTTTCAGGACACGAGCTGCGGTTGACCTATGTATTCGACAAAAACACCAACCTGGTCGCTCGCTTCTACCAGGTGAATGCGATCACCACCGGCGAGGATGGCAGTCGCTTGCGGTTGGACTTCAACTATAGATTCTGAGCCGAGCCGCTCGATCAAGGCGCCATTTCGAAGTGGATCTTGGCGTGCGCGTCGATCAGTCGTCTGGCGACGTGTTCACGATCCTGGCCGGTGACGAGGAGATGACCCGTCAAAAACCGCGGCTGGCGTGGCGTGCTCGGACATCTGCTGAGCCACCGCTTGCCATTCAGTGGGGCTGGCGACGAGGGGAGTTGTGGCGCCCGCCAACGATTTTGGACGGTTCCTTGTCCGTGATCTGACATCGAAAGTCTGACATCAGCGCCCAGCTGCCTTCTGTGCCCCGCCGTCTTAGAGCAGACTCAGCTGTTTCGGCTCGGTGTTGCGCTTCTTGACCCGTTCGTCGCTCTGCCGCATTTCGACCAAAGAGCCGTTGATGTCACTCAGAAAGGGTGACGGTTTGCGATCGCGCAACTCGCCTCGCCAGGACCGGCGGCGGGTGTAGGATAGGTAGAGGCGGGTGCGGGCGCGGGTGATGCCGACGAAGAACAGGCGGCGTTCTTCGTCGAGCTCGTCGTCTTCGAGGTCGTCGGTAGAGAAGCGCAGGGGGAGCAGGCCGTCTTCGCAGCCGATGATGAAGACGATCGGGAACTCGAGACCCTTGGCGGCATGCAGGGTGAGGAGGGAGACGCGTTCGGCGCGGGGATCCCAGGTGTCCATCTCAGCGCCGAGGGCAACCTCGGCGAGGAAACCTTGCAGGTCGTTGCCGTGGCGTTTGGCGAGCGGCGCGACGAGCTCGACTGCTTGGCGGAAAGCGGCTGGCCCCAAGGCGCCAGAGGTTTTATCGCCGCTCGCTTCGGTGAGGGTGGCGAGACGCACGGCTTCAGCGTTGAGGCGATCAAGCACCGTTTTCTGGCGACGCCGGGTCTTGGTGGTTTTCTTCTCGAGGGCGCCGTGCCCCAATGCTGACAGTAGCACTCGCACCTCAGGGCGCTTGGTGAGCCGATTGTGGGAGCGCTTCTGGTAAGGAATGCCGGAGCGCTCCAAGGCTTCGATCACTGCGCTGGACTGGGCATCGGTGCGGTAGAGCACGGCGAAGTCGTCAAACGATAAATTGGAGCTCAGGCCGCCTTCGACCCGCCCGCTGTCGACCGAAAAGTACGACGTTCCGCCCAACAGTCGCTCGATGCTGTGGACGACGGACTCCGACTCGGCTCGTTCGCTCGCTGCTTCGAACACCACGACGTTGTCAGCCGGTGCGTCGTGGACCGCTGTGAGCCGACGTTCACCGACGAGACTTGCCGGTGCGATGGCCGATAGTGCTGCCGCGACGATGACTCGGCTGGAGCGGTAGTTGCGGCTGAGATGCACCGTGTTGGCGTCAGGAAAGTCTTGTTGGAAGCGCAGGAAGAAGCCGACCTCGGCGCCGCGGAAACGGTAGATCGATTGGTCGGGATCGCCGATCGCACACAGATTGGCGTCGGGTGACGCGAGCAGCTGGATGAGTCGATACTGCAGCGGGTCGATGTCTTGGTATTCGTCGATCGAGATCCAATGAAACCGATCGCAATATTCGGCCCGCAGATCGGGACGGTCGCCGAGCAGGCGCGTCGGCAAGACCAGGAGATCGTCGAACTCGACCCGATCGCGCTGCCACAGCGCGGCTTCGTAGGCGGCTAGCTTGGTGAATAGAGGGTCGGCGAAAAATGGATCACTGGTGGGGGGCTGTAGGGTGTCTGGCTGAGCAGCGCGGCGCCTCCTAGCCAACGAGAACCCCGACAGCATTTTGGTGGCCTGGCTCGTCGAGAGGTCGAACAAATTACCGGCGACGTCGAGCCGTTCGGCCTCCTCGGCGATGCGGAACTTGCGACCTAATCCGAGCTCGGCGTGCTGCTCGCGCAGGATCGCCAGGCCGAG
Source organism: Acidobacteriota bacterium (assembly GCA_029263355.1). GTDB lineage: Bacteria > Acidobacteriota > Thermoanaerobaculia > Multivoradales > J023 > JAAELT01. The sequence goes on along the minus strand of JAJCXQ010000777.1, from coordinate 7,319 downwards.
ACCATGAAACGTCTTGACCGTCACATGATGCGCTTTGGCGCCGAGTAAGTCTTCCAGTCGCTCCGCCAGCTCTTCCGCCGCGCGCCGGGTGAAGGTGATCGCCAGGCACTCGTCGGGCAGGGCGATGTCGGACTCCACCAGATGCGCGATGCGGTGGGTGAGGGTACGGGTCTTGCCGGTGCCAGGGCCGGCGATGATCAGCAGCGGACCGTGCACCACCTCCGCGGCCGCCCGCTGGTCGGGGTCCAGTCGGTCGAGCACCGAGGGGGGCGCTGCGGCGGCTTCGAAGGGGAGGAGGCGACTCGTCAACGGCGGGGCGGGCGCTGCTGTGGCGGCCGGATCCTCCGTCGAGTCGTCTTCGATCTGAGCGGCTGCGTCGGGGAGCGTTGGTTCGAGGAGCACCGGCTGCGTCGGTACTTCGGGCGGGCGCGGAGCATCCCAGGCCGTCCGCACCGGTATCGGTTCGATGTCAGCGATCTCGGGCTCGGGCATCTCGAACAGGCAAGGCACCGCAGTGCGGGCCGCAAGTTCGCCCGGCTCGAAGAGACGCACCGTGCCGTACTCGCCGTCGTAGCCGCCCTCGCAGAAAACACGGCCTTGGCGTAGGCGCTCGATCGCTTCGGTGAACAGCGGATCCCCGTCTCGGCCGATGTCCTCCAGTGGCAAACGCTCCAAGATGTCGAGCTCGGGGCCGTGACGAGCAACGAGGGTTGCGACGCGATTGCCGACAGTTTGTGACTTAGGTCCGACACCCACCAACTCGGAGACGATCTCGGGCAGCGGCACGATGCTTTTGAAGGGCGCCGCATTGAGAGGCGGTTCGTTGCCCGGTCGATCAGCCAAAGTCTCGACGCGATGCATGACGCCGACGGTCAGTGGCTTATTGCAGGTTGGGCAGCGACCGTCGAGGCGACGGGTTTCGTCGGGTTCACAGCGCAACTGGCAAGCACGGTGACCGTCGAGGTGGTATTTGCCTTCCTCGGGGAAAAACTCGACGGTGCCACCGTAGCCGTCACCGGTCTCGAGGGCGCGGCGCATGGCGAAGTAATCGAGCTCGGTGTCGAACACACAGGCCTCGCGACCGAGCATGGGAGGTGAGTGGGCGTCGGAATTCGACACCAGGGTGAAACGGTCGAGGCTCGACACCCGCCAGTTCATCGGCGGGTCCGACGACAGCCCGGTCTCGACCGCGAAGATGTGCTCGGTGAGGTCACCGTAACAATCCTCGATCGAGTCGAAGCCCGACTTCGAGCCCAGCGCCGCGAACCAGGGTGTCCAGATGTGAGCTGGCACCAGGTAAGCGTCCGGTCCGCTCTCGAGAGTGATCTCGAGCAAATGCCGCGAGTCGAGCCCGAGGATCGGCCGGCCGTCGGATTTGATGTTGCCGATCTTGTCCAGGCTGTCCCGAAAGCGCGAGGCGGTGTCAATGTCGGGGGCGTAGATCAGGTGATGCACCTTGCGGGTGCGTTCGTCCTTCTTGTAGATCGTCGAGATCTCGACCTCGAGCATGAAGCGAGTTGGGCCAGCGCAGCTGCGCGGCAGCCGCCGGTCGATTTCCTTCTCCAACTCGGGGCGCAGCCGGAACAATCCCGGTTCCGCGGGCACCAGCTTCTCGCGGATCTCGTCGAACCAAGCGGGATGGGTGAAGTCACCGGTGGCGATCACCCCTAACCCCTTGCGCCTGGCCCACAATGCCAAATGCTCGAGGTCGCTGTTGCGACTCGTCGCCCGGGAGTACTTGGAGTGGATGTGGAGGTCGGCGTAGAAGCTCATGCTTCGGATCGTCAGGGAAGCATTGGGGAGGCTTTTTGTATTCAGTGAGCGTAGCAGGTATCCGTACCGGCAAGACCGATGATCTTGGCGATCGTGATGATGAACGCTGGCACCGATTACGAGTTTCGAGACGGGATCTAACTAATCCTCGTACGGGATCGGTGGATGCTCGAGGATGAATTGGACCGCCGTGTCCACCTTGTCGGCGACGGTGAGTAGGGCGCCGTATTGGCGACTCGCGGCAAGGTCACGCAGGATGGGATAGATAGGTTTCTCTTCCGTCCAGTAACGGCGGCCCAGGAAGACCATCGGACTGACGGTTTTGAAGGTGCCGTAGTGGTTCTGGGCGGCATCCTGGAAGATTTCCTGGATGGTGCCGGCGCTGCCGGGGGCATAAATCACGCCATGTTGAGCGATGGCGAGCAGGCCGTCTTCGCGCAGGCTGTTGGAGAAGTATTTGGCGATATGACTGGCGAAGAGGTTCGGGGGCTCGTGGCCGTAGAACCAGGTTGGGATGCCGAGGCTGTCACCGTGATCGGGGAAGGTGTCGCGGACCTCGAAGGCGGTGTCGAGCCAAGCGGGGTGGTGGTAGCTGGGCGCTCGGCTGAGGATTTTGATCGCGCGGTCGAGGGCGCTCTCGTCAGCCTTGGCGAGCCAGCCGCCGAGAGTGCAGGCTTCCATCGCCCCAGGCCCGCCGCCGCTCGCCATCAGGATGCAGGGGTCGTGCGCCGCGAGGCGTTGGGAGATGCGGGCGACTTTGCGATAGTTGGGATCGGTGCGCTGCATGGAGTGACCGCCCATGATCGCGACGACCCTACGCGAGGGCCCTTGGTCGTGCAGGAGGCCTGCCAAGGCGTCGTCGATCGCGTGGTCGTGCAGACGCTGAGCCAAGGTTTCGAGCACCGGCATGGTGCGCCCTTGGCGTTGCTGATCGAAGTGGGCGTAAACCCGTTGGTCGAAGCTGTCGACGTAGCTGGCGGGGTTGCCGCGTTCGTAGCCCGCCAGCAGTTCATCAACGGTGTAGAGGGCGGGGCGATAGGTGCGATATGGCAGATTCGGCAAGCGTGGGAAGATCAAGCCGCCGGTAGCGTTGATGTGCCGGGTGGCGGCATCTTCCAATAGACAGCCAAGGAAGACGGCTTCGGTGCAAGGTTCCGCGATCAAGGCTTCGGTGTGAGAACGTAGGTCGAGACCCTGGATGACGGTGCATCCGAAGCCGCCGATCTGTGCCTGGCGTTCGAAGTCTTCGATAGAGTCGAGTTCATGCTGCAACCCAAGGCGTATTTAAAATTAAAACGGTGGTCCTTGCTTCTGGCAATCCGATCAAGGCCCGCGCCACCGAGCGTGGTTTTCAGCGCGCCTTCCCGCACGAGTCTTTTGAGTTGGTGACCGTGTCGGTGCCGTCCGGGGTGCCCGATCAGCCCCTCGGCGACGCGGAGACGTTATTAGGCGCCGAGAACCGGGCCGCGGGAGCTGCCCGCGAGTTCGCCGCCGCCGACTATTGGGTGGGCCTCGAAGGTGGCATCGATGATCAGGCTGCTGATCAGGCTGCTGAACCGAGTGCTGACCAGGGCGACGACATGCTGGCCTTCGCTTGGGTTGTGGTGCGGTCGGCGTCCCAGGTAGGTAGGAGCCGGACGGCAGCCCTGGTCTTGCCGCCAGCGGTGGTCGAGTTGGTTCGACAAGGTCACGAGCTTGGCGAGGCGGACGATATCGTCTTCGGTCGATCGAACTCCAAGCAACAGGAGGGAGCGGTTGGCCTACTGACCGACGGAGTCATCGATCGAGCGGGGCTCTACGAACCGGCGGTGGTGCTGGCCTTGATTCCGTTTCTGAATCCGCGTTTGTATGCCGGGATAGACTGACGACCCGTTGGACGGGTAGGTGGCGGTTCGACCCGCCACCCTTCGTGGCGTCAGATTACGCTCTGCGATGTTGGCAAACGATCAGAACCCTTGGCACTCCAAAAGATCTTTGTCGGTCAAAGACTGTTCGCCTTCAGCTCCGCAAAGATAGATCTCGTGGACTTCACACACGTCGCCGTCCTCGTCGATGAGCTTGAGGTCATACTCACCACAGTCCAAGCCGCTCAGAGTAAAGGAATACCCGGAATTGAGGATCTCGTCCCCCAGTTGGTCCGGCCCCCACCGTTTGCTGCGGCTCGAAGAGATGTAGAGCCGGTGGATGTCCCAGCTGGAGCGGTTGGCCAAGGTGACCGAGGCGGTATCCGTCTCGAAGCCCTGACACTCTAGGAGCTCCTCGTCCGTTAGGACCCAATCGCCTTCGTCACCGCACAAGTAGACCTCGTTGATGATGCACTCGTCGCTGTCTTCGTCCACAATTTTGATGTCGTAGTCGCCACAGCTCATACCGCTCAGTGTGAAGGAGTAGCCGGTTTCGAGGACCTCGCGGCGCAGCTGGTCAGCACCCCATCGCGTTGCATGGGATGGCGAGAGATAAAGCTCGTAGATGTCGAAGTTCGAGGAGTTGACCAAGGTAGCGGTAGCGCGTCCCGCCTCAGCCTCCGAGGCTAGGCCGACGCTGATGAATAATGTCAAGACCATGGACCATGTTGTTGATCTCATCTCTACCTCGATTCGTGGTGGTGTTTAGCGGCGGACCGGTGCGGCGCCTCGTCCGCCTGCGTCTTTAGGATCGCTTCTGATAGTAACGCGACAACACGTGCAGGTGTCCGCAAAGGCGGGCGCCTTAGGCGTCTATCCCGATTACCCATAGGACTGGACGGTGCAACAGGACCCGTGCAACCGGGCACAATAAAGGGATCTCCCGAAGGAGATCCCCACAGGACGTTTCGACCGTCGACTCAATCTATGGAGAAGTGCCTTGCCTGGGCTGAGTCGCCATCTCGTCAAGAGTTGACACAAGGACGCCAGCAACTGCCCAGAACCTGGGCAGTGAACTGCCAAGCCTCGGCGGTTGTGGCCTTGAAAGACTGGATTGAGGCGCTGCCCGGGATCTGGGCAGCACTCTAGAAGTCGACACGGGGCACGGCTCGACGGGCGATCGGGCCAGTGCCGCAAAGGTTCGAGAGAGAGTTCCTTAAGCGCCTTTTAAATCAGCGTTTAAGAACGCTGTGGAGGGCGCTTCTCTGGACCATGCCGAAGGTGTTGACGGAAAAGCCTCGCCGCGATGATTGGCACGGCAAATGCTTTCATGCCCCTTCGTCAATGTTTTGGGTTGTCGCCCCCGTAACACTACGTCGGGTGACGCCTCTTCATCTCAAGGAGTGCACCATGGCGATTACGATGCAAGGTTCGTGGACAGTTGCGGTCAAATCGAAGAGCGCGAGACGCCCCCAGCGTTTCATTGTTTCGGGAGCGACCTCGGGCAACGGCGTGTACGAGGGCAAGACCTCGACACCGCCGGTGTTGGTCACCGGTGACGCTTGGGCGGTCACCATTCAGAACAACCCTGGTGACGGTTTTGTCACCTCCGCTGAGCAGATCACGTTCCCAACCCAGTCAGCAGGTTTGTATCGCTTCGATATCCAATCGGACGACGGTGGCGGCGCCGGTAGTGGCGACGAGGACTTCAACGACCTTGTCCTCACCTGTTCAACGCCGGTGTCCGCCAGCGACTTCCTGGTTTACGGCAACGTTAAGTGTTACGAAGGCTTCTGTGTGAATCCCTGTTATCCCGGTTTCTTCGTGATCGATTCCTGGGAGGTGCTGGACGAAGTGCGGAAGCGGCCGATGCTCCATCGTCTGCTCGAGGAGCTTTATCCTGAGCGTTTGTATGAGGTACGTCCCGAGATCGGGCCGACCCCGGATCCGCCGCCGTTTCGACCGATGATGTTGCCGCTCACTGGCGACAGCGCGTTGCCGTCCAAGAAAGCTCAAGTGCTGCGGGTGACGCAGGACGAGAGCAGGTCCAAGCGTTCGAAGAAAGGCGAGGAGAACAGCGCCCGCGTTACCACCGCGGGATCGGTGGTTCTTTATCAACCGGAACTTCTGGCTCTCGGCATCGACACCGTTGAGCTCGGATCGTTGCTGGATCGGGTGTATCCCATCCGTTGCACGACGAAGCCTATGGCGGGTGAGGTCCTGCGCTTTCTCGAGTACGACCGCACCAACGCCGAGAAGGCCGGCGGCGCTTACACCGGAGAAGGTGGCCGCGAGACCCTCGGAGTGTGTGTTACCGACCGCCGAGGTAACTATATCTTCCGCTTCCAGCATGCCGCCGACTTCACCGGTGACGTCGAGGCGCCGATCGATTTGGCGCCGGGGGAAGACATCGTGGTGCAGATCCGTCCCGATGTCATCGTCCAGATATTGGATGCGGCGGCGCCTGATGGCGTGGTGTACGAAAGCGCCCCGTATTGGAACGTACCGTTGTTTCGAAGGATCAACATCTGCAAGAGTGGTTGCCGCAGGTTGCCGACCGCCTGTCAGGGTTCGCACGCGATCCAGGCGATTGGCAACATCGATATCGGCGCGCCGCAGAGTGGTCAGCCGTCGTGGGCGCCCCGCGTCGGCTTCAGTAACACGCTGAACGCCGAAGGGCGGATCACCGCCGACAATCCGGACGCACCCTCGGCACGATGTGCGGCGTGGGGCGGCACCCTGGATTTTTATGCCTGTTTCCTCGATCACCCGGACGTGACCCACTATACGATTCGCTACCGGCGCCCCGGTGAGAGCTGGAAGTTCTTCCAGGAGGTGCTGCGGCACGAAAAAACCGCCAAGGTTGGCATCCCGGGTTATATCGGCGACTCGATCGGTCCGATCGACAAGGCGTTGCACGTCGGTGGCGGTTCACCAGTGGCCGCCAAGGCTTATCTCAACATCGAAAACAACGTGGATTTTCGACTCCACAACCGCGATCGCAAGGCGCGGATCTCGACCTGGATTTACGCTCCGCAACCGACGGAGGTGTTTTTTCGCATCGAGGGTTATGACATCGACGGCAAACGAGTCAGCGGCACCGTCGACACCATCAAACTGTCAATCGACAACACGTTGCCGGATTTCGCCATCAGCTCGGTGCAGATGGACTCGCAGCTCGGCGGCGACTGTGCCTTGTTCACCGTGCCGGATAGCGATCCGGGTGCCCCGTTGACGGTGCGATTCAAAGCCAACCAAACACAGGGTTTCCTGAACGCCTACAGCCTGGGGGTGCGCCGGGGCAACATTGGAAATCTGCCGATCGACAACCTCGGTCCGGCTGATATTGCCGGCAGTTACACCCATGGATCCAACGACTTGATCTGCGCCCGCTTCCGCGGCACCCTGGATGACTCCGAGGTAGACGGCGCGGGTTATGTGACCACCGACATCGAGCCCAAGAACGGCGCGAGCTGGCTCAATGGGCAGCCGTTCTGCACATTTGCCGTCCAGCTCAGCTGCAGTAAGCGGGTCACCAACGGCTACAACACGGCGGTAATCGGTTACGGTCCAAAGCAGTATCTATTGGGCATTCAGGCGTCCTAGAGCAGAGTCTTCGCCACTGCGAGTCGACGCGGAGCCACCCGCAACGCCTCGACTCGTCGCTCAAGATGCCACGATAAAGGTTAAGCTCGTTACGTA
>JAJCXQ010000776.1 GCA_029263355.1 Acidobacteriota bacterium | reverse complement strand
GCCTGCGATCGACGAAGCACGTGCCAGTGTCTTCTTCGGCTCGAGCCGGTTGTGTTCAGTTGATACCGGCACAGTGACCAACAACTGGGTCGCCTCTGGAGGTAGCTACACCGGCTCTAGAGGCATTGCAATCGATCAGATGGGAAACATCTATTACGGAACCCATACCGGAAACGGCAACACTGGGCAGGTGCTCTCATTCAGCCCGATTGGTAGCCAGAGATGGCTGCGGTCTTTCTCGACATCTTCATCTCCTGAGGTCATGGCACATATCGGTGGAAGGCTTCTCTTGTACTACTCCAATGACAACACACTCTTGGCGTGGGACGCTGCGACAGGAGCGGATGTCGCTGAAGAGGCATGGCCCCTTGAAAATCTCTCGCGTCCTGTATCCGATGAAGCGGGCACGATCTACGCAAGCGGTGTGACAACGCCAGAAGTCGTAGCGCTGAACCAAGACGGATCGGAGCGGTGGCGAGTGGATCTCACAAGCTATGGCGCGGCAGAAGCGAACGTCGACTTCGTTGATTCTGACGGTCGACTGTATGTGCGAAGCGGCTCGACTCTCGTGGCGCTCGACACCGAGAATGGGGCGGTCGTTTGGTCGTACGAAACAACCGCACCAATCTTGGTGCCAGTGGCGCTCGACGGCAACGGCAATATTGTCATTACCGACTCCAGCCAGATCTTAACCGTTCTGGATACAGCCGCCAGCTATGCGTCATCCGAATGGGCGGTTGCAGAATTTGCCAACGGCAGGCACACGTCTAAAGCTCGGCTCGTTGCACCCCCTATCGTCTTGATCCACGGACTTGGGTCAAGTGGTGGGACATGGAGCGTACTTGCCGAGACACTTGAGGAAGCTGGACTCTCATTCGGAGGTTTTCCGCACTACAGTAATGCTGATGCTAGCGTTGTCAATGTCGCTCCAGGGGACTTCTACCAGATGCACCTCTCTGACTGGAGCCAAGATCCATTCCCGTCGCAGAACCTCACAGTAAGCCGGCAAGGTTTTGAAGTTGCAGAAGTCGTTGCGGCGGTTCTCGAAGCTAATCCTGCGGCCGAGAGAGTCATACTAATCGGTCACAGCATGGGAGGACTTGCCGCCAGGGCGTATGTGCAAGGATTTGCGACTGGCGCACCGTATCGAGATGATGTCGCACAACTCGTCACAATAGGAACGCCTCACCACGGTTCGTTCTTGGCAGATGTTTGTATTCTGTCGGCCAATATCTGCTTAGCGCTCAACTTAAGCCCTGACAGCGTGGCGGTATCCGAGCTGGCACCGGGAAGTGACGCGCTGCTCCAGCTCAATGACATCCTCGAATATCCACTCCCAAGTACCATCGAGTACAGTGCAGTCGTTGGGCTTGGTATGGGTACGCTGGGCGACACGGGGATTTTGGAACCTGGTGACGGAATCGTTACTCAGGATTCACAAGACCCTGGTATCTTGGTCAATCCTTGGAGAATCATTCCGATTACGATGGATCCCTGCGGCGAGTTGACGCTTCATCAGTGCCAAACACACGACCCACAAATACACCATGTATTGATTGAGGAGCTATCTACTCACTAGTCCACCCAGTAAAAGTGTTTGAAAGTACTCAAGGGAAAAGAGAAATCCGATCGTCCCGAGGAATACGACAGTGAGAAGCGTAACTCCAAAGCGTTTCTGGGAGCCCCAATGTCTCCAGTTTCTTGTGACGACAACGGCCCAGACAACAACAGCGCTGCCGAACAAGTACGGAGCTGCCTTGAGTAAGGCTATGAAGATCGGGATCAGTACATAACCGTTCATGTCTTCAGAGTACCATCCGTACCAAAATCTGCAATAAAAGCCCCAGGAGCAATCTCCTGGGGCGCCTTGCTAGCAACAATGCTTGAAGTTGGAGTACGGGTCAAGTTGGTCCGCAACCCCTTGTTGTGTCAAAAGCCTCTTCCTCAACGCAGTCGATGAAGGTCCGACAGACCGCGCACCGCTGTTGTAGCCTTGTACGCATCAACACCTTTTCCATTGAGTTGACTCAATACTCCTCAGGAAGCAATACAGTCGTTGCTGACCGATCCCATTCCGTGATGATCCAGAATTTCACACCACGCACTGAGTGGTATGCCGAGAGCACACGATTCCCATCCTTGAGTGCTTGCTCGTTGGCTTGCCGGTCATCTTCTGAGAGATCGCCCCAAGTACCCTGAGCGTGTCGAGCAAGTGCTCTCATAACTTCCTCCATCGAAAGTTCAGCCAGAGCCCCCGGTGTTGCCACTGTCCGTCCCAGTGAAAAGCGAGGTCTTGTCATCAAACTATCCCCGCCAAGACAAAGGCACTGACAACCGTCCCCTCTTGACACTCCTCACACCATCCGTCCCGACAATCCGGTTCATACTCGGCAATGAAATCACAGCCGTCGTTGATGCAGATCGCCGGGGCAAGACTGTCAGTCGCATACTTCCGAAGTAGAGCACCTACCTCCATACCCCAGGCTTGAGCAAGCTCAAAGAGCTTCTCCTGGTTCTGAATCACGTTCACAAGACACACTCCTTCCTGGCCGCCACTAAGGCAGCCAGCACTAATTAAAAGAACTACCTGCTACACCTTCCCCAACACCACAAGCGCAAACGAGACTGCGTCAAAGACGCTCATCCGTTGGGCTTCGGGCATTCCAAGACCCCGCTTTGTTGGGACCTTGTGGAGAAGTTCAGGGAAGCGAACAGCAATACCGCGTGCTATCTCGAGCTTCGTGTCAGCTTCAAACATCGTCCGGATGTCGCTTCGTGAGACCTTGCAGGTCGCGATCTGAAGCGATGCTGCAACCTCTGCCGCCATCAGAATTCGGCTTCGAGCTCGGGGACGACGCCTGCTTGAGAATTCGCGCTCGAGCGCCATGATGTTCGGGTTGTAGGAAAGAGCGAGTTTTCCGACGCGCTTTCGGAAAGCCCGAGCACTTGAGCCCGTCGCCACACCCCAATCAATCAGTCGATTCGGTCCTTCAAGAACAGCATAGGCAAGCCCGCCAGGCGTTGGGTCGATTGCAAGCACTCGCCACTGTGATCGCCTTGCTACTCCCATATTGGTATTGAGATAACGTCGTCGCTATTCATCAAGGCAACTGCGGACTCGATCTTGCGGCGGACTCGTGGGCAGTCTTTAGCTTCCTTCAACTGAACCAAGAGTTCTTCAGCCTGAGCGCTGACCACGTCTTCAGCTGAACGGAGCATGCCCGAGAAGAGTTCAGTGACCGGTGCGCCCAGAATTACTTGATACAGAATCGCTGTCTCAAGCGACGGGACCCGAGCATTCGTTTCATGACGCATGACCGTTGTCCCAGCCTCGCTACCTATCAAGAACGCCACCTCTTCTTGGGAGAAGCCTCGACGTTTGCGATACGTCTTCATGTAGTTTTCGAGTGGTTCATACATATCTAACCATACGATACAAAACCTACAGAATTCTTAAAGATGCATTAAACTGCCA
>JAJCXQ010000775.1 GCA_029263355.1 Acidobacteriota bacterium | reverse complement strand
TCTCTCGTTGCAGGCGATGCATTCGCGGTTCGACCACCCGTGGACGCTCGAAGCGTTGGCCAGCGAAGCCCGCATGTCACGCACCGCTTTCAGTCAACAATTCGCCAAGCTGATCGGCAGCACACCGATGCAATACCTGACCCAACAACGCATGCGGGAGGCGTGCCGGCAATTGCGTCTGGGGTTCGAAATCGGCGAGGTCGCGGATCGCGTCGGCTACCGCTCCGAGGCCGCTTTCAGTCGCAAGTTCAAGGAGTTTGCGGGCAGTGGCCCCGGCGCCTACCGGCGTGCTCATCTGGCCCGATCCGGAGCGACTTGGCAGACTACGGGAGGTGATTCCCATGTGTGAGGGGTGCCTACCTGAAGAGCTTCAAGAATCTGACTGCCAGGAGGTGAGACCTATCCGGCGTAACTGCCGAAGGAAAGCTTGATCAAACGTTGCGACAGCGTCGAAGTGCCCCTCGAGCATCACGGCCGCCAGCGCAGCATCGGCGAAGTCCCTGAAATCGCCTGGCCAAAGAGACAGGACGCTCGACCATACAATGTCGTCTATGGGCCGCACCCCAGGGGAGCAAAGGAGGTCGTCGATCATTCCTGCGATCTCCGTCGTCTCCACTTTGTAGAGATTCGCGAGAACGTAAACCATCTCGCTGATCACCATTTGGTGCAAGATCAGTTCGGTGCCGCCTTGCGCTGCCTGTTCGAAGAGAGCAGCGGCTTCGGATTGTTGCGCGGCGTTGCGGTCTGTCAAGAAGGAGATCAAGACATTGGTATCGACGACGACACACTTCACGGCGCTTCAGTGCCTCGCAGCGCGCGAGCTTGCCGAACATCTTCAACTACCGATCCGCTGCCAATCTTGACACTACCGCGTCGCTCGAGGAATCCTCGTCGAGCCGGCACAAGACGAATTTCCTGATCCGTGACTTCCCATCGCAGTGTGTCCTTGGGCCGCAAGCCCAGTTTCTGGCGCACCTCTTTAGGAACCGTTGTCTGAAACTTACTGGTGATCGTGGACTGGGTCATTCCGGCCTCCTTACGTTATTGTACGATACGTAAGGAGTCTGAGCCAAGCTGTCAAACGAACAACCTGTGAGTCACGAGGTCACCGTCCCCGACGTTCTGGATCTCCTGGCAGCAGAACCGTCAACGCTCATCCGGCTCGATGTAGCTTGGCATGCGGTGACGATCGACATGCTCAAAGATCAACGAGGTCTGAAGGTGCGCGACTTCCTCGCGAGTCGTGAAGGCGGTCATCGCCATCTCCCGTAAGTGCTCGGGATCCCGCACCGCGACGTGAATCAAGAAGTCGTCAGCACCGGCCATGTGGTAGAGGGCAACCACCTCCGGTTGACTCAAGGCATGGGTTCGGAAACTCTCGACCAGTGCCTTCGAATGGCGTTGTAAGCGCACCGCTACAACCGCTTGCAGCCCGACTCCGAGGGAGTGGGCGTCAACCTCGGCGTGGAAGCCGCGCAGCGCGCCGCCATCGATCAGTCGTCGCAAGCGCACGACGCAAGTTGACGGCGCGATGCCGACGCGGGCGGCGAGCTCTTTGTTGGACAGCCGACCATTATTCTGTAGAGCTGCGACGAGGTCGCAGTCTGTTCGATCAAGCTGCATGATTTGGATCCCTTTCGGTGATTTGTTCGGAGCAAGCTGAATCCGTCGATAGGAACCTTAACATTGTCTAGTGTTGAAGAAATCTTCTTCGACGTGCTGGAGAGAGCCTAAACCCTAGATTTACCCAGGAGGTGACCATGCGCGACCGATCTGACCGTTATCACTTGGAAAGTCGGCTGATCCATGGCGAGATGATCAGCCGCCACTGGAACTATCAAGACCACATCGTGCCGCCGATCAGTGCCTCGAGCGCTTATCGGCTGGAGACGGCTGAGCGCGGCGCGGAGGGTTTTGTCGAGTTCGCGAATCCGGACTTCAACGACGAACAGCGGCCACCGATCTACATTTACGACCGCTTGGACGAGCCCAGCCGCGGCATGCTCGAGGAGAATCTGGCGGCGGCGGAGGGAGGCGAATCCTGCGTCACCTTCGCCACCGGCATGGCGGCGATCTCAGCTGCCTTGGGGGTGTTGTTGAAAGCTGGTGACACCGTCGCTTCACATCGCAACATCTATGGCTGCACCTACTCGCTGTTCGTCAACTGGTTTCCGCGTTTGGGAATCGAAGTGGTGTTTGCGGACTTCACCGATTTAGAACAATTAGACGCGATGTTGGCAGCGCATCCGAACGTCAAAGTGGTTTATGGTGAGACGCCGAGCAATCCCAATCTCGAGCTGCTCGACCTCGAAGCGATCGCTACTCGGGTCGAGGCTTTCAATCGCGATCGCCCAGCGCCGCAGCGAGTCTTTACCCTGATCGACAATACGTTCGCCACCCCCTTCTGTCAGCGACCTTTGATCCACGGGATCGACGTTGTGCTCCACAGCCTGACCAAAGGAATCGGCGGCTTCGGCACCGATATGGGAGGTGCGGTGATTGCGCCCAAGTTGTTGGAGCCTGATCTGCTGCTCTACCGCAAAGACTTTGGCGGCGCCCTATCGCCCAAAGCGGCCTGGCCAGCCTTGGTCCACGGTCTACCAACGTTGGCGTTGAGGACCCGGCGTCAGATGGATTCGGCATTGAAGGTTGCTCGTTATCTGGAATCCCATCCGGCGATCGATCGGGTGCTGTTTCCAGGCCTCGACAGCTTTCCGCAAGCGGAGCTCGCACGCCGCCAGATGCGCGACTTCGACGGCGAGTTTGCGCCCGGCAGTGTGATCTCCTTCCGATTGAACGGCAGTCCGGAAGAGGCCAGAGCGGCGGGGCAGCGTTTGATGGACTCGCTGGCGAAGGAGGCTTTGACCGTGACCTTGGCGGTTTCCTTGGGGCAGATTCGAACCCTAATCGAACATCCCGCCTCGATGACCCACGCAGCCTTGCCGGTAGAACGCCAGCTCGAGGCGGGGATCGACCCCGGTGGCATCCGACTGGCGATCGGTATCGAGCGCGCCCGCGACATCATCGCTGATCTCGAGCGAGCGTTGGATGCGACGAGCACCTCTGAACAGTGGCGACACGTTCGCGCCAGGCACGAAGTGGCAGGCAGCTCGGTATGAGGCAACGAGTGCACTGAGTTTTGGCCAAAGATCGGTAGAAATCATGTGCCCCCAGGGTTGGGGTAAACTCCTTGGATTGGACGTTTCGCTCGATCCGAAGTGGCGTTCTGACACGACCGTACGCTCGCAGTGCGGTGCGAAGGAGATTCTGACATGAAGCATGGTTTGGGCTCAGTGCGGTGGGTTCTTTGGGGGGCAATGCTGTTCTTGGCGGTGACGAGTGGGGCCGCAGACGGGGACAACGAGGTCGAGCAGGTCGCTGCTGCCCTAAACGATTTGCATGCCGCGGCCTCGGAGGCGGATGGCGAGCGGTATTTCTCCTTGTTCTCTGCCGACAGCGTCTTTCTCGGTACCGATGCGACCGAAAGATGGAGCAAGAGCGAGTTTCAATCCTTCGCGCAGCCCTACTTCTCGCAAGGGAAAGGGTGGACGTATCGAGTCCGGGAGCGCCACATCACCCTCGCCGGAACCATCGCTTGGTTCGACGAAGTGCTAGACAACGATTCTTATGGTGAGTGCCGCGGAAGTGGCGTCCTACAGAAGACGGACAGCGGTTGGAAGATCGAGCAGTACAACCTCACCATTCCGATTCCTAACGAGCTAGCGAAGGGTATCGTCGCCAAGATTCGAGCTGGAGTTGACCCGTCGTCGGGTGAATGAACACCAATAATCTAAGAGGAGTTGGGAACCATAGATGGATAAGTCGAGCATGCCTGATAGACCAGATGAAGCTCTGAGACAGGGTGTCGGATCGAAACAGGGTGCCGGATCGAAACAGAACGGGGCGGTTCGAGAATGGTGACGGCCCCTCCCGCGTCGTCGATGCTCGCTCGTGTGGTTTCCGTGGTTGTCGCAGGCCGTGATGACGTCAAGTTCCTGGGTCTCAATCATTCCCAGGTCGCGATGGAGCTTGGCAAGAAGACGACTCTGTTCCTGGTCAACTGGGACGAGGCGCGGAGCGACGATCTTGCCCAGCATCTCAAGCGTGTCATGAAGCAGAAAGCCAAGGGAACTCTTGTGGTTGGCTTTGTCGGAGGGACCGACCACGCTCGGAGCGTGCTGAAAAAGGCCAAACCGATCATGACTGGGGTGAAGGTTGGCCAAGTCCATATCAACGACAGGGGTGAAGTTTGGAGTCGAGACGCAGGGCCTGTGAAGCAGGCGCTATCCAATCTCCAACGGACCTCACCTCCGTCTGAGAGTGAGTGGGCTCGTTTCCTAGAAAAGAGTGCAGCGGATGTGGCTGAGCTCAAAGGGGAAGCGCAGAAGGCGAGGAACTTCCAGGCGGTGCTCGGCTCGCGTCGGCCCGTGGTCACCTGGACCCTCGCTGGCATCATCCTCGCTGTGTTCGGCCTCGAGTTCGCTTTTGGAGGCACCCAGTCTGCTCCCGTACTACTGCGTATGGGCGCGCTTTCTCCTGAGCGTGTTTGGGCTGGTGAGGTTTGGCGCC
This sequence comes from Acidobacteriota bacterium, assembly GCA_029263355.1. Taxonomy (GTDB): domain Bacteria; phylum Acidobacteriota; class Thermoanaerobaculia; order Multivoradales; family J023; genus JAAELT01. Next base: position 4,056 of record JAJCXQ010000775.1, on the reverse strand, counting down.
TCTTCTCTTGCACCTTCCTCCACTCGGGGGTGATGCATGTCGCGTTCAATACCTTTGTGCTGATAGTGCTCGGAACCTCCCTCGAACGGGTTCTTGGCACTGGGCGTTTCGTCGTGCTCTACTTCCTGTCGTGCCTGGGAGGGAGTTTGGTCAGCTTGACGTTTCTCGAAGGATTCTCAGTCGGCGCGTCCGGCGGCTTGTGGGGACTACTTGGGGCCGAGGCTGTGCTTGCCTGGCGGTCCCAGGGGTTGCTGCCCAAGTACATGATCCAGGGCGCTCGTCGCGCGGCCACCTTCAACCTTGGCATCAATGTGTTGAACTCCTTTCGGCCTCATGTCGATATGTGGGCCCACTTCGGCGGCGGTGCTGTCGGCGCCGCACTGTTGCTTACTGGGGCGCTCACCCGTGGCTTGCCTCGCCTCGGTGAGCTTGCCGACGATGGACATCTAGAGAGTGCCGACGATGTGGAGATCCCTAGCGGCCCTTTGTTGGAATCCGTGGCGCGTGTGCTCGCCGTCGTCTTTCTCGTCGGCCTTGGTTTGGGCTTGGGCACCGGTCAGCCCTGGACGCTGAGTCGACCCTTCGAGCAAGTGCGCACCGATCTGCCGAGTCTCGGCCTGTCCCTCTCGCTGCCGAAAGGACTCGGGTTGGCTTCTAGCTCGCCGGGTGAGGCGATGGGTGTCACGGTGGGCGACCTCATTTCCGACCCGGGGGCGGTTAGTGTGACGGTATATCCAGGGGATTTTACCGATGCTGCGGTGCTTGCCAAAGAACGTGAGGACCTTGGCGAATTGCTCAAGAAGACCCCGCCGGGGGCCAGCCTGGCCGCTGGGCCCGAGAACATGACAATCGCGGGACTACCCGGGGTGACCGTGCGGTATAGGTTCGACAACGACACCGAGGAAGAGCTTGCGTTCGTTTTTCTCACCAACGCCTTGATCAAAGCAGATTCTTTGCGCTGGCCTGCGTTTGGCGACGCGGTGCCCCAGGGGTACGCCGCACAGGTGCTCGATAGCCTGCAGCCGCTCGATCCAGACACAGTGGATCGTCTGCCGCCACGTTTTGCAGCCATCATCGAGGCTCTAACGCCGCAGGCCATCGCGGGTGATCCAGAAGCTCAGAATGAGCTGGCATGGCTGCTTGCGACCTGTGAAGACCCCGCTTACCTCAACGGGCAAGAGGCAGTAAAGTATGCGCGGATGGCGGTCGCTCAGACCCCCGACGACGCGGCGATAATGGACACGCTTGCTGCCGCATATGCCCGTGCTGGTAACTTCCGGGACGCGGTGGAAACTCAGGAAAGAGCTCTGGAGCTCTTGTCCGATGAGAGCTCACGGCAGAGTTTCCAGGACCGACTGGAGCTTTATGAGAGTGGTCAAGCATACACAGAGCCCTAGGCGGGCGAAGGCGACCAAGACGTGTCATGACTAACAATTTCGACGATCTACCCCAAGACCCGGAACAGGCCACCCGTCAGGCCCTCTGCCGGGTGGTCCACGAGGCCCACGCTCAGGGTTGGTGCTGGGGTACCAGTGGCAACTTCAGCGTTACCCTGGATCACCAACCCTTACGACTTCTGATCACCCAATCCGGTCGCGACAAACGGCGTCTCACCGTTGATGACTTTGTGGTTGTTGGCCGAGACGGTCGCCCGGTAGTCGGCGATACCGGGCGCCCTTCGGCAGAGACCCTGTTGCATACCAGCATCGTAGCGGCGACCGGTTCAGGGGCTACTCTCCACACTCACTCCGTCGCCTCGACCCTCCTCTCTCAGCAGTTCAGTCCCCAGGCTGGATTCACGCTCTCCGGTTACGAGATGCTGAAAGGGCTCGAAGGTATCGAGACCCACCGGGCGGAGGTTTTTGTCCCTAGCCTTGCAAACGCTCAGGATATGACGGCCTTTAGCCGTACGGTTGACGCTCTGCTCGCAGAGCGGCCCAGCCTGCACGGTTTTCTGATCGCCGGCCACGGGCTCTACACTTGGGGAGCAAACCTCGAACAAGCGCAACGCCACGTCGAGATCTTCGAGTTTCTCTTTGAATGTGAGGCTCGCAAGATTGGCTTTCAGCCCTTGAACTGATCAAACGGACCTTCTGCCTGGGCTAGAATGGACCATCGATCACGACTGGAGGCAGAGACATGGCAACCATCAACATCCGCGACGAAGATCGAGTCTTGGACGAGCCTGACGCGATCTCCAAGTTTCTTTCGCCCTTTGGCATCTGGTATCGCCGTTTCGAGGGCTCCGATCTCCTCGATGAGTCCGCGACCCACGAAGAGATTCTGGCCGCCTACGAGGCGCCGATCGCGGAGCTCAAGGCGGAAGGTGGTTACGTGACCGCAGATGTCATCGACATCGAGCCCACCACACCGAATCTCGACGCCATGCTCGCCAAGTTCAGTGTCGAACATTGGCATGACGAAGACGAAGTGCGTTTCATCGTCGAGGGACGTGGGCTGTTCCACATCCATCCCAAAGAAGGCCCAGTGTTCTCGATCGAGGTCGAGGCTGGCGACATGATCAAAGTGCCGCTTGGCACCCACCACTGGTTCGATCTCTGTCAGGACCGGCGGATCCGGGCCATCCGGCTATTTCAGGATCCCGCGGGGTGGACTCCCCACTACACGGAATCTGGAACCGACGCGCGATACCAACCGTTGTGTTTTGGCCCCAACTACGTGCCGTCCGAGGGCGTCACACGCCGCTTCGAATAGGCGACATCAATGGGTCATACTTGTGCCGTCCTCTGCGACATCGAGGGCACGACAACCCCGGTGTCGTTCGTCTACGAGGTTCTCTTTCCCTATGCCGCGGCGAGGCTCGAAGCCGCCTGTCAGCGCGCCGCATCAGATCCGGCCATCCGATCAGCGGTTGAGCAGTTGGCCAAGGAGGCCGACGCAGAGCCCGCTGGCGCCTTCGAGCTCGAGTTCGGCGACGGCTCTGCCTATGCCCGTTGGCTGATGGGTGAAGATCGTAAGTCGACCGGGCTCAAGATGCTTCAAGGGTTGATCTGGGAAGACGGTTATCGCAACGGCAGCCTGCAAGCCCAGGTTTACCCGGACGTTCCCGTCGCGCTTGCTGCCTGGCAGAAAGCCGGGCTGCGTCTCCGGATCTACTCCTCGGGCAGCGTCCTCGCCCAGAAGCTCCTCTTCGCCCACAGCGAGTACGGCGACCTGACGCCCCTCTTCGAGGGTTACCACGACACCACCACCGGTCCCAAGATGGTCGCTGAGTCCTACCGCGAGATCGCCCGCGCCTACCAGCTTGACCCAGCGGCCGTGCTGTTCCTGAGCGACGTTCCTGCTGAGCTCGATGCCGCCGCCGAGGCCGGTATGGAGACGGCGCTGCTGCGGCGTCCGGGAAACAAGCCGGTGGCCGAGGACTGCCCCCATCTCTCTTACTCGAGCTTCGACCAGCTTTCCGATCGCCTCGAGAGTTGAGAACGAGCGGGTTTCTGTCGAAACCCGAGCCCACATTCGATGGCGCCAAACGTTAGCTTGACGGCAAGCGCGTGCTGTTGCTGGTGTGCTGTTGGGTGCTGGTGGTGCTTCTGGGGTGCTGCTGTTGGGTGCTGTTGGTTGCTGTTGGTGACGACGAGCACGCTTTTTTTGCTCGAAAGACGCCAAATCGGCCGCATGACGGCCCGTTTTGGGTGATCGAGCCGAAGGGCCGGCGAAGAAGCGCTCGATAGAAGATCTTTCCGACGTCAGAAATCGCACCTCTCTCCTGGGAAGAGGCCTTTCCGACGCTTGAAATCGTCTTCAACACCGGGAGAAGACGTTTCGAACGTTCCAAGTCCCGTGCGCCAGCGGGAGAAGACGAGTCCGGCGAAGGAAATGTGTTCTCCCGGACGATGAGCGGGATTTTGATCCTGGGAAAGGCGCGCTCTGCAAGTTTGTGGGCGAGTTGGGTCGTAGGAAAGGCGACCTACAAGGGAGCAGGCGCCTGTTTCGACGTGCCGCCGCCGGGCGACGGCACTCAACTCGAGACTTACTTTAGCTGCGGGCTGCGCTCGCTGGCCCGCGTCGGCGACCACCACGGCGGCGACGGCGCGG
>JAJCXQ010000774.1 GCA_029263355.1 Acidobacteriota bacterium | reverse complement strand
GAGGACTACTACGAGATCTTCCTGGAGACCGTACGGTTCCAGGAAGAGCAAGCTCGGCAGGAGAGTCCGGAAGAGGGCAAAATCGTCCGATGGCCCGGCAAGCAGGTTATCGGGCCACTCGCCGCGGCGGCGATCTTGGTGGTTTCGCTGATGACCTACCGCTTCGTCGAGGCTCCACAACCCGGTGACCTCGTTGCTGATCTGGACCCAGCCACGATCGTGGCGATGAAAGGCTGGGAAGCTCCGGGTTGGCGAACCATGAGAGGCGCCGACGAAGTGACCGAAGATCAAGCGGTCGCTTACCGCCTCGGAGTTCGGTCAATTGGCTTGAAAGTCGCGCTAGCCGCCAGGGACTTGAAGAACGCTAGCGAGTTCCTCAGCGACGTCAACAGCCGAATCAACGCTGCCCCAATTCTCTACAATTCAGCAATCGCCGAGTACGATTCATTGCTCGAAGACCTTCAAATTGCTGCCAAGAATCCAGAGACGGCTGATCTCGACGCTCTGTTGGCTGCGGCAAAACATGCAGAGGATCGCCTACTCTTCCCTCGGAAGGAGTTTCCAGAGCTAAGTCGTTTCTTGAATATGGGCCTTTGGGCCGAGCTCGGCAGACTGGCGGCCTTGAGTCACAACGACGCAGTGCTTCGTGCTTCGGTGCGTAGAGCGAAGAAATGGAAGAACACTTCGATCTCGCAGCAGGTGGACACCTTGGCGACACTACGAAGGCAGGAGAGACTGAGCCAGGCAGATTTTGAAAGAGCTCACACCGCTTTCTCGGAGATCACGAGAGCCATCGCGGACGATAGGATCGAGTGACACGAAGGCGAGAGACCTCATCGAACGCTGTTCGCTGCGGCGACCTAGCCGGCGAGACGTCGGCGCTCCCGGTACGTGGCTTCTGTTCTAGCCGGCCGTGACCCTGGCGCCTGCTTCGGCACTTCATCGATTAACCTTAGAGCGTTATGGTCACGGCAACGCAGAATAGAGCAGGCCCGCTTCTTTTTCACGACTTCGCGCTCGGCATCGTCGAGTCCGAATCTCTGGCGACAAAACTCACGCCGCCACCTGAAACGCTGAGTGATGAACCATTGCAACCGGCCCGGCAGCCGTCTGAGCCTGGCCGGCCGGCGAATCTTCAGATCCGTCCGGGGCGTGAGGTTCGGGTGCCTTCGATTGTGGGCTTCGCCGATCCCGAGCAACGGGTGCGTATCCTCCATGCCTTGGCCAACCATGAGTTGCAAGCCGCCGAGCTATTCGCCTGGGCGCTGCTCGCCTTTCCTGCTGCGCCCCCCAACTTTCGCCGCGGCCTACTCCACATCCTCACCGACGAGCAACGTCACACTCGGATGTACATCGCTCGGCTCAATGCCGCTGGCGCTGCCTTTGGCGACTTCCCGGTCAGCGGCTACTTCTGGAACAAAATCGACACCATCCGCTCACCGCTCGACTTCATCTGCGCCATGTCACTGACGTTCGAAAACGCCAATCTAGATCACACTATCGACTATGCCGCGGCAGCTGGACAAGCCGGCGATCACAAAACCGCCACGGTGATCGACAAGGTTCACAGCGACGAGGTGGAGCACGTTCGTTTCGGCTGGCAATGGCTGCAGGTGTTCAAGCGCCACGATCAGTCGGCCTGGCAGACCTACGGCGAGCACCTCACTTGGCCGCTGCGCCCCGCCAAGGCGCGCGGGCGGATGTTCCATCGTCAGGGCCGGGAGGCGGCGGGGCTAGATGCGGAATTCATCCGTCGACTCGAAGAGAGCTCGGATTGATTCGAGGGGATGCCGCGCCTCGTCGGATTGTTGGCAACCTCGACTGCGAGTCGGATTTTGCACGTGAGGCTGCTGCCGCAGAAGGTCAGGCCTTGCCACAAGGCCCCCTGTCCCGCCGCGTGCTCACAACGATTGCCGGCGCAGCTACCCTGTTACGGGTCTTTGCGCGGCCCGGGGATCGGCTGTGGCTCCCCACAGCGCTGCCGAGTGACACGATGTGCCCCGTTGATGGTCTGCCGCAACTCGAAATAGACCACGGGCCAATCAGTGATCTCGCTCCCAACAAGGCGCTCCTGGCCTGGGGCGAGACCCGGGCGGTTGCTGGGAAACGCAACCAGAGTCGGCAGCGGACGGACCATTCCACCACCCGGGTCGCCGCCCCAACCACCCTTTCTGATCTGCTCTGGAGCCTGCCCCCAGCGCCGGCGGCTGCCGTGAGCAGAATCAACAACCGTGGCTTCTGCGATGCGCTAACCACTAAGCTGGGTTGCCGACTCGCAGGGTCTCGTAGGGTGACCTCGCGACGCGAGCTCGAGGCGCATTTGCGAGCCGGTGGTGCTGACGGTTCGACCGATGGCAGCTGGGTGCTGAAGGCCCGGTTCTCGGCTGCGGGCCGCTGGCGTTACATCCAGCGACCGAACTCGCGCTTTGAATCTACCCGGGTTGACCGCTTGTTCAACCGCCACGGCCAGTTGCTGTTCGAGCCCTGGATGGAGCGCGTCGCCGACGTCGGCTGTTGTGCGGTCCTGACGCCTCTGGGCTTGACCCGGATCGGCTGCCATCGCTTGCTGGTCGACTCTGTGGGTCACTTCCGGGGCATCGAGATCCAGGTCGACAGCGATAGCTGGGGACGCCCCTGGCTCGATTCCGCCGAATCAGCAGAGTTCGAACGAGTCCTAAAGGGTGTCGGCCAAGCGCTACAACAAGAAGGATACGTCGGCCCTTTCGGCATCGACGCTTGGCGCTACCGGTCGAACAGCGGCCAGACGGCCTTCCATCCCCTCGGTGAGATCAACGGCCGAATGACCTTCGGCCTCGTCGCCTGGGCGCTGGTCGAGCGTCTGCAATTTTTCAGGCAGCGCGAAACCCGTGTCCGGCTCCTCTTCCGGCGCCAACTGCCCTCAGATCCTCAGCAGGGCTCGGATCTGCTCGAGACGATCCCGCTTTTCCAGGCCCCGCAACCCACACAACAGGCGATCTGGCTCGAGATTCGGTCACCCCAGCCCTGAAGAGCCTCCCGGGTCAACTTCCACTCGACCGTTGCGTACATCCAAGCGATCATGAGCCAACTCAAAACTCTTGTTATCACCTTCATCCTGACGGCCTGTCTGGTGATGCCGGCAGCCGCAACCTCACTCGACGAGGCCTTCGCGCTCTTCTGGCAGGCCGACGATGAGGAACAGACAGCCCGCGCCATCCAGGCCATCATCGACACCGACGCGAGCTTCGACGAGGTGCTTCAACGCCTGGTCATCGGCCGCCCCTATTCCGCCGATGTGAAGACCGGTCGCGTCGATCTCACTCACCGTACTTCCGATCGCGTGCGTCACCACTATCGCGTGCTGGTGCCCGCGAGCTACGACCCTGAAAAGCGCTACCCGGTGCGGTTTTACCTCCATGGCGGCGTCTCTCGCCCGGCGTGGAGAAAAGGAGGTGAGTGGTGGAGTGGTTACGACCGCTTTGAAGACCCGGATCGGATCTCGGTGTTCCCCTCGTCGTGGGAAAGCTCGATGTGGTGGCAAGCTCGACAGGCGGAAAATCTGCCAGCCATCCTCGATGATCTCAAACGAACCTACAATGTAGACGAAAACGCCGTCCACATGATCGGCATCTCAGACGGCGCTACCGGCGCTTATTTTTTCGCCTTCCGCGCCCCCACCCCGTGGGCTACATTCCTGCCTTTCATCGGCCATCCCGCGGTGCTCGCCAACAAACGGTTGGGGGTCGATGGCGAGATGTACCCGCGCAATTTGCTCGACCGGACCTTCTTCATCGTCAACACCGGACGCGACCGCCTCTACCCCACGCCTCGGGTGATTCCGTATCTCGATCTCATGCAGCGTGCCGGGGCACGCATCAACTTTCACCCGCATCCCGAGGCTGGCCACGACACCAGTTGGTGGCCGGCGGAAGTCGAGAACATCAACACCTTCATCACCGAGAATCGTCGCGATCCACTTCCTGATCGGCTGGCCTGGGAAACTGAGCGCACCGATCGTTACCACCGCAATCATTGGTTGCTGGTCACCGAGCTCGGAGCTGCTGACGGAGAGGGCGCTCTCGATCCACTCAACACGCTGGAGCCACCACCGTCATTGGGGCTGCGCCCAGATCCCAAGAGTGACCGCGGCGTGCGGGTCTTGAAGGTCACTCCGGGAACCATCGCCAGCTCTGCCGGCATCCTCGAAGGGGACATGATTGTCGACGTCGAGGAGCGACCGATTTCCACCCTCGACCAGCTGAGCCAGGTTTTCGGCGCGCTGGCTAGCTGGGGAGCACAATTGCGTGCGACGGTGTTGCGCGACGACCAGCGGCTCGAGCTGGTGTTACGGATTCCCGACGCCCCGTCAACCGCGACCGAGGCGTTCTCCCACCAGTTACCGTCGGGTCGACTCGAGCTGGTGCGCCATGATCAGGTGATTCAAGTCCAGAGCCAGGGTGTGCGCCGCTACACGTTGTTACTGTCGCCGCAGGAAGTCGATTTCGAGCGCCCGTTGAAGGTCATCACTAATGGTCACGAGTCTTGGAACGGACTCCTCCAACCGAAGATCGAGACCCTGCTCAAATGGGCTGCCCAAGACCTTGATCGCACGATGCTGTTCGGCGCCGAGCTCGAGATCGAACTCTGACAACAGCCCTTTCGCTGGCTTGAATAGACACATAGAATCAGAGCAATGAAGACACTTTTGGTTCTGCGGCATGGCAAGTCGAGTTGGGCGACCTCGAATATGAGTGATCACGATCGACCGCTCAAGCCCCGCGGTGAGCGGTCGGCGCGACGGATGGGTCAAGAGCTCCTGCGACGCGGCATCGCGCCGGACTTGATTGTGTCGTCAACCGCTGAACGGGCGCGAGCCACTGCCCGCCTGGCTGCCGCCGAAGCCGGTAAATCCGACGTCATCGTCGAAACTCGGGAGCTCTACCTCACCGGCGTCTCGCACCAGCTCGAGACTCTGGCCGGCGTGGCGGGAGACAGAGTGGCCACGGCTATGATCGTTGGCCACAACCCAACTCTCGAAGATTTGACCGAGCAGTTGACCGGCGAAGATTTGCGGTTGACGACCGGCAACCTGGTCCGTATCGATCTCGACATCGAGTCGTGGAGTGAGCTGCCGCGTGCTCGCGGCAAGCTGGGCTTTGTGCTGCGTCCGAACGAGCTGTCGCCGATCGATCCCTGAGGACCGGCCTCAGCTTTCGAGCACTTCTCGCACTTTCTCGATCAAATCCATCGGCATATACGGCTTGTGAAGAAAGCCGGCGAGGCCTTCGTCGACAATACGACGGGTAGCCTCGTGCTCATCGTAGCCGCTCGATAGGATGACCTTGAGACCGGGACGGATCTTGCGCAGCTCACGGAATGTTGCAGCGCCGTCGAGATGAGGCATGGTGACATCGAGCAGAACCCCGGCGAACTCGCGGGCGTGGGGACGAAAGACCTCGATCGCCTGTCGGCCATCTTCGGCAGTCATGACTTGGAATCCGAATTTCTCCAATACTCTCTGGGCCAGCACCCGCACCATCGGTTCGTCATCGACCACCATCAACAGGCCTTCGCCGCGCCAACCCATGCCTGACGTTGCGGGCATCGAGATACGCCCACCTCGGTCAGGAACACCACCGTCAGTCGCAAGACGGTCAGCCGCAACACGGTCAGAAACATCCGCTTCTTGCGCCGACACGGCAGCTTGGATTTTGCCGGTGAAGGACACCATCTCGTTCGCCAAGCTCGCGGCGCGTAACGCTGCCTCCTCGACCTCCTGAATCAACGGCCGACACGAGGAGAACGACGACAGGTCCATCAGGGCCAAACCGGCATTTCCGAGAATACCGACCAGCAGGTTGTTGAGATCATGGGCGATCGTGCTGGCATAACGCCCCAACCGTTCGATGTCTCCATCGGCGCTCGGCGCGTCGGCCTCGGGACCGCCCTCGAGCTGGTGCAAGCGGGCTTGGAGCGCCCGGACTTGGCGCACTAGCTGCTCACGGCTTGGCGTCGAGGAGTCCACTAGCTGGGAGCTGGGCCGAGGACCTGGCGGAGCTGGCCCAGCAGTCGATCAGCGGAAAAGGGTTTCTGGATCAAGGCCATCTTCGGATCATCAAGTTTGACTTCTTCCGAGGTCTCTGAATACCCCGACATGTAAAGCACCTTGATCTCCGGCCGTTCTTGACGGGTCTGTCGAACAAGCTCTGGACCGGTCAACCCCGGCATCACAACATCGGTCAACAAGAGATGTACATCCCTTGCCGTGGTTTCGAGAAGACGGATTGCATCTTTGCCGTTGCGCGCCGACAACACATGATAACCGTGGCCTTCTAACATGGTGCCAATCACAGCTCGAACCGGCTCGTCGTCTTCTACGAGCAGAATCGTCTCGAAGCCTCTCAGATTCATCACCGGATCGCGACTCGCGATCGCCGAAGCATCCGTTGAAGCCTGGTCGATAATCGGTAGGTAGGTCCGAATCGTCGTGCCTCGCCCGAGCTCACTCTCGACGGAAATACATCCGCCGATCTGATCCAGAATCGCTTTGACCGTCGAGAGCCCCAGGCCCGTGCCGCGCCCCGCCTTCTTGGTGGTGAAGAAGGGCTCGAAGATCTGTAACCTGGTGGCTTCGTCCATGCCAAAGCCGGTGTCTGAAACGCTCAACATGGCATAGCGGCCAGCTTCGATCCTCTGCCCAGCGAGCTGATCCTTCTCCAACTCAGCGATCGAAGTCTCGAGAATCAATTTGCCTCCCTCGGGCATGGCGTCGCG
>JAJCXQ010000773.1 GCA_029263355.1 Acidobacteriota bacterium | reverse complement strand
CTCTGGCTTCCGATCTACTTGGCCCGTATCGATGAAGCTTCGCATCGGGACAGCGGTGCGACTGTGCTCTCGATCGATACTCAGATGCGGTCGCTTTTCGTGGCGATAACAGCCCCGATACTCGGTCTAGCTGTTGATCGTTGGGGAGTCGGTATGGTTGGCGTGATCGGGATGATCACAGCTGTCGCGGCACTGGGTTTGATCCGTTCCGGGGGGCGCGGGGCAGAGGACGCCACTTGAGAAATCGTCGAGCAACTGCCACCTCCTTGTCGCTGTGATCAGTGACCCTACGTCAGCTCAATCGGATGAGGTCCAGGCGATCGAGCCGGCCGGGACTTCGAGTACCAGATCTTCGGGGCGCAAACACATGCGGTCATCACAGGCTTGCAGCCGCAATCGCACCGGGATCACCGGTAGATCGTCTTCAGACTCAGCACGAGTGATGTTTCCGGAGATGTGGACTTTTCCCTGATAGACCGCGAGTGGCTCGTCTTGAAAAGCCAGACGCACCTTCTCAGCTGCCGGGTAAGCTGGGTTTTCCAAACGTAACTTGCCACGATCCTGATCGATCGTCACCTCGGTGGGAATGAGATTGTCAGACAGTGGCTGCTGTGAGTTGATGTGCCAACCCTCGCGGATCTCGAGATCGATGACGAGACGGACACCGTCGTTCGCGGTGTCGATGCGAGCCCTAGCTTTGACGCGGCCGGAGGCGGTGTATTGCCGCGGACCTGGCTCACCGTGGAGCAGGCCGTCCGCTGCCATCAGCATGTAGCCGAAGCCGGCGGGGTACTGATGAATCCTCTCGGCGAAGGCGCTCAGTGTCCGGTTTGCTCGGTCACCATAACTGACGTCCCCGGTCCGTGCCGCAAGCATCGCTAACACGCGGACGGCGACGGAATTGCCTGAAGGAATTGCGTTGTCGCTGGGACTCTTGGGGCGCGCACGAAGGTTCGGATCGATGCCAGCTGCGGTCATGAAGAAACCGCCATATTCTTCATCCCAGAATTTCCGCAACATGCTGTCGGCCAACTCCCGAGCGCGCTTCAACCAGAGCTCTTCGCCGCTGAGGTCATAGAGAGTGAGCAGCGCTTCGGCAAAGTAGGCGTAGTCGTTCTGTAACCCGACAATCGACGAGCTACCGTCGAGGTGAACTCGAAGCAACTCGCCCTTCTCACGACGGTTGTGCTCCCAGAGGAAGTTTGCGGCCCGCTGAGCGGCCTCGAGATAACGAGCCTCTGCGAGAACTTCGCTGCCTTCGGCCAAGGCAGTAATCATCATGCCATTCCAGGCGGTGAGGATCTTGTCGTCCCGCAGTGGATGCTCGCGCTTCTCCCGTGCTTGCCAGAGGATATCTCGGATGCGGTCGACCCTTTGTAGCAGTTGATCGACATCAACAGAATTTGAGCGTGCATAGTCTTCGTAGGACCGTGGCAAGTGTAAAATATTCTTGCCTTCGAAGTTGCCGCTGTCGGTCACCCCCCACAGCTCGATCGCTAGCGCCGAATCGTCGTCGGTGAGGAGATGGCGCAGTTCGTCGGGCGTCCAGACGAAGAATTCGCCTTCAGCCCCGGCGCTATCGGCATCTGTCGCTGAGTAGAAAGCGCCCTCGGGGGACGTCATTTCGCGCAGGAAAAAGTCCAGTGTTTGACGCGCGATTCGGGCGTAGAACTGCTTGCCGCTTAACTGGTAGGCGGCGAGATAGGCGCGGGTGAGGTGTGCTTGGTTGTAGAGCATCTTCTCGAAGTGTGGCACCAGCCACTCGGCGTCAACCGAATAGCGGTGGAAGCCGCCGCCCACTTGGTCATAGATGCCACCACGGGCCATTGCGTCGAGGCTCGTGTCTGCCGCCATCAAGGCCTGACCGTCGCCGGTTCGAAGCGTCTGAGAAAGCAGCAGCAGCAACTCCGGCTCGTGAGGGAACTTCGGCGCAGTGCCAAAGCCGCCGAGCTCGGTATCGAGGTTGCCGATGGTCTGTTGTACTGCCTTTCGGATCGCGTCTTGTCCAATGGCGGCAGCTTTTCCGTGGGCCGCGGTGGCTAGCTCGACGCGTTTCGAAATCTTGGCGGCCTGTTGCAGCAACTCAGGCTTCTGGTGAACCCACGCTTGGTGTACCTGCTGCAACAGGCTGGCGAATCGCTGGGGCGGGAAATAGGTGCCGCCGAAGAACGGCTCTCCTTCTGGGGTCAGAAAACTCGACATCGGCCAGCCGCCTCGGCCGGTCAACATCTGGACTGCGGCCATGTAAAAAGCGTCGATATCCGGCCGCCGTTCGCGATCGATCTTGATACAAACGAAATGTTGGTTCATCAATCGCGCGATTTCGAGATCCTCGAAGCTCTCGCGCTCCATCACGTGACACCAGTGGCAGGTCGAGTAGCCGATCGAAAGGAAAATCGGTTTGTTCTCCGCCTTTGCAAGCTCGAAGGCTTCGTTTCCCCAGGAGTGCCAATCGACTGGGTTGTGAGCGTGTTGCAGTAGGTAGGGCGAATCCTCGAGGATCAGACGGTTGGTGAATTGAGGCTGGCCGTCGTCGGTCAAGTGATGGGTCCGGGGAACGTATGACGAGTCTTTCGACAATAGGGCTTGATGGAGCTGGGTTCGAAGGTCTTGGTGATAGGCAGCGGCGCCGGGATGGCTCGTCGTGGTCTCGAGGGTCGCCTCTGTCGCCTCTGTCGCCTCTGTCGCCTCTGGGACCTCTGAGACGCCCGAGGCTCCACACGAAGCGAGAAGCCACGGCATCAGGAGACAGATACTCACGGCGGAGAGGCCTCGAGACCTCCGTGACGTGACGTATCTCAACGAGGATCGATGCAGAACAGCTTGTGCAATCATGCGATGATCATACAAGCATCAAACCGAAAGTTGCAGATAGACTGCGCATCATGGCGAGGGACTCGTACACCCGATATCCACGGCCTATTCTTTGGTTGGTTCCAGGCGGTGAGATCACCCTTGAAGGTTCTGGGGGCGATGGCGACTCCCGATTCGGGGTTTCGGTAGAGCCTTTCTACATCAGCAAGTTTCCAATCACCAACGAGCAGTTCACAGCTTTCGATGAGGATTTCGAGCGATCTGCCTGCTCGGCTGGGGATAGTGATCCGGCCACCGGCGTGAGCTTTGAGATGGCTTTGGCCTATTGTGAATGGTACGCCGGGGTGTCTCGAAAACCGATGCGATTGCCAAATGAAGTCGAGTGGGAGTACGCCTGCCGTTCAGATTCGAGCGGTAAAGAATTGGTCGGCGACGAGCCGGAAGCCGTTGATGCCCATCTCTGGCATCGAGGCAACAGTAGTGAGCGGGTGCCGAAGCTCGACGACAAAAAAGCGAATGGTTTTGGCCTGTTCGGGATGCTCGGGGGAGTCTGGGAGTGGACAAGCCCGCCCTATCGAGCTGCTACGGTAGATGGGGCAGCGAGCCGCAGCGTGGTGCCGGTCGGAAATCGGGTGGCGAAAGGTGGCTCGTTCAGAGTGGCAGCAGACCACATCTGCTGCGCGATCCGTCGAGTCGAGACTCCTGGATCACGATGTGATGATGTGGGCTTCCGGATCGTCAAGAGCTTCCGTCGATAGCAATCCACTGACAGTCTTGAGCACCGCGATCAGGTTATGATTTCAGATCTGAGTCGCCTCGCGTTCGTCAACTGATAGGAGCCATCATGCAGTGTTTTTTGCCGCGTTCTTTGCCGTGTTTCTTTCAGCGTCTCTTGTCGCGCTGCTTGGTCCTGAATCCCATTCTGATGTTGGTGTGTCTCTCCGCTTGTAGCTCGCCCCAAGGCGAGTCGGGCGATGGCGCTGCAGACTCCACCTTACAGGCCGAGGTTCAGAGCTTTCTCGATTTATACACCGAGGAGTATCTCGAGCTCACGACCGTCGCCAGGGAGGCTGAATGGTCATCCAACACTCGCATTGTGGATGGAGACGACAGCAACAGTAAGCGCACAGAAGCTGCGAATGAGGCACTCGCTCGATTTACTGGCTCCGAGGACGCGATCGCCAAGGCCCAGTCCTACCTGGAGCAGCGGAGCAACCTCCAGCCGATCCAGACGCGACAGCTCGAGGCGGTGCTCTACGAAGCCGCCAACAATCCGCAAACAGTTCCTGAATTGGTCAGTCAGCGCATCGCGGCGGAAGCGGCTCAGGTCGAGAAGCTCTTTGGCTTCAACTTCCAACTCAATGGCGAAACGCTGTCAGCCAATAGCATTGATGATCGCCTGGTTCGGTCGGTCGATCCCAAGGAGCGATTGCAACTCTGGGAGGCCTCGAAGGAGGTCGGAAGAGTCCTGAAGCCGAGCCTGGGAGACCTGGTTGAGCTGCGCAATAGCACGGTACAGGCTCTAGGTTACGACGACTACTTCGCTTACCAGGTTTCCGACTACGGGATGTCTGTCGAAGAGATGATGAAGCTCAACCATGGATTCGTGCGGGAGATCTGGCCGCTCTACCGTGAGCTCCATACTTGGGCCCGCTACGAGTTGGCGGAGCGATACGGCGTTGCTGAGCCTCCGGAGATGCTGCCTGCGCACTGGCTGCCGAATCGCTGGGGACAAGACTGGGCGGCTCTGGTTACTGTCGAAGGGCTCGATCTCGATACTGTCTTGGGTTCGAAGGAACCCGATTGGTTGGTACAGCAGGCAGAGGAGTTCTACGTCAGCCTCGGCTTTGACCGACTTCCCGCGAGCTTCTGGGAAAAGTCGTCGCTTTATCCTTTGCCGGACGACGCCAGCTACAAGAAGAACAATCATGCGAGTGCTTGGCATGTCGACCTCGACACCGACGTTCGAAGCCTGATGAGCGTCCAACCGAACGAACGGTGGTGGGCGACGACACACCACGAGTTGGGCCACGTCTACTACTACATGAGTTACACCCGCCCCGAGGTTCCACCCCTGTTGCGGGGAGGAGCCAACCGTGGCTTCCACGAAGCGGTGGGAACGATGTTGGGTCTAGCATCTGTCCAGAAGCCGTTTTTGGTTGAACGCGGTCTGATTCCAGCCGATGTCGAGACGGATGCAATCCAGACCCTGCTCAAAGAGGCTCTGGATCAGATTGTCTTCATCCCCTGGTCGGCGGGAGTGATGACCCATTTTGAACGCGACTTGTACACTGGTTTGACCCCAGATCAATACAACCAACGCTGGTGGAGCTACGTGCGAGCCTTTCAGGGGATCGAGCCGCCGGCCAAGCGCGGCGAGGAGTTCTGTGACGCGTGTACCAAGACTCACATCAACGATGACGCGGCGCAGTACTACGACTACGCTGTTTCGGCGATCATCCTTTACCAAATGCGCGGCCATATCGCCGACAAGATCCTGAATCAGGACCCTCATGCGACAAACTATTGGGGGCGTCAGGACGTTGGGGATTTCTTGAACAACATCCTCGAGTTGGGCGCAACCCGCGACTGGCGCGAAGTCATGCAAGAGAGCCTCGGTGAGGAAATCAGCGCGGCAGCGATGCTGAGCTACTTCGAACCTCTTAGGGGCTATCTTGAAGAGGCGAATCGCGATCGTACTCACACTCTGCCTGAGACACCGAACCTATAGGTTCCTCGCGCGGTTACGCTCCGACGCAGTTCTGTGTCGGAGCGTGTCAGTTCCGGACCAGGGAGATAGTGTTGTGCAGACCTGCTTTCAAGCGGAGGGAGAGCTGTCGGAGCATCAGAGCCGACACCAGCAGGAGAAAGGTCGACACCATCAAGTTCTCGATCTGGTCTGAGCTCGGCAGTCCAGGGGCCGCGAAGCTCGCGATGATCTGCCGCAGAAGCGGAGGATAGGCCA
>JAJCXQ010000772.1 GCA_029263355.1 Acidobacteriota bacterium | reverse complement strand
CGTCGTGATTCGTCTAGCTCTAGGTATCTCGGCTGTGCTCGAGCTCAGCTGCCCGTCTTTCAGCTGTGCTCGGCCCCGTCAACTCTGCCGCAGTCGACCCAAATTGCAGTCATCTCCTGATGTTTACATCGACATACTTGTAAGTAATGTTACGCGCTATGCGGAAAAAGGGTTCACCCAAGATCAGACTTTTTGGCTAGTCGCCCCCAAAAGTCCTCAACTTGCTCCACCGTGTTACCCACATTGGGTGACAATCGCACCGCGTTGAGCTGATCGGTCTCAAAGGCTCGAAACACTAAGCCGTGCTGACGCCGTTCATCGCTACACCTCGATCCCTTTTGAGCGACTCACCGCATCTCGAAGTAAGAGACTGATCCGCTCGGGTTTCTGCGACACCATGATAATGCTACGATTCGAGCCAAGGACGCCTTGAATGGTCTGTCAATTCGAGAATGCGCTGCGGAGTTTGGCGAATTCGGCCCGTCCGATCTTGTCTGGCGCACTTCTTTTCCAACAAATCGCCTCGACCCAACCTGTACGGAGCGCCATGTGACGGGCTCGACCTGGTACCTGGAGAGCCGGCAAGACGAACGCGGGAGAGTACGTCGAACCGCGATTCGGCCCTTACCCTTCCGGGTCGGGAGACAGGTCGATTCCGATTTGTTCCTCAACTCGACCCACGGCTCCCAGCGTCATGCCGAGCTGTTCGAACAGAACGGGGAGCTCTGGATACGTGATCTCGACAGCACCAACGGCACCTCTGTCAACGGCCAGCGCCTCAGCGTTCCCCAGAAGTTGTGCCATGGCGACATCGTCCACTTTGCAGACTGTGAGTTACGCGCCGTCGAGCTGCCTTCCGAACCCTCGATGCAAACCACTCAGGTCTTCTCACTCATCGAGCGCGAGCGGCTCGAAGTACAAGTCCGCGCACCGGGTGCTTTTCGAGACATGCTTCGTGATCGTAATCTCAGAACCGATTTTCAGCCGGTCGTTCAACTCGACGATCAGCATGTCCTTGGTTATGAGTTATTGGGCCGCGCCGAGCTGGCCGGGATGGACGCGACACCGGACGAGCTTTTCTACGTTGCAGAGAAGCTCGGGAACGAGATTGAGCTCAGCCAAGTTTTCCGCCAGGTTGGACTCGACCTCGCCCAGCAGCTACCGGCTTCCGTGCAAGCGGCCAAGCCGCTGTTATTCCTCAATACTCATCCCGCGGAGCTGGCAAGACCAGACGAGTTGATGACATCGATTCGCAACCTCCGTCGAGACCACCCATCCGCCGAGCTGGTCTTAGAGCTTCACGAGGCAGCCGTCACTAAGATGTCTTCACTTCGGTCGCTGCGGAACGAGCTCGAAGAGCTCCGGATCGACCTTGCGTTCGACGACTTTGGCACCGGACAAGCCCGCTTGCTCGAGCTCACCGAGGTGTCTCCCAAGTACCTGAAGTTTGATGCGGCATGGATCGGGGGTCTACACCTGGCGTCCACCAAGCGCCGGGAGATGGTCACCAGCCTGTTGCACATGATGGACGATCTAGACATCATCGCGATCGCTGAGTGCGTCGAGAGTGAAGAAGAGGCCGAAGCCTGCCAGGACTTGGGCTTCCGACTCGGCCAGGGTCGTTTCCTCGGTCCGCCAGCCACTGCCGACAAGATCGTTACGGCGCGCTCCAGCGAGTAACCAGCCGGTCAAACCACGGCAGGAAACGCGCTTTTGATCGACACCATTCTGCACCACCCCGATCTGTGGAAGTACGTCAGCATTCCGTTCGTCGCAGGCATTGTCGGCTGGGGCACCAACTGGGCAGCGATCAAACTCACTTTCCTACCTCTGGAGTTTATCGGCCGCAAACCCTATCTCGGCTGGCAAGGCATCATCCCGTCCAAAGCGGCCCGTATGGCGGGTATCTTTGTCGACTCGACAATGACCAAGCTCGGCACCCTCCCCGAGCTCTTCGAGCAGATGGAGCCGGCCAAGATCGCGGCACAGATCGAAAAGGTCATCACTCCCCGCCTGGCACGCTACACCGATGAGATTGTCCAGGCAGAGAATCCAGTTCTCTGGCGCCACACGCCGCAGGTCGTCAAGAATCGCATTTACGATCGCATCCGGCAACGCTTTCCCCAACTGCTGCACAACTTGATGTCGGAGGCCAGCGAGCAAATCGAAGATCTGATCGATTTCAAACACATGATCACGCAGCGGTTGGTCAACGACCGAGCACTCTTGAACCGTTTGTTCCTCGAGTCTGGCGATCAAGAATTCAAGTTCATTGTCCGATCGGGTCTCTACTTCGGTTTTCTATTCGGCCTGGTGCAGCTGGTGGTATGGATTGTTTATCCGGTTTGGTGGGTGCTGCCGGCTTTCGGATTGCTGGTGGGTTATGCGACCAATTGGATCGCGCTCAACATCATCTTCCGCCCACTCCTGCCGACCAAGATCGGCCCGTGGACTCTGCAAGGTCTTTTCCTGAAACGCCAAAAGGACGTCGCGTCAGTCTGGTGTCTGTTGGTCACCCGCGAGATCGTCAACGTTCGCAGCATCATCTACGCCATGGTCGGCGGGTCCAAATCCGACCAGACCAAAGCAATGATCAAGAGACATATCGAGCCGATCGTCAACGAGGCACTCGACCCACTGCTGCGTCTGCCGACTCAGCTGACCGTTGGACAGCAGAGCTTCGACGAGATGATGGCGCTGGTTGGCGACAAATCCGTTCAAGTCTCAACGGATCCGTTCGACGATTGGCATTTCAACCACGACCGCGCCCAGGTGGTCGAGAAGCTGCTGCGCCAGCGCATGATCGAGATGCCTCCCGACCAGTTTCAGGATTTGCTGCGCCCCTGCTTTCAGGAAGACGAAACCAAGCTGATTCTAGTTGGCGCCGTGCTCGGTTTCCTCGCCGGTCTCGGCCAGCTCTTCTTTGTCTTCGGCGGACCTGGTTAGCAGGCCCTGAAAAGGTCAAGGCTCCCTGCCTTGCGGCGGGAGCCTAAACCACGATCCTGCTGCCGATCAGAAGCTCAAGTGGATGTCGAACCTCGGCCCGTCGTGCCCGAAGACGCCAGTCGCGAAGTACTTGCCTTCGCAGTAGGCATAGGGCCGATACTCGACGTAATCCTCGTGGTAGACCGGGAAACGGTAGATGTCGTGGTGATGACGATGGGCTTTGTAGTAGACCCGACCGAATAGGTAGTCATGGTAGGAGTGAGCTAGATCACGCAGGATCTGGCGTGGGATGCTAAAGCGCCGGTGGCTGTAACGGCTGCGATGACCGGAGTCATTATGACGGTAGTGGTCCCGCCGATCGCGATAGTGACGATCCCGGTACTGACGATCCCGGTAATGGCGATCGCGGTACTGACGATTCTGATACTGACGATCCCGGTAGTGGCGTTTGTCGCGCCGGTCGTGTCGGTAGCGGTCCCGATCATCGCTCCTATGCCCGCGATCGTATCGGTTGTCACTTCCACGGCGATGGCCGTCATGGCGTCGGCGATCATGATTCGATTCGGCACGATGCTCACGTTGGCGCCGATCGCCATTGGCTCGTTGGCGCCCCTGGCGTCGATCGTCGCGATCACGATGCTCGACATAGGCTTTACCGGATTCGCTTTTGCTCTCTGCTGCCGCCACACCTGGGATAGTGAGGAGACCGAAGAGAAAGGGCACGGCCAACAGTCGTGATGTTCTTCCGAAGCGTGTGTGGATGGATCTCTGAGTGGTCTTGTTGTTCATGGCTGACCTCCTACCCACTCCTTATTGCGAAAGTCGGGCCAACCTAGCTCTCAGCATCAGAAAAATGCTTAAACGGTTCATTTACAAGAACTTATATCGACTGAGAGTCTATCGAACACGGCCAACGATTTGTCCCCTAAAGTGGACACTCCTGCCGCCGCTTACCCCTTTGACAACGCGCCTCATCCCTTGGGACGAGCGATTCACGGTCAAATGGGATCAAGGCAGGTGGCTTCGAACCCTACCGACAACCGACCGAGTGCACTCATGATTGCCGAGATGTGGCCAATCCCAGTACCAAAGTCGAATTCGATCGATCCGAATTCAGTCGAAGCACCGACCAGCAGCAGACTCGAGGGTACTTCGAAAGCAAAGTTGTTCGACGGAAAGCTCAGGTCAAACAGCGAGTTGCCGCCGGCCAAATCGTAAGGCGAGTAGGCAAAGGCCTGGCCCTCGTAGGGTAGATCGGGTTGGAACCACACGGTGAAGACCGTGCCGGAGTCAAAAAGCAAGGCACTGTCCAGAAAGCGTATGC
>JAJCXQ010000771.1 GCA_029263355.1 Acidobacteriota bacterium | reverse complement strand
CTTTTGACCTCAGCAGGCTGCGCCGTCAACCCGGCGACCGGCCAACGTCAGCTGGTTTTGATTGGCGAGCAGCAAGAGATCGCCATGGGTCGTGAAGCCGACCAGCAGATCCAGGCACAGATGGGGCTCTACCCCGACGATGAGATGCAGGCCTACATGCAGGAGCTCGGCTCGCGACTGGCGGAGGCCTCGGAGCGCCCCGATTTGCCTTGGACCTTCCGGGTAATCGACGATCCGATTGTCAACGCGTTTGCGCTGCCTGGCGGCTTCGTTTACGTCACTCGGGGCATCATGAGCCACTTCAACTCCGAGGCCGAGTTGGTCTCGGTGCTCGGGCACGAGATCGGCCATGTCACCGGCAAACACAGTGTTGAACGGGCGAGCAAGGCTCAGCTCGCCACCGTCGGCCTCGGCGTAGCGACGGTGGCTGGCGCCGGGGACTATGCCAATTTGGCGAGCCAAGGTCTGGGGGTGCTGTTCCTCAAATTCAGCCGCGACGACGAGCGGGAAGCTGACGACCTTGGCCTGCGTTACCTCTCCCGTGGTGGCTATCGGCCGGACGAGATGCCCAAAGTCTTCCGCACCCTCGAACGGGTCAGCGCGGCCCAGGGCGCCGGTCGCGTTCCAGGTTGGCTGGCGACCCACCCGGATCCCGGCAATCGCGCCGAGCGGATCGCGCAACAGATCGCCGCGCTGCCCCCCGATCCCAACCGCGTGATCGTCAACCGCGACAGCTACCTGCAGCGTCTCGAGAACATGCCTTTCGGCGACGACCCGCTCCAGGGTTACACCGTTGGCAACACCTTCTACCACCCGGTGATGAAGTTCCAGCTCACCTTTCCCGAAGGCTGGACGGTGAGCAACCAACGCCAAGCCGTTGGTGCGATGAGCCCCCAGAAGGACGCCATCGTCGTCCTCTCGCTGGCTGCCGAGAGCACTCCTGAGGAGGCGATCAACGCGTTCTACAACCAGGAGGGTTTGGAGCGCGGCGAAAGCTGGCGGCAGGGTTTCAATTACTTCCGCACCGCTCCCAACGCCGCTCAGCGACGGATCGTCGGCCTCGCCGGCTTCTTTCCCTTCGCTGGCCAGGTCTTCAAGCTGCTGACCTACACTCAGGACGACAAATGGTCTCCCAACAGCCAGGCGATGGAGAAGGCCGCCGGCAGCTTCCGCAAGCTCACCGATCGCCGTTACATCGACGTCGAGGCCAAGAAGATCGACATTGTCCGTCTCGACCGTGCGATGACCCTCGAGGAGTTCTCACGACGTTATCCGTCGACGGTTGATCTCGAGACCCTCGCCATCCTCAACTCCGTTGCCGTCACCGACCGCCTCGAAGCCGGCCAGCGCATCAAACGCATCGTCGGAGGCGAGTTGCCGGAGTCTTAGAGGTCTCTGAGACGAGTGTTAGCAGCTAGTCATGGCAGACGAACCCGTTTTCTGCGGACTACTTCCCCATCCGCCAATCATCGTGCCCGAAGTCGGACGCGAACGATTGGCGGACTGCCGAGCCACCGTCGACGCCTGCCGTGAGCTCACACGCCGGCTGATGGCGGCGCGTCCCGATCGCTTGTTCATGGTGTCGCCTCACTCGCCACGTCGTGGGTCAGCCTTCGGCCTGTGGACCGGACACCACCTACGGGGAGACCTGGGACGATTCAACGCTCCCGCCACCGCGATCGACCTAGTCAACGACAATGAGGCACTAAGGGCCTTGGCTCGAACGGCCTCCGAGAACAACATCAAAACCTGGGCGATCGCCGAGCAGTTCCTCGATCACGGGGCGGTGGTGCCCCTGTGGTTCCTCGTCGAAGCCGGCTGGGACGGTCCGACGACCCTCGTCTCGCTGCCGACGCGACCGACCCCGGCGTCGATGGGCGCTTTGGGTCGCACCGTCGCCGCTGCCTACCAGCCCCTCGCTGGCCGCGCCGCTTTCATCGCCAGCGGCGACATGAGCCACCGCGTGTTGCCGGATGCCCCCGCCGGTTTCCATCCCCGGGCGATCGAATTCGATCACGCGTTGACCGATCTCATCGCCCAGGGCCAGCTCGATCAGATCGCCGCCATTGATCCCGAGCTGCGCGAGTTGGCTGGCGAAGACGCCGCTGACGCCTCCATGATCGTCGCTGCCGCGATCAGCGATCGCCAACGAGGCTCAGAAGTCATCTCCTACGAGCACCCGTTCGGGGTGGGATATCTGGTTGCAGTTTTGCACGACTCGCGGGCTTGATTGCTACCTCCAGGGCGGACGGGGGCGCCCCTCTCGCCCTGCTCAAAGCGCGCTCAAACCATGCTCAACGCGACCGCTTCGCCGACGGTCAGGCCATCAACCGCCGCAGACAGAATTCCGCCAGCGTAACCGGCACCTTCCCCCGCCGGATAAAGCCCTGCGGTGTTGAGACTCTGCAAGTTGTCGCCGCGCCGGATTCGCACCGGTGACGAGGTCCGGGTCTCGACCGCGGTCAGCAACGCATCGGGCATCGCAAAACCCTTGATCTTGCGATCGAACGCGGGCAGTGCCTCTCGGATGGCGGTGATCGCATAGTCTGGAAGACAGGTCGCGAGATCACACGGCCGGACTCCCGGGGTATACGACGGCTGGACGCGGCCAAATTCGGTGGACGGTCGGCCAGCAAGAAAGTCACCGAGCAACTGCCCCGGCGCATCGTAGTTACCACCGCCGAGTTCGAAGGCTTGACGCTCCCAAATCCGCTGAAAATCGACTCCGGCGAGCGGACCACCCGGATAGTCCTCAGGGGTAATGCCGACCACGATGCCGCTGTTCGCGTTACGTTCACTACGTGAGTATTGGCTCATGCCGTTGGTGACCACACCCCCCACCTCGGAGGCAGACGCCACCACTGTGCCCCCTGGACACATACAGAAACTGTAAACCGAGCGTCCCGTGCTGGCGTGATGAACCAGCTTGTAGTCCGCCGCGCCCAACAAGGGATGCCCAGCGTTGGCCCCGAACCGGCAACGATCGATCAACGACTGCGGATGCTCGAGTCGGAAACCGATCGAAAAAGGTTTGGCTTCGAGGTAAACTCCACGATCCGAGAGCATCTGGAAGGTATCGCGGGCACTGTGCCCAACCGCCAGCACCACGTGGTCGGTCTCGATCTCTTCACCGCTGGCGAGACGCACACCGCGCACCTGCCCGCTTTCGAGGTGCAGGTCTTCGACCCGGCTGTGAAAGTGAAACTCTCCTCCCAAAGCTTCGATTTTGGCCCGCATGTTCTCCAAGATCTTCACCAGCCTGAAGGTGCCGATGTGAGGTTTGTTGACCACCAAAATCTCTTTAGGAGCCCCCGCCGCGACAAATTCGGTCAGCACCTTACGTCCGCGATGCTGCGGATCTCGAATCTGACTGTAGAGCTTGCCGTCGGAAAACGTTCCGGCCCCGCCTTCTCCGAACTGCACGTTGGACTCCGGATTCAAAACCCCCTTGCGCCATAAGCCAAAGGTGTCGACGGTGCGCTCTCGCACCGGCTTGCCGCGTTCGAGAATCTGCGGTCGAAATCCCATCTCGGCGAGGACCAAGCCGGCGAACAGACCACACGGACCGGACCCGATCACCACTGGACGGCGAGTCAGTGTCGCTGGCGCTTTCGCCACCAGGCGATAGGTAGTGTCCGGCTGCGGGCCTACGTCGGTTCGATCCTCGAGCCGCTGCAGTATCTCCTTTTCAGCAACCACCTCTACGTCGACACTGTAAATGAGGACAATCGCCTTGCGGCGGCGAGCATCAACACTGCGTTTGATGATCGCGGTTTTGATCACGGCCTCAGCGTCGACACCGAGACGCTCGAGGACCGCGTGGTGGAGCTCATCAGCCTGATGGTCCAGGGGCAGTCTGATATTTGTGAGACGCAGCATGCGGGGGGATCGAACGTTGTTGGCCAGCGGGTCAACTCAGCAGACGGAAGGATCCTACCGTCGATCGGATCGCCCGCTCCACTTCTTTGAGAATCTTGCGCGGGAAACGATACAGAAAAACGTAGAGCGCGGGCTCGGTTTGAACAACGTAGAGCCCCAGATATGACGGACCGGTGGTTCCCGCCAGGTAAAGGGGCGGCAACTCGAAGACGATATGCCGCGCTTTGAGTCCGCCGATCCGGTATTTCTCGTCGCACAGAACGTTCGAGTGACTCGGCTGCTGCAGCACCTCTCGGATTCGAGAGCGCGGGCGCGCCGTACACGTCACCGTCGTGTCACCGATTTGAAAGGCGAACACTGACGCCGGCTTGGTTGAGCTCGATTGCAGCTCGCCTCCCACCGCCAGCCTGATTCGACAGCGGTGGCGCTCGTTGATGAGGTGGCGAACTTCGATGATGTCACTCGACTCGACCCGCGACACTTCCGCCTCCTTGGGCATCCTCGGAGCCGCGGGCGGCAGTGCCAGCCGCCGCTCGCGGCTGGCCTCAGAACCCTTGCGCCAGGTTCGAGCCAACCACGACATGGGGCGCAGCGCATAAACGATGCGACCCACGCGACGCCGGCGCCGCTCTGCCTCCGCCAGCACCTCTCGAGGAATCTCGATCCGCTGCGAACGGATGGTGCGAGTGGCCAATCCATCACGTCCGCCGAGACTCAGCTCGTGCAGATCGATCAGGTCGTCGAGCGCTGCCGCGGAATCGCTCCGCACAAAATGTAACTGCTCGACCTGCCAGCCATCGAGGTCATCGGTTGCACCGCGCTCGAGATCATCGTAGCTGGTCAACGCCGCCTCGGCATCGATCAAACGACAGAGCTCGAGACAAGCATCTTCCGTGAACAGGCCGCTGGACCGATGGATGCGACGCAGGGCATCGACTCGGTCTTCGAGACCGAGTCGCTCACACACCACTTCGGGATCAGCCTCGGGTCTCTCGGCCAGGTCCTCGGCGAACGAGCGGAAACCACGGGGATTGGAATTGAAGGAAGCAGCAAAACCTTCACGATCGAGCAGATCGTAACCCCAGACATCAGAGTCCTGGACCCAAATGTAGAGCACCACGGGCGACCAGCACTGCAACTCCCGAATCAGCCGCCGTTCCTCCTCGAACTTGCTGAAAAAAACCAGCGTCCAGCGATCGTTCGACACCAGAAAGGCGCAACGTTCGCTTTCGCCATCGAGATCGAACAGCACCGGTTGCTCCGAAAGCTCAAAACCTTTCAGGCCAAGCCAACGCAACAGCGAGCTCTTGACTTGCTGACGTTCTCTTCCCGGAACACAGATGCTGTTGTAGAACGCACCCATCTCGTCGCCGCCTCCCTCTCGCGTCTCGCACCAAGACCCAGTCCAGGACCCCGCAGGGGACACCAAGATCCTGCCTGCTCCTCGGGTCAGGCTGAATCTGCGGCTCGATCGCCCCCCCGGGCCGAACCGCGGACATGTGTCGGCATCGGGATTCTACCCTGCTTGTCCCGGTGCTTCGCGAGATTCTCGGTCGGTCACTTTCCCGGAGCCAACATCGCCGCTAAGCGCTCGGGATCACGCACCCCTTTTTTGGTCAGCACATCGACCGCATCTTTACCCTTTGACGAGGCTGGGTCGAGCTGGCTGCGGCGCCAGATCGCCACCGCTGCGTGGGCTGTCATCCCACAACGATCGAAGGCGATGATCGCGGTCTCCAGGTGTTTGAGTTGCTCCGCGTCATGACCGCGTAACAACGCGACGCCAGCTAGCAACAGGCTGGACAAACCGACGGACCAAGGGGTGGCGGCACGCTCGATCTTGTGTGCTCCGGCCTCGGCTTGGTCAAGAAGCCACGACCGAAAAGCCGGATCGCACGCCCCTTCGGCGGCCGCGGCCAACGCGCAACGCGATCGCAGATCGTGGGACAGGATCAACACAATTTCGATCCGTTGGATCATCGACCGCGTCAGCTCCCCCCAACGCTGCCGCACCAAGTTCCAGGCTTGCAGCCCGTGGCCTTGGTACAGCGCAACC
This sequence comes from Acidobacteriota bacterium, assembly GCA_029263355.1. Classification (GTDB taxonomy): domain Bacteria; phylum Acidobacteriota; class Thermoanaerobaculia; order Multivoradales; family J023; genus JAAELT01. Next base: position 3,889 of record JAJCXQ010000771.1, on the reverse strand, counting down.
TGGGTAACCGCATGCAGATGGCCAAAGTGTTGAAAATGGAATCCCTGGTGCGACCAATCTCGGATCGCGTCTCCCAACAGCTCCTGGGCGGCATCGGGCCGATCGTCCAACAACAGCTGAAAGCTCTCCACCCAATGCCGCAGATGGATCTCGAGATAAAGATCACTCTGCTCCCGCGCCGGAGCGAGCAAGCTCGGCAGCTCGGCGAACAGCGCTGGCCACGAGCCAAGGTGAAGCATTGCCAGCACTCGGAAGTGACGCACGGTGTCGAGCTCCCAAGCAACCCCGCTACGAACTTCACGCATCTGGTCTTCGGCGGAATTCAAGAAACGGTTGGCTTCGCGCCATTCTCCACGGGAGCACGCCAGCATGCCGGAGGCCATCTCGGTCAGACACGCGGCGTACCGTCCACGGTGCCGCTCGGCCAGTGCCCGCGCTTGGGACAAGACCTCGCTGCCGTCAGCACCCTCCATGGCGCCGAAGAACACCTCCATGGCCAGCCCTCGGGCCACCCGTTCAGGATCTCCGGCGGCCAGCGCCAACAACAGATGACGGGCGTGGAATTGTGAAGCCCGCAACACGTCGACCAAACACAGACCCATCTCGACCGACCAACAGACGTCGATGCGATGCAGCTCCGCTGGGTCGCAGTCCGCAGCTGGACGCTCGGTGAAGCGGAAACCCCGCAGGCGCAGGCGCAGGCGCAGGCGATGCCACCAAAGATCGATCAACGCCTTCCAGGATCGTTCCTCGAGACGCATACCGACGGTCCGCAGGACGTGGCGCAAGATCGCTTGCCCGCGGTCGACATGGCCACTGATCAAGAGCTGTTCCGCCGCATGGCGCTGAGCCACGATCGGATTGATCTTGCCCGAGTGGGTGACCGCTTGCAGGAAACTCTCGGCCGCCTCGCGACTGCGCCCGGCATTAGCCAAGGCCGCACCGAGTTTGACCTGCAACTCATAACGATCGTCGCCGGAATTCCCAGTAAGATCGAGAGCCAGGCGATAGAGACGGGCCGCACGCTCGAACGCTAGCGCCTCCTCGGCTTGCGCCGCAGCAGTGGCGGCATACTCCCGCGCCCGTGCGCCCTCCTCCGTCGCCTGGAAATGGACCGCCAGCGTCTCAGGATCGGCGCGGCCAGAGGACTCCAACGCCAGCGCCAACAACCGATGGACTTCCCGAAGGGTCGACGGGCTCAGGCTCTCAGCCACCATCTCGCGGATGCGATCGTGATATGCCTCGATCTCTTCGCGGCCTTCCACCGCCAACTGACGGATGAGCCTCTGCGTTCTCAGTTGCGCCACCGCTGCCGCGCCCTCCGACCCGAGATCAACCGCTTGGCGTGCGGCGAGTAGATCCACCGGCTTCCCCGCCACCGCAACAATTTCCAACAGCCGACGAGCCGGTGGCGACAGCGCTTCCACCCGGGCCATGATGACGTCCCGCAGATAGATCTCGTCGCGTGAGACCGGCCGTGCCGAAGCTCGTTGTAGCAGTGAAATAGCCTCCTGCGAAGACACTGCGGGCGGCTCCGAGAGCATGAAAGGCACCGCCATTTCTGGACCGTCGACAGTAGACTCCACCGTATTTCCTGATCGACCCTCACGGGAAAAGCGCGCCAACTCGGATAAAAACAAGGGACTGCCGGCAGCCTCGCGCAGGATGCTGGCGGTGCGTTCAGAGGCGATTTCCGGCGCCTCCGGGGAGAGCGCCGCGATCAGGTCTCGGGCCTGATCCTCCGACAGCCGACCGATCTCGAGCTCGCGCACGTCGACTCCGTGCCACCGGAAACTCTCGCGCTGTTCGCCCAAAGCCTGGAGGAATGGACTCGAGAGCTCGTCTTCTTGACGATAGGCGCAGATCAGCAGTAGTGGCGGCGGATCCGGCGGTTTGAGGATCTCGTTGAGCAGCAAGAAGCTGTCCATGTCCCCCCACTGTAGGTCATCGATGAACAACACTAAATTCCGGCTCTCCGACAAACGCCCCAAGAGCTGCCGCAAGGCAGCAAAAGCACGCCGACGCAGAACTTGAGGATCAAGCTGTTCGCTCGGTGCGTCGGCCACCGACCCGACCCGCAGCAACACCGGAAAGAGCACCGCTAGGGGCGCGATCTGGTCGGGTAACAGAGTCACCACCTCTTCCTGTGGCAAGCTCAAGAGATAACGACTCAGCGCATCGATCAAGCTGTCCAGGGCCTTGTAAGGCACGGACTCCTGCAAATAGCACCGGCCCGCGAGCACCACCGCCCGGTCGTCGGAGATGTCGAGACGCTCGATAAATTGGTCGATCAGCGCGGTTTTACCCATGCCCGAGGCGCCGCTCAAATAAACCACGACTGCGTTGCGACAACTCGCCTCGTAGGCTTCGACAATACGGCCGAGAGCTCGCTCGCGACCCACGAACGGCGTTTCGATCTCGTCGGGTGGCAACCTCCATCCATGGTCTCTCAAAACCCCGCTACCCTCGAGGAACGCGATGACCTCGTCGCCGCTGGGTCGGGTCTCGGGATCTGGATCCAACAACCGCCTGCTGAGCTCTTCGAGATCCGCCGGCACATTGGACATGCTCGGCGCAACTCCGGTCTGCTTGTCGGCCAGAATCTTCAAGGTGCTGCCCTGGAACGGCAGTTCTCCGGTCAACGCTTGATACAGCATCACCCCAACGCTGTACCAATCGCTCGCCGGCGTACCGGGCAACGCCAACGCCTGTTCCGGCGACATGTAGGCCGGCGTGCCCACCGTTTGAACGGCGGCCTCCGGAATGCCGATGCGATGAAACTCGGTGACCAGCCCAAAGTCGAGCAAAACCGCACGGTCGTCGGCGGTGACCAACACATTGGGTGGCTTGATGTCGCGATGGACTATGCCATGGGCATGGACGGTCTGAAGACCGCGCGCCAACTGCAGCATGACGTGGCGGATGCGGTCGGAATTGGGCTTTGCAGCATCAGCTTCCGCCGCACCAGCTACCGCCACGCCGGCTGTCGCAATACCGTCTGTCGCAATGTCGGCCGATTCGCCCCCACCGCCCCTCAACGCTTCGATCAGTTCGAGCCCCGGCACCAACTCCATCGAGAAAAACCACTGTCCGTCCTGAGAATGCAGCTCGTAGAACGACACCAGATTCGGGTGTCTGATATCCGCCAGCGACCGAAAGCCCTTCTTGAACCGATAAAGCGAATCGGCCTCAGCGAACCGCAGCACTTTGAGCGCCACGAGACTGCGCGCCTCCCGATCGTAGGCCTCGTAGACCACGCCGAAGGCACCGGCTCCGATGCGGCGCTGAATCAGAAACCGCTCCGTGCCGGTGAAATCCTCGGCGCCAAGTCGCGAAGCGACCGAGAAGGTCTCTAGCTCGTGGATCGCCTGCCCTCCTATCTAGTCTCGCCCCCAGAAACGAGCTAACCGATTCCTTAGCCGACAGTCTACAGGCTTCTTCAGCAGGACGGTTACCACCGCCTGCGAGGGCGCGCACTCGCCTTGTGACCGACACAAACCATGAGGCACAGAAATCCTTGAATCCGAATCTGTTGTGATCATCTCAAACAGATATCGCTCAACGGAACGAGAGTTCGGTTCACCTGTTTGTTCGTCGGCGTTCGGCAACGATCGTTGTCACGTGACCCTGACTCGATCGAGAATTGTTATCAAGTCCTGGACCTCTTTTCGATCCGAGCGCAGAAAGTTAGCTACGAAGTACTGGAAGATCGCATCTTCCTCCATACCTACGACTGACTCAGCTATCGCTGAAAGTCTCGCCTTCCCGGTGTTGGCCTCAACCGCCGATTGCGGCAGGAAGTCTATCTTCAGAAGCTCCATAGCCGCCTCCTCTGACCAAACCAGGTCCTCGGGTCTATCGCCCGGAAGAAAGAAAACGTGACCGCGCA
>JAJCXQ010000770.1 GCA_029263355.1 Acidobacteriota bacterium | reverse complement strand
TGCCTTCCAGAGAGATTCATCTGTGAGTGGAGAAGCGCTGGCGCCTTGGATGTTTGTCGGTGCTTTTGCGCTGATTTTCACCGGCTATCCAGTGGCCTTTGCCCTCGGCGGCTCGGCGCTGTTCTTCGCTGCCCTGGGCGTCCAACTCGGGATCATGGATTGGGCTTTGCTTTACGCTCTGCCCGAACGCGTCTTCGGGATCATGTCGAACTTTGTGCTGCTCGCCGTGCCGTTCTTTATCTTCATGGGCACGATGCTCGAGAAGGCGAAGCTCGCCGAGGACCTGCTCCGAACCATCGGCAAGCTTTTTGGCTCGTTACGGGGAGGTTTGGCTCTGGCAGTGGTCTTTGTGGGCGCCTTGTTGGCGGCGGCGACCGGTGTGGTTGGGGCGTCCGTCGTCGCCATGGGAATGATCTCGCTCCCTGTGATGCTTCGCTACGGTTATTCGACCGAGCTCGCCACCGGCGTCATCAGTGCTGCCGGCACCCTCGGACAGATTATTCCGCCGAGTGTGGTGTTGGTGGTGCTGGCCGACCAACTCGGCATCTCTGTCGGCGACCTGTTCGTCGGCTCGCTGTTGCCGGGCCTGATGCTGGCTGGGCTCTACGCCGCTTACGTTGTCGGTGTTGCGCTGTTCAACCCGACGGCAGCTCCTGCTTTGCCGCCCGAGGAGCTCGAGCATTCGGCATCGGAGCTATTACGCCAGGTGGTGTGGGTACTGATTCCACCATTGGTTCTGATTCTGCTCGTTCTCGGAAGTATTTTTGCCGGTATCGCGACGCCAACGGAGGCGGGCGCCTTGGGCGCGATGGGAGCGATGTTGCTCGCTATTGGGCATCGTCGGCTTACGCTGAAAGCCCTTCGAGCGACGATGGATGAGACCACCAAGCTGACTTCGATGGTGCTGCTTCTGCTGATCGGCTCGACGGCTTTTGCTTTGGTCTTCCGGGGCCTGGGAGGCGACTTCTGGATCGAAGACCTGCTGACCGGGTTGCCGGGGGGCAAGATTGGACTCTTAGTCGTCGCCAACGTCTCGATCTTCATTCTAGGATTCTTCATCGACTTCTTCGAGATTGCCTTCATCATCATCCCGCTAGTCGCACCGGCGGCCCAACTGCTGGGGATCGACATGGTGTGGTTCGGGGTGATGATCGGAGTCAACTTGCAGACGTCGTTCTTGACTCCACCCTTTGGCTTCGCTCTGTTCTACCTGCGGGGAGTCGCGCCCAAGGAAGTCAGCACCGTCCAGATTTACCGCGGTGCTCTTCCATTCATCGCCATCCAGCTGATCGGGCTGATCCTGATCATCGTCTTCCCCGAACTGGTGACGGTCTTGTTGGACTGATCAGCCGAAACTCAGCCTCGACTGATCAGCTCGATATCCAAAGCTTGCAAGCCGTCCGATTTTTCGGATGGGGCGAGCTCAAACTCTAGGACTTGACGGCGACTGGGCAGCGATGACGGGCGGACCGCGGACGGCAGATTCGAGTCGTGAAAAAAGGCGGTGCCGTAAGGTGAATCTGGGTGCCTGGCGTCGGTGAACCACAGCCCGTTATCGATTTGTTTTAGAAATCGCACATAACCGAAACCACGCTCAGCTTCGTGCCAGTAGCACCAGCCACGGACTCGCGAGCCGAGCTCACCCCATTCGACGCGTTGCGGGCCGCGACTGTTGGGAATCAGATTCGGAATCAGATATCCGGAGATGCAGAGGTCTGCTTCCTGGTGCAGCAAACGGGAGCTGTTGTCGAGCGAGACGATTTCGACCCGGCAGCCGCGGTTCTGCAGCGCTCGCACGACGTTGACGAAATCGCCGTCGCCCGAGGCGATCAGTACTCGGTGCAGATTCTCAGATTGCAACAATGCATCAACGGCGAGGTCGAGATCCGCATCTGCTTTGCCGTAGCGGTTGCCAGAGTCGTCACGGTACCAGCTGATTTCTTTGACGCAGACTTTGTAACCGTAGTCTCTCAACTTGGAGTGGAAGCTCCGGGCGCCGTCTCGATAGGTGTAATCGGTCTTCGCTCGTTCTGCATCAAAAGTGACATAAGCGTTGAGCCTTACTGGCTCGGCAAAATCACGACAAGCGAACTCACGCAGCTTGTCATATTGCATTCTCTGGCCGCCGTTGCGGTACATATTCGCTACGTCGCAGTAGACGCCGACCTTGGAGGTCGATTGAACGAGTGTCATCTAATCACTTTCCTTCCTCTTTGAACGCGAAACGGGCGTATGCCAGCTCAGCGGTGTCGAACCAACGGTAAGCGTTGCGGCGGACCGACTTCCAGGTCTCATAGATCTTCCGGTATGTCGCATCGGCCGCGGCTTGCTCTTCTTGCATGTCGAGCGCGGCGCTGCGTGCGGCGCGCATCAAATCTTTGGAGAATGGTCGCATCTCGACACCCGCCGCCAACAGTCGGGCCAGGGCTGCAGGATTTCTTTGGTCATACCGAGCTTGCATGACGGTCGCTGATTGACTGGCGGCGGTGGTGAACATTTCCTGATACGCCTTCGGCAACTTGCCCCAGGCATCGAGATTGACGTGGTAAGACAGCGAGGGCCCCGGCTCCCACCATCCTGGGTAATAGTAATATTTGGCGACCTTGTGGAAGCCGAGCTTCTCATCGTCGTACGGCCCCACCCATTCGGTAGCATCGATCGCGCCGCGCTCGAGAGCGGGATAAATCTCGCCGCCAGCGAACATTTGAACCGTCACACCGAGACGGCTCATGACTTCACCACCAAGGCCCGGGATACGCATCCTGAGTCCTTGGAGATCCGTCGCGTTGCCGATCTCACGCCGGAACCAACCTCCCATTTGGGAACCGGTATTGCCGGCCGGGAAGGTCGTCAGATTGAAGTCCGCGAACAAGCCCCGCATCAGATCAAGGCCACCACCTTCGATCAGCCAGGCGGTCTGCTGCCGCGACGTCAGACCAAAGGGGACACAGCAGTCGAAGGCCAGAGCGGGATTCTTGCCGATGAAATAGTAGCTGGCGGTGTGGCCTATTTGGACGGTGCCTTGTTGTGCCGCATCCATGACGCGATCAGAGGGGACAATCTCTCCGGCCGGATAACAGCGGATGCGGAAACGGCCTTCGGATATCGCCTCGAGCCGTTCGGCCAGCACCTCGGCGCAGCCATAAATGGTATCGAGGCTGCGCGGGAAGCTCGAAGCGAGCCTCCAGGTGACGGATTTTTGAGTGTGCACCGCCGGCGCACCGTCATCGGCGGGGGAGCCACAGGCAGCTGCTCCAACTCCAACGGCGCCAAGCATGCCTTGCTGTACAAATTTTCTTCGATTCATAGTTTTCTCCCGGGCGGGGTACAAGATTGTTTTTTCGGCGTCGACTTGGGTGTCGCTCGCTATCTATCGGTCGTGTGGGCCCGTGAGGTTGCTCATGTCTTGTGGCGCCATCACTCCGAGTGTCTCCTGTCGAGAATGAACACCGATCCCAGTGGCGCCGTTATTTCGCCACTTGCTCGGAACTTCTCGACTGGAAACAGACTCAGAGGGCCTGACTCCATGAACAAGACTACCTTTGGATACATCAAGATGTCGCAGGGAGACGCCAACTGTGGCAAGCCCCTGCAGGGTCGTCCAGCTGCTGCCGAAGACTGGAACCATGCATCCGCCAATCTCGATTATAACATGAGCGGTGAAGCGAAGACGGGCTTACCGCTATGGATCCTTTCGCCCTGATGAGATTGTACGTTCGGCGGCCCCGGGTCGCAACCGGTTTGCCCGGTTCGTAGCTCACTCAGAATAGCCGACGAGCTCGACGTAGCCCAAGCCTCGAAGTGGGTTTCCGAGGTCGGCACCCTGGACGGAGACGGCGCCTTCCCAGTAGCGAAACGATACGTCGAGCTCTTGATCAGCCAGCAGCGGTTCGACCTGGAGAATCAAGGCTGCCGCCGGTATCTGCAAGCGCCAGCGGGACGGGTAAAAGGCCCCGTGTGGGCTGCGCCAAGTTGAGGTCACCTCGATGACGAAGTCCTCGTAGGCGAGCGGTCGAGTCGAGCCGTCAGCCGCCACCAATGTACCGTGGCTGACCGGGTCGACACTGCCATCAGCTCGCCGTAGTTGAGCCAACATCAGCTCGCGTTGGTCGTCGAGTTGGATCGAGAACCAATCCCAGCCTACCTGCTCTTGCCCGAGGGCGCTGGTCGACCATTCGCGGTCGAGCCAACTGCTGCCGGTGACCGGAACGGAGCGTTGGTGGATCGTGACCGTGCCGCGTGCTGAGAGTCGAGTCAGTGAGTAGTAATAGGAGGCGTCTCCCGGTTGGTCACCTTTTCGGCTCAGGCCTCGGTCTCCCTGTAGCACCACTGGTTTGTGGCTTTCGAGAGTGAGATCGAGTGCGATCGGCTCGGGCCCCCGCGAGGTTGCTCGCAAGCGAAGCGGAAACGCTTCGGTGGTCATTGCCTCTGCGGACCAATCCTCCAACCAAACCCGAAACGGGTGGTTCTCGTCGGCTCCCGCCAAGCCTGCTGCGCCGCGACTGAAGCGCTCGAAACTGTGGAAGGAGCCGCCTGACACATCGGTGAGGGCGAAATGAGCCAGATATAGTTGGCGGGTCGCCCAAGAAGACGGCCGATCCGGCGCCTCTGGCGCCAGTGCCTGGCGAAAGAAGGTCAGTTGATAACCGAATCGCGCCCCTTCATCGGTCTCGAGATGGCCGGTGAAATACCACCACTCGGTTTTGAACCCAGGGTGGGGTCCATGGTCGCGCGGAAAGACGAACTCGTGAGGCTCGATGGCAAGCTCGTAGCCTGCAGTGTCGCCGCCGCCGAGGATCTCAACCGCCGAGTTTATTGGAGTCTCTCGAGAGGACAGCCCTGCGGTGGTTGGGGGCCTGGAGCTGTCGCGACAACCGAGCACTAGGGTGCACAGCAGCACCATCGCAAGCCATGGCATGTTGGGTTGCCTCACTCTTCTCTCAACGCCAGAGCCGGCGAAGCTCGCGAAAGCCGGAAAGCGGGGTAGAGACCCGCCAGAACAGCGGCTGCCAGCGCTAATACCAAGGCTTGTACCAAGATTGACGGTGGCAGCTCCATCTGCAATGTCCAGCCGAAGGATCGACGGTTGATGATGTGGATCAACATCACTGCCAGGGCGGATCCGAGGGGCAAGGAGAGGAGCCCCGCCACCGAACCCATCAGGCCGCACTGCACGATCACCAATCCAGCGACTTGGCGTGGCGTCAGGCCGTTGGCGCGCAGTACGCCAAATTCTCGGGCGCGCTCGAGCTGTAAGGCCATCAACGCGGTCAGAACGCCGATGAAGGCGACAACCACCGCCAGCAAACGCAACACTTCCGTGATCACGAAGGTGCGATCGAAGATCTCTAGGGATGCTTCCCGCAGGTCTCGGTTAGAGATCCAGCGAACGTTTTCATGCCCGCTGAGCTGCGCTCTGAGATCCTCGATCAGCCGTTCGCGATCGACATCCTGGTGAGTGAAGAGTCCGATCGAGAAGATCGATGGATCGTCCCAATAACGGTCATAAGTCGCTCGGCTCAAGGTCACGACACCTTGATCGGAGCCGTAGTCGTAGTAGACGCCCGCCACCTCGAAGGAGTGGGCGCCGCGATCGGTCGAAAGCTCGACGACCGAGCCGACATCGAGATCGTTGTGATAAGCGAAGGACTCGGAAATGATGGCTGCTGCTTGCAGCTGGAAGCGGTCCCAGGCGTCGTCGGGCTCGCCCTGAGCGAAGCGGTATGCGGAAAATCCAGGTCTTTCGGTGCTTAGCGCGGCCACTAGCACCGGGCCTCGCGGCGAGCTCACGCGGACGCGCCGGATGGTGCTCACGAAAGCGACTCTGGGATCGTTTTCGATCCTCTGAAGCACTTCTGGATCGAGAGTCTTGGCGCCTCCGTGAGAGCCAGGGTCAGCCGGCGCCACGTAAACGTCCGCCGCCAAGGTCACCCCCAGCCAGTCGATCAGGGTCGACCGGAAACTAGCGACCATCACGCCGACACCGATGGTGACCGAAACTGAGATGACCAGCGCGCTGATCGCCACTCCTGTCCGGCTCATGGTGGTCGCGACGCCACGAACGGCCATCGTGCCGAGGACACCGAACACGCGTCGCATCGGCGTTTTTAGCCATCGTATCATTGCCTGGGTCGCTGCTGGCACCAAGGCGGCAAAACCGAGCACAAAAAGGAACAACGCCGCGAAACTAAGCAGCAAATTCTTGGATGGCAAGGCGATGAGTGACGCCGACACCAACAGCAAACAGCCACCGGTCAGGGCGGTCCGGGTGACCGCCCGTCGTGCCTGGCGCTCCAGGTCTGAACGCGCCAACACTTCCCGTGGCGGAGCGGAAGTCGCTTCCTTGGCCGGTTTCATGGCCGAAAGAACGGTTCCAACGATGCCCAGAAGCGCCCCCTTGAGCCAGCCGCTCATTGGAATCGATATCGATGTGACGGAGATGGCAAAGTAGAGGTCGTTGATGGTCTGAGCGACGAGCACAAGCAGACCTCGAGCGAGCGCGATACCCCCGGCGATGCCGACTGCTGAGCCGATCATCCCGATCAGCAACGCCTCGCCTGCGATGAGCGCGAAGATCTGGCGCCGCGTGACTCCCAGTGCCCGTAAGGTGCCGATCAGTGGGCGACGCTGAACGACCGAGAAGGTCATGGTGTTATAGATCAGGAACATTCCGACCACCAAGGCAAGTAGGCTCAAGGCACTGAGGTTGAGACGGAAAGCCCGAGTCATTTGATCCAGTGCGCCGGCGCGTGCCGACTTGGTCCTCAACTCAGCATCTGCAGGCAGCAGGGCCCTGATCTTTGCCTCATGCTCGACTTGCTCTCTACCGCTTGGCAAGCTCATGTCGATACGACTGAGGCGTCCCTCGAGGCCCAGGAATTCTTGCGCTGATGCGATGTCGACGATCAACAGATCCCGCAAGGCTTGGCGGGAGAGCTCGTCCGGAGGCGCCAACAGGCCAACAATCTCGAGCTCACGAGCCAACCCGGCGGCCCGGATCGGCAGTCGATCGCCAGCTTTGATGCCGAGCTGTTGGGCCAGCTCGTGCCCGAGGTAGGTGGCTCCTGGCAGCGTCAGAAAAGCTGCTGGATCGGTGTTGCCCTGGAACTTTGGGGTAAAAGAACGCAGCTGGTCATCCACGAACAGGTCGATTCCAAGCAGCTGGAACGTGCGTCCCGTGCCATTTGTAGCTGCCACGGTTGCTTCAACAATCGGTGTAATACCGTCAACGCCATGTTGGGTCCGGAGATCGACGTATACGCTCTCTCGCAAGCCCGAAGGTCCACCGACAATCTCGTGTGTGGCTCGCCCGGCGACCCCTTCGACACTGAGCTGGAACGCTCGCCGAGCACTGGCGTTGGCAAGGTCGATGCCGACCACCACTGCTACCGCTACCGCCACACCCAAGAGCGACAGGCCAATCAACCATGGGTGAGACGTCAGATGGCGGAGGCTGGCTCGACGCAGTAATCGGCTCATGACGCGTCGGTACGTTCGACGAAACTGCCGTTTTCGATCGTCAGCACTCGATCACCGAGCGCCGCCAACTCGCGGCTGTGGGTGGCGACGATCAGCGTCTTGTCATTGCGACGAGCTGAACCCACCAGCAAGTCAGTGATCTCTTCGGCGGTCTCGAGATCAAGGTTGCCGGTCGGTTCGTCGGCGAGCAGCACCAGTGGGTCGTGGGCAAGAGCGCGGGCGATGGCGACACGCTGTTGCTCGCCGCCAGACAGAACATCGGGATAGCTCTGCCGCCGGTCGCCGAGACCCACCGTGGCAAGGATGTCGAGAGCTCTGCGACGTTCGCTAGCGGAGAGCTTGCCGGCTAGCTCCAACGGCAGGAGGACATTGTCTTCAACCGTCAAGGTCGGAATGAGGTTGAAGAATTGGAACACGAAGCCGACGCTCTCACGTCGTATCAGAGTTCGCTCGCGCTCGTTCAAAGCGTTGAGGCATGCACCCCCTAGCAGTACCTCTCCCGATGTTGGTAAGTCGATACCACTCAAGAGATTGAGTACTGTTGACTTGCCGGAGCCACTGCGGCCGAGCAGCATGACAAGCTCACCCGGGAGAACACTCAGCTCGACGTTTCTCAACACCGCGCGATCGCGGTCGCCCTCGCGGTACGTCTTGGTGACGGACCGCAATTCGGCGACGGGGGCGGGTGACGTTGACATCTGTTGAGAAGACCTCGGTTCGGTGGCTTGGGATGACCGCTGCGCCATTGTAGCGAGCTTCGCGGCAACACAGTTCTAGACCATCGGTGGGATCGGGACAGCAGCGCTCGAACAACGTGTCTTCAAAACATTCGCTGTGGTCGCGTTTCGGATTCAGTGAGATATCCTGGCTCCTTCATGCCTGTCCTCACCTTTCGCGATCGCGACTCCACCCATAGCCCGATATGACAACGGTCGCGGCGATTATTCCGACACGTGACCGCGCCGAGTTGACGCTGCGGGCTGTGGCTTCGGTGCTATCTCAGACCCGACCGCCGGATGAGCTAATCGTGGTTGACGATGGCTCGCGCGATGACACGGTTGATGGTCTGCGAGCGCGCTATCCCGCCACCCGAGTGTTGCAACTGGATGGACGAGGTGTCAGTGCAGCGAGAAATGCGGGTATCGGAGCGGCGACCAGCGAGTGGCTGGCATTCCTCGATTCTGATGACGAATGGCTTCCTGAGAAGCTGCAGATTCAGCTCGAGGCATTGACTGCCGAATCCGAGTATCGGCTCTGCCATAGCGACGAGATATGGATCCGAAATGGGCGACGGGTCAACCCTGGGCTGCGCCATCGCAAGCAAGGTGGTTATATGTTCAGGCAATGTCTGCCGTTGTGTGCCATCTCGCCATCGTCGGTGGTGGTGCATCGGTCAGTCTTCGATGAGTTTGGCCTGTTCGACGAAACGCTGCCCGCCTGCGAAGACTACGACCTCTGGTTGCGGGTTTGTAGCCGCTGGCCGGTGCTTCTCGTCAACCGACCGCTGCTGCGTAAATATGGCGGGCACGCAGATCAGCTTTCGCGCACTCCGGCCCTCGATCGCTACCGCATCCGTGCACTGGTCAAGATTCTCGATGCCGGAGTCCTTACCGCTGATGATCTTCAGGCCACCTTGGAGGTTCTGACAGATAAACTACGTGTCTACTTGGGCGGCGCGCGAAAGCGGCAGCGCTGGTCGGAGGTCCGAGAGCTCGAGGGAGTGGCGGAGCGTTTTGGGCTCCTCGCAGGGAATGGGCAGGGGAGAACAGATCCAGCATGATGGTTAGAGACGCGGCGCATCTCGGATTGTTGACGGATCTCTACCAGTTGACGATGGCCGCTGGCTATTTGAGCTCTGGGATGGCGGAGCGAGAGGCCGCGTTCCATCTCTTCTTCCGTAAGAACCCTTTCGACGGTGGGTATGCCGTAGCCTGCGGCCTCGAACAAGCTCTTGAATTGGTCGAGAGCTTCCGCTACTCAGCAGCGGATCTCGATTATCTGGCTGGCCTCACAGGTAATGATGGGCGACCGTTGTTGGCGCCACACTTTCTGCGTTTCCTGGATGATCTTGTGCTCTCCATTGACCTCGACGCGGTGCCCGAAGGGACCGTTGTTTTCCCCCACGAGCCACTGCTGCGGGTGCGCGGTCCTCTCGCACAATGTCAATTGCTGGAGACTGGGCTGTTGACGATCCTGAACTTTCAAACCTTGATCGCCACCAAGGCGTCGCGGATCGCCCGTGCTGCCAATGGTGATCCAGTGTTGGAGTTTGGCTTGCGTCGAGCCCAGGGGGTCGACGGTGGATTGTCCGCGAGCCGGGCGGCCTATATAGGCGGTTGTAGCGGCACATCCAATGTTCTGGCGGGGCGTCGTTTCGGCATTCCGTTGAAGGGGACACATGCCCACAGCTGGGTGATGTCTTTCGACGATGAGAGCGAAGCGTTCGAGGCCTGGGCGGCAGCGTCACCCAACAACTGTATTTTTCTAGTGGACACCTATGATTCGATTGCGGGCATCCACCGGGCGATCCAGGCCGGCGAGCGGCTGCGTCAGCAAGGCTTCGAGATGATCGGTATTCGGCTGGATTCAGGCGACTTGGTGGAGCTTAGCCAGCAGGCTCGTCGATTGCTCGACGCTGCCGGCTTTCCCGATGCGTCCGTGGTCGCCTCCAACGACCTCGACGAGTTGAGAATCAACGAGCTCAAGGCGGCGGGAGCCGCGATCAACGTGTGGGGGGTGGGGACACGACTCGCCACCGCTCACGGCGAATCCGCGCTCGGTGGGGTCTACAAATTGACCGCGATCCGCGACCTCCAAGGCACCTGGCAGCCGAAACTCAAGCTTTCTGAGAACCCCAGCAAGATGTCGAATCCCGGTTTGCAGCAGGTGCGCCGCTACCATCTCAGGGGTACCTTCGTCGGAGATGTGATTTATGACGAGGAGAAGGGGCTATCCGAGCCTTGCCGATGGGTCGATGGCGACGGTCAAGAACACCAAGTCTCTCCGCAAGCTGACTCGCTGGACCTACTCGAGCCTGTCCTGCGGCATGGCCAGCGCATCGCTGAAGTTGACGACATCGGTCTGGAAATCGGCACTCTCCGGGCTCGTGCTTTGACTCAGCTCGATGCTCTCGACCCTGCAATTACTCGTCTCGAGCAGACGGCAGTGTATCCGGTCGGGCTCGACACGCGCCTTGATCGTCTCAAGAAGGACTTGATCATGGAGGTAAGATCCAAGCTATGAAGCTCATCAAAGTCGGCGCTGCGGTGCTCAATCAGATCCCGCTGGGCTGGCAGAACAACCGCCGCAACATCGTTGATGCGATTCGTCGAGCTAAAGAGGAAGAGATCAGCCTGCTGTGTCTGCCTGAGCTCGCGATCACTGGCCACGGTTGCGAGGACGCTTTTCAATCACCCGCTTTGCAACGCACTGCGCTGGAGATGCTGCTGGAGATCGTGCCCGAGACTCGGGGGATCGCCGTCGCTCTGGGTCTTCCGCTGATGTACCGCAAGGCGCTCTTTGACACCGTCTGTCTCTTGACGGATGGGCAGATCTCTGGATTCGTAGCCAAGAAGTTCCTGGCGGGTGACGGTCTCTACTATGAGCCGCGTTGGTTCAAGCCATGGCCCGAGCGACAGACCGGCTCGGTCGAAATCGACGGTGCGAGTTATCCCCTCGGCGATTTGGTTTTTCGCGTCGATGGAGTCCACATCGGTTTCGAGATTTGTGAGGACGCCTGGGTGGCGGATCGGCCGGGGAGTGACTTGGCGCAGCGTGGTGTCGACATCATCCTCAATCCGAGCGCTAGTCATTTTGCATTTGACAAATTCGATATTCGACGTCGCTTCGTGCTCGAGGGCTCACGGGCTTTCGGGGTCAGCTACGTTTACTCCAACTTGCTCGGTAACGAATCGGGACGATCTATTTTCGACGGTGGCGCATTGATCGCTTCCGGTGGTCGCCTGTTGGCTCAGGGGCCGCGTTTCGCCTTCTCTGATTGGCAGCTGACCTCGGCGGTGATCGATGTTGACGACACTCGGATGCAGCAGGTGCGAACCGGTAGTTTTCGCCCCGATCTCGAGCCACGGCCCAGTAACCGGATCGCAGTGGACTTCCGGTTCCCAGCCACCCGCTTCGCACCCTCCGAGCCTCGCCCCGCAGCTTGGGAAACTTCCGACACCAAAAAGGAAGAAGAGTTCACCCGTGCTATCGCCTTGGCGCTCTTCGACTATTTGCGCAAGAGCCGATCTCATGGTTTCGTGGTCTCTCTTTCGGGCGGTGCGGACTCTGCGGCAACCAGTTGCCTGGTGTCGTTGATGGTGGCTCTTGCTCTCGACGAGTTGGGCCCAGAAGCCCTACAGAGCAAGCTAGCGCACCTAGATCATGGTGACGAACTTGCTGTTGGTGACGATCTTGACCTTGAAGGAGCCGGTGTCTTGGCGGCGCTGGTGCGACGTCTATTACTTTGCGTCTACCAGTCGACTCGCAACAGCTCAGAGACCACCCGTGGGGCAGCAAAGGCAGTGGCTGAAGCGATTGGCGCCGAATTCTTGGAGCTCGATGTCGATAGCCTGGTTGATTCCTATACCGCGATGGTGTCCCAGGCGGTGGGGCGCGAGCTCACCTGGGAGCGTGATGATTTGGCGCTGCAAAATATTCAGGCGCGAGTGCGCGGCCCCGGAGTCTGGATGCTGGCCAACTTGCGAGGTGCTCTGTTATTGGCGACGAGCAATCGTTCCGAGGCGGCGGTGGGGTATACCACGATGGACGGTGACACCTGCGGCGGGTTGAGTCCAATCGGTGGCATCGACAAGGCTTTTCTGCGCCAATGGCTGCGTTGGATGGAGACTTCCGGGCCCCTTGGCATTGGCCCGCTGCCGGCCCTGTCGGCGGTCAATGTCCAGCAGCCGACAGCAGAGCTCAGGCCCTTGGGATCGGGCCAGACCGATGAAGGGGATTTGATGCCCTATGAGGTCCTCGACGCCGTTGAGCGGGCAGCGATTCGCGACAAGAAGGCGCCGGTGGAGGTCTACCGAACTCTGCGCGGTCGACGTCCAGAGATCGATCGTCACCAGCTTGCCGAATGGGTCGAGCGGTTCTTTCGGCTGTGGTGTCGCAATCAATGGAAACGGGAACGCTACGCGCCTTCGTTTCATGTTGATGACGAGAATCTGGATCCCAAAACCTGGTGCCGGTTCCCGATCCTCTCCGGGGGCTTCGACCATGAGCTCGATGAACTGCGCCAGTATGTTGGCGCCGAGATCGAGCGGTAACTCTCCGGGGGTGCCTGGCCAATCGTAGATTGACTTATGCTCTATGTGAGTCTTATACTTATACTCGATTTGAGTCTAAATGTTGAAAAGATTCGAGCTGGAACCCCCCCGGAGGTAGCCATGAAAGCGTTGCTTCTCGTCGATCTACAGAATGATTTCCTTCCTGGCGGATCTTTGGCGGTGCCTGAGGGCGATGATGTCATCCCGGTCGCCAACCTCTTGCAGTTGCATTTCGATCGCGTCATCGCGACCCAGGATTGGCATCCCGTCGATCATGGTAGCTTCGCCGCCAACTATGTCGACATGCAGCCCGGGGAACTCGTCGAGCTCGCGGGCCAGTCACAGATCTTGTGGCCGGTGCATTGTGTGCAAGGAACTCAAGGCGCTGAGCTGGCGCCAGACCTCGAACGGTCGAAGATCGAGAAGGTCTTCTTCAAAGGTGTTGATCCCCAGGTCGACAGCTACAGCGCGTTTTTTGACAACGCTGCGCAACGCTCCACGGGTTTGGCGGAATACCTACGAGCGACTCGTATCAGCGAGGTCTTCATCATGGGTTTGGCGACGGATTACTGCGTCAAGTTTTCTGCCCTGGATGCGGCGCAGCTTGGCCTACGAACGACAATCATCGAAGATGGCTGTCGTGGAGTCGAGTTGGCGGAAGGTGACTCCAAGCGCGCCTTCGACGCCATGCAGCAAGCTGGAGTCGACGTGGTGAGCAGCAGCGAGATTTTGGCCAGTAGCAACTTTCTACCAGCGGCCGAAGGCATGCTGGCCAGCGTCTGAGTGGCCGAACTTGTTACGTTTCGTTGTCGCCCTCGACGCCGAGGCTCGGCCGCTCACTGAACGATTTGGACTGCGCCACGATCCGACGATCACCCCCTATAAGGTCTATCGTGGGGAAGCCGGTGCTTTGATTGTTGCCGGCATCGGGAAAGTCTCATCCGCCGCCGCAACTTCGTATTTGCACCTTGCCACCGGCGGGCAGCGCCAGGCGGTTTGGCTCAATGTCGGCGTGGCCGG